>NZ_JAOQNH010000002.1:457500-757500 GCF_025961205.1 Azospirillum fermentarium
TGCTGCTGCCGTTCGACGTCAGCTCCGGCCAGATGCCCTGGGACAGCCCGGCGGGTGACCGGGTGGGGTTGAAGCTCTCCGACGAGGAGACCATCCGCTGGTATCTGCCGGTGGCCTTTGCCAAGGTGAAGCCGGCGGTCGAGTTGCTGGTCAGGAACGTCGAGCCGGATGGTCCTGAGCGGGAGCAGGCGTCGGGGGTCGCCGTGCTGGCGTTGGCTTCCTTCGATGAACGGGGCTTCCCGTCGTCCAAGGTGCTGCTGTCCAGTTTCGGCTGGGCCTGCGGAGAGGTCCTGGCCGGCCGGATATCCGGCTTGCACCGGTATCTGGACGTCCAGGACGACCTGTGCCGGGAGATCGGTGACGCGCTGATCGAACGCGCCGAGGACGGCTGCCAGATTCCGACGACCAGGCGCGGGTTCGTCCTCGGTATGACCGCTCTGGAGCGGTGCCTGAACCTGCCGAAGGAGGTGCTCGAGCGGTCGCGGGTCGCCATCCGCGTCATCGGGGACGGCGAGAAGGAGCCGGTCGACATCATCAACAGCTTCTTCCTCCGCGACCTGCACCGCATCCGCACCGCCGTGCAGGCCGGTGGAGGTGGGCCGATGCTGAAAACCTATCTCGGGAACCGGTCGCCGCCGCACCGCCGCGACGTGTTGGCCGATAAGGCGCTGCTGGAGGATCTGCTGGCGCCGCGCCGTCTGCCCTTGGCCCGCTGGCCGGCTCCCAAGCCCGCCAAGCTGGTGACGTTGCAGCAGGCGGCGGTGAACGCCACCATGCGCGATCTGGCGGATGGCGGGATGCTCTCCATCAACGGGCCGCCCGGCACGGGCAAGACGACGCTGCTGCGCGACGTCGTCGCCGCCGTGATCCTCGACCGGGCCGACGCGTTGCTCGGGTTCGAAGACCCGGCATCCGCCTTTTCGCCTGCGAACCTCGTCGCCGAAGGTGGCCGCCGGCAGACGCTCTACAGGCTGGACGCCCAGTTGCGGGGGCGCGGCATCGTGGTCGCCTCCTCGAACAACGCCGCCGTGCGGAACGTCAGCGCCGAATTGCCTCTCGCCGGAACGGTGGCTCCGGATGTCGGCGTGCGCCATTTCCCCGGCACCGCCGATGCCGTTCACGGCAAGGCGGGGAGTTGCTGGGGGCTCATCGCCGCGGTGCTCGGCAACATGGCCAACCGCGCGGAATTCGTCGAGGACGCCTGGTGGCATCCGGATTGGGGGTTGGAAAAGTATCTCGCCGCCGTGACTGGGCGGGTGAAGCGCGATCGTGCGGGCGATCCGCCCCCGACGATCGTCGAGGTCGAAACGCCGCCGCGGAACAAGGCGGCGGCCATGGAACGCTGGCGGCAGGCTTGCCTTGACTACCGGGAGAAGCGGGCGTCGGCCGCCGGCATGCAGGCGTTGCGCGAGCAGATCCGCACGGCGCTGTGGACGGCGGCCTCGGTTCAGCAGGCCATGGACGACGCCCATGCGGCGCACCGTGCCGCTGCCGAGGATGCGGACAGGGCACGGGAGACCCGCCGCGCTGCGGAACTGGCGCTGGCGCGGCTCGACGCCGCCGTCGCTGATGCGCGCCGTCTGCTCGACGGCAACACCGCCCTTCAGCCGGTTCCTGTTTTTCGCTGGCTGGGCCTGGACGCCCGCTGGCGGCAACGGCAGGAGGAGGCGATGGACCTCCTGCGGCGCATGCTGGCCGACCAGGAGGCGGCCCGAACCGAACTGTCTGCCGCCGGGACCCGGATGGAGACGGCGGACGCACGGGCAAGAGCGGCCGAGACCGCGCTGACGGCCAGCCGGGAACGATGGGCGCAGTTGCGTGACCTGGAGGCCCGGTGTCCGGAGGTCTGCGCCGGCACCCAACTCGGGCCGTCGTTCTGGAGCGGTTCCCACAAAGCCATTCACACCGCCAGTGCCTGGGCGGACCCCGATTTCACCGCGGCGCGGGATGAGATGTTCGCCGCCGCGATGCGGCTGCACCGCGCGTTCATCGACGCCGCCGCCGGGCCGATGAAGTCGAACCTCGGGCTGATGATGGATCACCTCAAGGGCAAGCGCACGCCGTCCGGCGCCGATGCCCATCTTGGCGATCTGTGGGACAGCTTCTTCCTGATGGTGCCGCTCGTGTCGACGACCTTCGCCTCGTTCGACCGGCTGATGGACGGGGTGGGTGAGGGAGCCATCGGCTGGCTCATCGTCGACGAAGCCGGTCAGGCGACACCGCAGGCGGGGGTTGGCGCCGTGTGGCGGTCGCAACGCGCGCTCATCATCGGTGATCCGCTGCAGATCGAACCGGTGTCGAAGGTTCCCACGGGTCTCGTCCGGGCAATCTGCGCCAGCTACGGAGCGCACCCCGACCTGTGGGCGGCGCCGCGGGCATCCGCGCAGACCCTCGCCGACGCCGTCAGTCCGCTGATGGCCCGCATGGGCGCGGGCGCCGACGTCCGGGAGATCGGCCTTCCGCTTCTCGTGCACCGCCGCTGCCAGGACCCGATGTTCTCGATCTCCAACGAGATCGCCTATGGCGGGTTGATGGTGCATGCGGCGGGGGAGCCGGCGTCCCCCATCGCCGATGCCCTGTCACCGTGGCTTGCCGGCAGCGCCTGGATCGACGTCCGGTCCAACGCCGAGAAATGGAGCAAGGCGGAAGGTGAGGCGGTCGTCGACCTCCTGCGGAAGCTGGGCGTCCGGGGCATCCGGAAGCCCAGCCTGTACATCATCTCCCCCTTCCGGGCCGTGGCGGACAAGCTCAGGAGCTTCGTGCTGAAGAGCGGCGTCCTCGACGAGCTGGGCATTGAGGGAAAGAAGCCGAAGGAGGATTGGGGGAGGGCGCACATCGGGACGGTCCACACCTTCCAGGGCAAGGAGGCGGAGGCCGTGCTGCTGGTCCTGGGGGCCTCGGCGGAGACCAGCCGCGGATCGCGGAACTGGGCAGGCGGGACGCCGAACATCCTGAATGTCGCCGCCACGCGAGCGAAAAAGGTGATGTATCTTGTCGGCTCTCACGCAGCCTGGGTAAACACCGGGGTGTTCGCCGTCGCAGCCGCAGCACTTCCCGTCGTGTCTTGGCCGTTCGATCTGCGTGAACCTCCCGGTGAATGTGATGAACTGCCCTTTGAGTTGGAAGACGTTGCCGACGAGGAGGAAGGCGCCTGGTCATTGGCGGAATGACCTTCATCGTGGCGTCGATCCCGTCGACGGTGGCTGCGGCCCTTTCGATCCGCGCCGCCAACGACTTGGCGTCAGCGCCGGGCCGTTTCATCTGGCGGCTGGGGGCAGGCGTCCGGAGAAGCCGAAACCACGGCTGTCCAGCTACGAGGACATGGCGCCCAGGCCGGCACCAGCCCCACCGCCGGCCCCCCGCATCGAGAAGAAGGAACCGCCTCCTCCGCCGGCACGGCCGCAGGCCAAGGCGTCCCCGATGGAGAACCAACTGCGCAAGAAGGCGATGGAAGCCGGCGTTGGCGGCTGGAGCCGCAAGGAGGAGGGGGCGAGCGTCGCCTCTGCCCAGGCAGGAGCGTCGGACTTTACCATTACCGGTTCCGATTGCCTCGTGCTGGCGGGGACGCCAATCCCCTTGCTGACGGTAAACCATGTGGTGACCGAGCGCGGCGGGATCGTCACCGCGCGGGTGACGCAGGACGTCTGGGACGTCGGCTTCTCCTGTCTGGCGGTGCCCGCCGGTTCGGTGGTGATGCTGGACGTCGGTGCCACCGTCACCAACCGGAGCGGCTATGACGGACCTCGTCGCTGTGGTCCCTCCGGGGAATCACACGGCGCTGTCCTGCGGGAATCGCCGCATGAGTCGTACTCCGCAGGACTTGGTATAAGGTGCATGGCGGCCCGTTAAGCACGTGTCGGTCGAGATAGCTCGAAACGTCTGGACCGCGCCGGTTCAATTCGCGCTGGTTAAAAAGGGAGTTCCCAGTTTAATGAAGGTCCAGACACAGCGGCGGATGGTCCAGCGGCTCATACCGGCAATCAAGCTGATTGCGGGCGATTTCGAGGATTTCGGAGGCAAGCTGCTCGACCATTTGCTTCACGCCCGGCTCGAGCACTCGGGCGTGAACTTCCTGGGGCTTCCGGTCAGCCGTGTGCTGGACAGCACCAGTGATGACGGCGCCGTCGTCGCCCAATATTCCGCCGAGACCGACTATTTCACCGCCGGGATGGAAAAGGCGTCGGGCGACATCACCAAGGCGTTGACGCGCAGGCCGGACGCGAAGCGCATCTTGCTGATCGCGGCGGAGGAGAAGCGCCCGATCATCGCAGACGACTTCAAGAAGAAGGTTCTGCAAGAGGACCGGATGAAAGGCCGCTCGATCGGCATCTTCGGTGCGCAGAGCATCGCCGCTTGGATCGTCCGGAATTTGCTCTTCAACGATGCGGCGATCGAGGAACTGGCGGAATACCTTCCGGAGCTCGCGCAGATGCGCGACGAGGCGGCGAGTGACCTGCTGTTTCCCAAACTGCCCGCTTTGCACAGCCCTCGACCGACGGTTACCGCCGAAATCGGCCGGCGCTTGGCGGTCAGTCCCTGCCTGGTCCTGACCGGCATCGGCGGATGCGGTAAGTCGGAGGCGGCCACCGCCTTTGGTGTGGACGCCGCGAAGAACTACGATCTCAGGATATGGCTCGAGCCGGACGAGTTCAAGGGAGCAGCGGCGCTAAAGGCACTGCCGCTCGTGCGCGGCGGCACGAAGCGGAACATCGCTACGCTCCTGAAGCGCCAGCGCTGCCTCCTGGTCATAGACGACCCACTAGGCTCTGTGGACAAAGGTTGGTATCCAAATACGAATAGCGGCGAGCTTGACGAAGGCGATGAAGGAAGAGCGGGTCTTGTCATAACGGGTTGCGACCCGCCTCATCTGTTTGAGTTTGTTGAACATTCTTTCGATTTTGTTGCGAGCCTTGTAGGCCTCCTTGTCAAAAGCGGGCATTGTCTTGCGGGTTGGGTTCGGCTTGATGATCGGACGGATAGCCCGGATCAGCAAATGCTCACGGTTGGCATCGCTATCATAACCGGCATCGGCGAGCAGGGCCTTGGGAGAGGGGATCTCCAGCGGGATTTCCATCAAAGGGATCAATTGCTTGCTGTCGGATGCCTCGCCCCCGGTCACGATGAAGGCCAGGGGCCGCCCGGTCCGATCGCACCGTGCGTGGATCTTGCTCGTAAAGCCGCCGCGCGAACGACCAAATCCCGCCGCGCAGGTCCCCCTTTTGCGCCCGCGGCTTGGCTGTGACCCCGAACCGTCGTGCTATCGACCATCTGATCCTTCCAGTCGTCGGTAATGCCCAACTCGACCAGCGTTTCGAGGATCTCGTCGAAGACCCCTTGGACACACCAGCGCCGGAACCGTCGAAAGATCGAATTCCAGTTTCCATAGCGCTCCGGCAAGTCCCGCCAGGGAATACCAGTACGCAAAACATAGTTTATCCCGTTGAAAAAACGGCGATTGTCATGGGCTGGCCGGCAGCCTCGCCCGCGCTCCGAAGGCAAAAGCGGGCCAATCACCGCCCATTCGCCATCCGATATCTCCCCGCGCTCCATCAAGACCTCCCATCCAAATGAAGTCTTGAATCAGATTCTCCCTCCGTTGGGAAGCCCCTTTGTCCACAGAGCCTAGGGGTCGTCGTGCAGGCGGACCTTGTGGCGCTCTGTGGCCCCGGCTCGCATGTCCTGGTGACCGTGAGGGATATCACTCCCGGCGAGTATCGCCTCCCCGAGCTGACCCAAAGTGAGGCGCAGGCGATCCTCGACGGGGCGGCCGCCCAACCATGCCCGGCCCAGGTCTTCCAGACCATCTGGGCAACCGTGGGCGGACATCCGCTGAGCTTCGCTCTCATGAACGCGGCAGTCCGCAACGGGGCGATGTGGGAAGACATCGAACTGGATTGCCAAGCCGTCGGTCAACTTGCGGACCCGCAGCAGCGGCTCGCCGATCGGCTGCTAGACCGCTACCGCGAAGTGCTGAAGGACGAGCTTTCGCTCTTCGAATGGGTGGGTAAACCGGAATGCGACTACGGCTTCCTGCGCAAGGCGATCCTGCCGGCGGGGATAAGAAAGCTCAATGAGCGAGCGTTAACTGCCTCCGATCTGCCGTCGACGGTTCGCCTTCATGACGTCGTGTTCGCGAGCCTTTCGAGTTTGGACTGGTGGTCGGCCGAACGGCGGTCGCGCTGGAACGATGTGCTCGAGCGCTACCTGACGGAGACGTCAGGGCTCAACGATCTGAGCTTTCGGACTGCGGCTTTCAGCTTGCGCGACCGCCTTCGTGCCCTCGTGGAGGCGGGGGACAGGCGGCCCGCCTACGTCCTGGCGCTGCTGGAGATCACCAGTCCCGAAGGCAGCGACGCGCTCGATCTGGATGATCCCGTTCAGCAGGCGGCAGGGCTCTCAACGGCAGGTCGACCCATCGATCCGCTCCTGTTCCGGACGATCATCGAGACATTCGAGTGGCTATATCTGCGCACCAAGCAGGTCGGGCGGGACGAAGCCACCGCCTTCGCGAAAGGTGGGCTCCCGCTCTTCAACGATCTGGAGAAGATTCTGGGGCTCACACCGCGGCAGCGCTCGGAGATCCGCCATCATCGTGGCAAAGCTCTCGCGTGGATCGGTCTTCGTGACGAGGCGTGGAAGGAGTTCGAAGCCGTTCTCGCGAGCGCCGCGCCGCTAGATGCCTCGCGGCTTCAGCTCATGCGTGGCTACAAGCATGCCAAGGAGAACGATAAGGCCATCGCGCTGGGTGAGGAGGTCATGAAGTCGGCCGAGGCCGAGCCGGGCACCGTTTCGCCCTCGGTGCTTCTGGCGGTGATGCAGGACATGCCATGGCGCGTGGAGGCGGCCCGTATCCGGATTTTATGGCCACGCCAGGACTTCATCGTCCGCACCATCGTCGAGAATGCATCCGCCGGTGTCGAGCAGGCCTACAAGACGCTGGCGGCCGTGGCCCGCTTCTGGTCGAAGGAGGCACCCGAGGTTCTGGATGGGGTGCTGCAGGCGATCCCGAAGCCGGACACGGAGCAGTTCGAGGACGATGAAACGCGCAACGGCTTCGCGGACGTCATGTTCGAATATGGCCGTAGTCGAGGGGCTGACGGCGGCGATGCGCTGAAACTGGCGCTCGACCTATTCGAGGGCGCAACCAAGTCTTCGCCGTTCAACATTCAGCGTAAGGCCGAACTCCTGATCGTTATGGGTCGTTATCCGGAGGCCGAGACGATCCTGAGAGCGAGGGAGGATCTGAAGACGAACGGCTGGCTCCAGCGCCTGTTGGCGTTGGCGCTGCTCGGACACGGAGAGCCCGACGAGGCGTTGGTCTGGATCGACCGCGCTCTCTCAGACGCGCAGTGCCAATCGCATTTCCATGAGTTCTGGGAGCACCGCTACGAGATCCGCACGGCGCTCGGGGAGAGCGAAATGATCGAGGATCTACGCAAGGCCTGCTCGCTCGCTCCGGCTGGTCCGATCAGGGACCGTCTGGAATCCGTCCTTAAGTCGCCGGCGGTTGGCGCCAACGGTTGATATGCCTTCAAGCGGGCATGGCACGTGGTTCCAGGGCAGCAGGTCGGCGATGCGGTTGACCGCCGAGGCTTGTGGTGGAGCACCAGACCGAGCAGGCGAGCCTTGCCCGCGCCGCCAGCCGGGCCAGCAAGTTGGTCTCGGCCGATGTAAGGACCAGGGTCGAGGACTACACCGCCGATCCGGTGGTGATATGTGGGTAACTGAAAGGTTCACTGGATAAATATGATCACGGTCTCGCCCAGTCCTCGATCGTGGGCTCAGGCCCTTCGAGGGCTTGTCGAATATCGTTGTGGGAGGAAAACACTACCTTCCGAGACTCCTGGACGATGCTCCCGAATTCCGTATCGCATTCCAGTTCCGCTAAGATGAATTCCACTTCATCGCACGTGTCTATGAAGGCGGGGGGATGGTCGCTTAAAACCTTCACGATGCCTTGGGCCAAGGCGTGGCGGTGTTCTGCGGAGGTGTTCATCTGCATCAACTCCTGTACCTTCATTAGGGCGTCGATGACGGACAGGTCGTTGCGGACGTGCGGAAGCATGGCCTTCAAGTCAGCGCCCGGCAGCCAATCCTTGAGCTGTGAAAGCCCGCCCACGGCCGCAGGCGCCGCCTCCGCGATGCGGCCGATCCACGCCGCATGCTGGGTCTCGTTCGGCGAGAGCGACAAGAACGCCGACCAAGCTTTTATCAGCCGATAAGGTCCATTGCTGATCGTCGAGAGCAGCAGAGGATTGAGCACGCGCTCTGCATCATCTGCACGTAGGGCCATCACGCATTGCGCCACCTGCCCGTCATCCGGATCGAACAATAGCTCGCGCCATGCGAGATCAAAGAGCGGATGGGTGGGTATTCCGGAGAGTCTTTCGACGACGGGGCCCCAAACGTCCTTCCCGCCATGGTGTTTTGCCAGCACGGCAAGGATGGTTGGCCGGCCGGCATAAAGATGGATGACGGCCGAGAGCAGATCGGGGTTCAGGCGCGCCACCAACTGGTCGGCGCCGACATCCAGCCTGAGCCCTTCGCCGAGGATGGCTGCCTGCAGGCGCTCGGGAACAAGGGTTCGAGTCAGAACAGCGGCCCTAAGCCACCGCGCATCACTCCTGGGCGTGCTGATGAGCCTCTCGATTTCGGTCCGCTCCTCTTCCGTCAGCGCGTCCCATTCATCGACCAGATCGGCCAGGAACACGAGAGGAGCGCTAGTTCCCGGGAAACCGAGCAACCGCTGCACGAGACCCGCGCGCAGTGCCGGCGTTCCCCGGGTGCCCGCAATCAGGATATCGGCAACTCCGAGGGAGAAGTCGTCCGGGTATGCACCGCCGGCAATCTCACGCTCAAGCCACCCGATCCAGGCGTCGCTGAGCGCAACGATCGCTTCCCGCGGTAAGGTGCCCGTAGCTTCCATGGCGGCGCAGAAAAGCCGTGCCGGCGTGAAAGCTGTTTGCGCCGGCAGAGATCGCATGACCACAGGCATCATTGTCCCGAAGATCGGCCAAGCCGTGAGGAAGCCAGGACGGCCATGCCGGCCTACCAAAACTAGCGATTCCATTAGAGATGCGGCTGCCACGGGAGACTCAGCCATCCCGATGAGTCCTGCCAGAACCAGCTTTCGGCGCTCTTCGCGCATCTGTTCCCAGCCGGCCGCGATCCCATCCAGGGCTGCTCTCGCCATCCGCGGGTGGTCGTCACGGAAAATCCGATCCAGCACATGCTCATCATTCGTACGCGGAACGCCCAGCCAGATCTTGGCAGCCTCTGCCCGGATCGCCGCCTCCTCGTAACTGAGGAGGCGCTGCATGATTGTCAGCGAAAGTCTTTCAGGCTTGTGTCCGAGATAGCCCAGCACGCTCGCGACGGACTCGGGAGGCAGGCGACTGCCGCTCCCCAGGTGTTCCATGTTCGCTGCGATTGTGGACGCCGAATTCCCGTTTTGAGTTCCAACCGAGAATCGGTAGCCGGTAAACTCCCCCAATGGGAGCCGCGCGTTGCCATCGACCCACTCGAAATCGCGGAGGTCTCCCCAAGTTGCGTTCTGCACCCATTCGCCAATCTGATCCGCCCGATCCGGCATGCTCCCTAGTTTGCTGATCAGGAAGCGTAGGCAGAAGTCACGAGTTGAGGGGAAGAAGGATTTTTTCAATCCCTCAATGGCAAGGTCTAGAATTTTCTCTCGTGCGTTGGGACGGCGCCCGAGGACCTGATGAATCCAGGATAGATTTCGGGCGGTAGCCCGGGACGTCGACGGACTGTTGCAGAAGAGACCGCGTTCCACCATCCTTATGGCTTTATTGGCGTTGTTTTGTGTCGCGCCGTCAACGGTGGCTTCTGCGGCTGTCCTATAGTGGTCATGGCTGAAGCCGATATGGCTGCTCACGCCGACTTTGAGGATGGTCCGTCTCTCGAGTTCCTCAAGGCTATCCTCGGCTTGAGTGGACAGCCGCGGTTCCGTTTCGTACTGCGGTTTCTCCGTAGGCTTTTCCACTCCGCCCATGACAATGAGGCCCAGCAGTTTCGCCTTTCCAGGAAGACCTTCTCCACCATCGCCAGCAACAAAGGCCAGCTCGACCTTGGCGATGGGCTCCTGTACGGTCGAGGCGACGGCCATGCTCATTAACAGCTGTTCATATCCTTCGGCCGCGAGCGCACGGCCCAGGATCGCAGCCTCCTGCGTTGCCAGCCGACGGAAGTCCTCGACGCTGGCGCCTGGAGGCAACTCTCCGGCATTGGCAGCCAAGTAGAGCAGACTGCCCACTCCGAACGCGATATCGCCCGCCGTAATTGCCCGCTCAACCATCGCTGCTAGATCGAACGCGACATTGTACGTAATTGAGAACTGCAGCCAGACTCGCTGCAGGAAGTTGGCCGGTACCTGTTCGAGATCGTGCCAGCGGTGCATACCGGTCCGCACAGCCGAGACTTCCTGCACTCCGCAGATATGCAACAACATGTCGCGCTGTTGTGCTACGATCAGCTTCCGATTGTTACTGAGATCCTTGAAAAGACGCTGGAGCTTGAGCAGTTCCGTTGCGTTTTCCATTGCATTAATGGAGCTGAGGGGATCATCAAGGACTACTAATCTCGGATAATCGCTGGCATCGAGCAGGAAGCGTTCCGCCGATGCGACCTCTCTTGCCTTATGGATACGGTATCCGTGATCCTCGAATTCCGCAGCAATCCAACAGGCCGTATCTGACTTTCCTACCCGTGGCGCACCGGATAAGAGCAAAATATTGTCATCTTTGAGTAATTCGATAAGATTATGCTCGTTGCCACGTTCGATATAACCGGCGGGGCGGATTGCTGGCGGCTTTGCGGCGGCAATAATATCTCGTGCCTTTGAGAATGCATCTCCCTTTTTCTTAAGGTCGATGATGGCATCCCGTAGATCTCGTACTATGACAGGGGCACGATCGCCGGGAATCCGGTGCCGCCAGAGGTGCCTTTCGCACCGATCCTGAACGTCCTGCTGGCCGACGCGGTCGATAATGATGAGGCGGTGAAGCGCCTTCGCCATTTCCCTGACAGAGATCGTCCCCGCCAGTTCTCGGCAGCGCTCCTCCCGACGGCTTTTTAGGGACGTGTCCTCATCTGTACTCTTCGCCAGTCTGACTTGACCAAACGCCGTCAGCAGGTTCGACGCATCGGCCTGCCGGACGGTACCTTTCTCGTGGCATTCTCCGTCCCACTCCATACACTTAGCTGCCCTGTAGACCGCGGCACTGTCAGAACATTCCCCTGTCGTAACCAGTACCACGTAAAGTTCTGGATCGTCGATCAGTCGCTGTAGCAGGGGTTTGTCCGACTTGTATGGCCTGAAGTGCGCCAACCACGTTGCCAGCTTGTCAAGCGTGACCCGATTCTTCTCGCCCTTAACCTGAATTTCCGCCGTGATCCCAGGCTTGCTGGTGCCGAAGACAAGCCGACCATCTTCGCCGCCGTCAGGTTCCACATGGAAGGTGGCGTCCACAAAACTGTGAAAGCGTAGAATCATCTCAGCGCAGACAAGGTCCTGGAAAGTGTACTTCTCCTGACCGGTGATCTCGATTGTCATTCCGAATTGCTTGTTCTTGTGGTCGGGCCAGCGAAGACGAGCGACACGCGTCGCTCGCATCGCAGAGGGCGATACGCCCGCTGCTACCAGCGTAGCGTGCGACGAGCAGTCAACGCAAAATCTTTTGGCTTGAACATATCAGGAGGTGAGCTGGAACAGTTGTCTTTGATGACTCGTATAACAGCCTACTTTTGCGGGTGCTCAAAAGGGAAGCCAAAGTATATAAATGGTGCCCAGGCCTCCGGATGCTCGAAAGGCTTGTCCGAACCGAGTTCCGTCAGGAATCTAGAGGTGTGGAGAAGATATAGATCATTCTGCAATATTTCGCGGGCCTGCTGTCGGGGCAGGTTTCGCAGCCAGAGCTGGGCCGCGTGAACTGCTCTGTCGGCCTCAATGCCTTGAGAAATCAGCGTATGGAGGCGGTAGCTGAACAGACCGGAAGCCACATCCTGGCAGGCCCAGATCGACCCAACAACCCCTCGGGCACCCGCGATCAGGGCAGCAGTGGCAAGGCCGAGTTGCTCTGCGCTGGCAGGGCCACTCTCCGCCCGAGCGCTGTGACAGGCGACCATCACCACGACCCCAGTAGCCGAAAGATCCACATCGGCCGCGATCTGCTCAAAGCTAAGCGGACCGTCCCATGCTTGGATCGCCTGACGCGCTCCGTGACCGGCGAAGTGGACAACGTTGCTGCCATGCATGTGGGAAAGAATCGCATCCTTGGTGGCATCAGGGCCGAGGAGAAGTTTGGCTTCGGGCCCGTACAATCTTGCCACCGCCGAGGCTTCGGCGGTGGCAACGGGCAGATTGAGCGCGGTTGCCACGACCAGGGCTGGCCGGATAGGCGACGAAGTGGCCGGCCGTGGCAGCGGTCGAAGACGCGGCGACAGGCAGATATTCATATGGTCGATCGTCCGTCGCCCGTCCGGAAGTTCGGCGGCCTTCAGCGGGAGGTGCGCAATGGCACCGTCATGGACCAAGTAGACAGGGGAGTCGGGGGAGATCCTTGCTGTGCGGAGCAGACCCGAAACACTCTCCATCAGGCGGTGACCGACCTCCCGTAGCAATGCTTCAGTGCCGGCCACTATCCCGCCGCTACCGTGGTCAAGGCGCTGCCGCCAGCTTGAACCGTCGTAGGGGATCTCGGCCCACTTCGAAACGTATGTGCGGGTGAGGATTGGTACCGGGACCGCTCCTATGGAGTCGTTCCCATCGCCGCACCGGTTGAATAGGACCCAGGCATGGCCATACTGATTGAATGAGATTGTCAAGACCTGGGCGACCGGCGGTAGCGATCGCGCTAGCATCTGGATGACGCTCCCCTCATCGGCCTGCGCGTCGAATGACAAGCGAAGGTCCGGACCTTCTCCAGAAACCCCAGCCAAGCCCGTGACATCAATTCCTTGGCTGAGAAACCTGAGTTGGCGGCGCCGGTCGTTCTTCGTTCCGCTGGCAAGGTGATAGGCGGTAAGAGCGGCCCGCGCTTCATCATCGACCAGGATCGCCAGGAACAGCTGCCCCATTTCTGCAAGGCATTCCGACCAGGAACTGCAGACCGTCGACCGTAGGCCGAGCATCTCCCTCAGAGCGGCACCGGTGACCTGTTCCCGGGCGGCGCGGTCAAGCCGGACGACGGCATCGCGGTACGCCGCCGCTGCTCTTGGTAGATCCTTGCAGCGTCGCAGGATGTTCCCCTTTAACTGCGACAGCTTGGCCAAGTCGACCAAAAGCTCTGTGGACCCGCAGGTGTCTTCGGCTATCTGGAGGACTTCGGCTGCGCTGCGCAGCGTCCCTGTATCAGGATCATCCTCGATCATCAACTGGCTGCGGAGGACGGCGACGGCGATGTGCAGCAAGGGGGGCGCGCTTGAGTCGAGCCGTCCCTCCAGACGGGAGCACATCCCCTTAGCTGCCTCGAGGGAGGCGCTGCCTTTCCCATTTTCCAGCAGGGCTAGCCGATAATAGGCCTGGGCCAGATCCAGTGCGGTTCCAAGAGCTGCATGGTGGTGCATCTCCTCCCGGCAGGCCAGGGACTGCTTCAGGAGGTCGCGTGCAAGCCTCAAAGCGTTCGGGCTCTGCCCGTCCAGCGTTGTGATCAGGTTGGCCACATTATGCTCAAGACCTGCTCGAACTTCTGCCGACTTGGCTTCTCCACGAATTCTTCCGGCTTCAATCACGTCACTGATGAACATGTGCGCCGGCTCTTCATCTCCGAGGTCCGCAATGATGCGGACGCAGGTCGACAGCGATATCCTCACAGGATCAACGTCGATGTCAGTACCGGATCGCTCTACGATGGCCTGGGCTTGAAGAAGAAAGTTTCGACCTGCAAGGGCATTGGCGAAACGGTCCCCTTTCTCACTGCGGACCAGGGTCCCAGCCAGCTGGACGAGAAGTGCCGTCGCTGCCTCGTCTCGGTCTTCGCTCATGAACAATGCTACGCCGCTGTCGATGAGGGCACAGCCTCTGCTAACTGCATCGCTTTTCCCGGTGGCGACGAGGCGGGCTCCAAGCACCGCCTGACCGTGCCCGAGCACGTGGTTGCTGAGTTCGGTCCCGCGGAGGGCCTCCTCCAGGATCTCGGCTTCGTCCTCCAGAGCATCGGCGGTACTATAAGCGAGCGCCAGCTTTAAATTCTGGGCGGCGATCAGGACCCGCATGTCAGCGTCGGGGTCTTCAGACAAGGTCAGCATGGCTGCCTTTCGGCGCCGCTGCGCCTCTTCAAACGATATTTCCCTCGTCCGAGCCAAGTGGAAGGTTACCTGGAGCTGGGCGGTAATAGCTTTCCGTACAGGTCCCACGATGGTGAACACGGCCGCGCACCACTCGATTGCCCGGCCCAACGCTAAGGATAGAGAACCGCGTGGACCCGCCATGTGGCCCACGACGTGGGAGGATACCAGCAGCAGAAGTTCGGCGATTGGCTCAGCTAGTCGGCCGTCTGGTGTAGGCACTGCAGTGACGACGGCCTGTAGATGGTGCTCGACCGCCGTCCAGGCGGCGGGGCCGGCCGGCACGTCTGCGAACGCCATCAACGCATGAGCGTAGGCCCGGTCCCCAGTTTGCGTTCCTGGATGATCCAGAACCGAACTGGCCAAACCACGCGCTTCTCGTTGGTCAAGCTTGGAGGAGTTATGCTGACGCAGAAGAATGTAAGCAAGCCTGTTGCGGGCGTAGGCGCCGGTGTCGAACGACGCGGACAGATCGACCGCAGCTCTCAGGCTTTCGATAGCGACCGTGTCCCATTCGGGATAAGCCTCTCCGAGCAGGATCGCCAAGTCGCCTCGACACAGATGGGTCTGCAACGCCAACTGTTGGTAGAGGCCGCCGGCTCGGGGGATCGCCTGGAGTAAATCGCCTAACAGGGCGCGGAAAAAGGCTATGCCCGGCTGGCCGGTCGTGATTCTCTCATTTCGTAGAGAATGAGGCCGGCGAGGGGGCGATGCGGGGTTCGGACGAACGCAGCGAGGGTCTGTTCAGCTACGTGAGCTGTGAGGCTCGGGTTCCGGCCAACCACCCGTTGCGGGCGATCCGGGCCATCGTGGATGAAGCGCTGGAGGTGATGTCGCCAGCCTTCGAGGGTCTGTACTCGAAGATCGGGCGGCCGTCGATCGCACCGGAGAAGCTGCTGCGGGCGCTGCTGCTCCAGGCCTTCTACTCGGTGCGCTCGGAACGCCAGTTGATGGAGCAGCTTGATTACAACCTGCTGTTCCGCTGGTTCGTCGGGCTGTCGATGGACGCCCCGGTGTGGGACGTGACGGTCTTCACCAAGAACCGTGAGCGTTTGCTGGCGGGGGATGTGGCGGCCACGTTCCTGGCCACCGTGCTGGATCAGCCGCGGGTCAAGGCGCTGCTGTCGGACGAGCACTTCTCGGTGGACGGCACGCTGATCGAGGCGTGGGCCAGCGTGAAGAGCTTCCGGCCCAAAGATGGCAGCGGTGAGCCGCCGGGGCCGGGCCGCAACGGCGAGCGCGACTTTCACGGTGAGAAACGGTCCAACGAAACGCATGCCTCCACAACCGATCCCGAGGCGCGTCTCTACCGCAAGGGCAACGGGCAGCCGGCGAAGCTGGCCTTCATGGGCCACGCGCTGATGGAGAACCGCCATGCTCTGGTGGTGGATGTCCGGCTGACGGCGGCTACGGGCTTGGCCGAACGCGAGGCGGCGGTGTCGATGGTCGAGGCCATCTCCGGCTGCCACCGCATCACGCTGGGCGCCGACAAGGCTTACGACACCAAGGATTTCGTGGCGAACATGCGCCGCCTGGGCGCCACCCCGCACGTTGCCCAGAACACCAGCAACCGCCGCTCAGCCATTGATGGCCGGACCACCCGTCACCCCGGCTATGCCGTGTCCTTGCGCATCCGCAAGCGGATCGAGGAGGTCTTCGGCTGGATCAAGGGGGCGGGGCTGCGCAAGACCCGTCACCGCGGCACCGCCCGCGTCGGTTGGATGTTCACGCTGACTGCCGCCGCCTATAACCTGATCCGTCTGCCCAAGCTGCTGACAACGGCATAATCATCCCGGAGTCCGCCTGAATGGCGGCTCCAGGAGCCTGAGGGCGCGGAAAAAGGCGCCATCCAGACCAAAACAGGCCCCGAAAACACCATTTCCAAGCTTCAGCGGAGACAATGCCACCGCATCGGTCCGTTTTTCCGCGCCCTGCTAGGGCTCGACCGGCTTCTGCATCCAACCGCTCCGGGAGATGTGGCCAGCTCAATAGGCGGAGTCCGGTGGTGCAGGCGATTTTTGATGCCTGCGAGTCAGAGGCTCCCACGGCAAGCGCATAGCCAATCTTGTGAATGGCCTTGATGACCGATCCGCCGCCACCCGCCTGAAGCTGTGTGACCGCCAAGCTCGCCGCATATGCGCTCTGGTCCGCGCAATCATCGAGTGAAGGCACGTAGTGAGTGTTAGGCAAAATTCGCCATCCTATTTTGTCGGTCTGGATGCTAGAGGGCGTCGTTGGACGGCCGAACTCACTTCCAATTGGGATGATACCGGAGCATCTCATTCGGAGCAGCCGCCCAAGCCTTCGGCGTGGGGAAGACGATTCGGTGCAAGCTGTGCTTATCCAGCGAGTGTCGGCTGCCCAGGTGCCTTGGTTGGCTACATCACTTACGGTGTAAACAGCGCGGTGCTCATCCCTTTCACAATCGTCTGAACAGGGCCGGATCGGTGAGTGCGGAGACCGCGATCAGCCGTCGGTCCCCACCATTCGGCGCTGCGGACACGAACGCGTGCGGCGGTCGACCGGGACGGTCGTCCAGAGCCATGACGATGAACACCCGTGACGGCTGGCCGACCTTGGTGAACTGGTCGCCGACCGCGGCATTTGCCGGACGCCCGAACATCAGCGGTCCTCCGGCCGGCGCGCGAGCTCGTCGATGAGATGACCATAGCGCTCCGGCGGGAGATGCCGTTGGCTGGCGGCCATGGCCTGCAACGCAGCGTAGCCTGATGGGGTGAAATGCGCGTGGGGAAACCCCCGATCCGTTTCGGCGATCGTCACCAACCCGCGCTCCAGCAGGCTCTGCACGATGGCCGTGAGTTTCGGTTCGCCTTTTTGCGGGCCGGTCGCCCACCGCTTCAGAAGGATGCCGTCCGCCAGCCGCGGCGGTTCCGACCAGCGGCTCATGAACTCACGACGGATCAGGTCGCGTTCGGCGGGGGTGAAGTCCACGGTGTCGGTCATGGCCGCGACCGATAGCACCCGGACGATGTCCGGTCCAGCGGTGGCCGGGGAAACGTCCGCCACATCGAAGGGAAGCGCGACGCCACCGGGCCATGCCAGAAGATGGCTTCGGCAAACGGTGCAGTCGCTGCTGCCGAATCCCGGGACCGGAACCGACAGGGTGGCGAGGCGTGCGACCAGCGCGCATTCGTCGCCGGCGGGAAAAATCCAGCAGCCGGTCACGGTGCCCGCCGCGGTCAGGCGGTCGATGTGCCAGCGGATGCTCTTGTCCCGGCGCATGTGGCGGCCGACGCGGGCACGCAGTCCACCCGGGCCGTGGGCGCTGCCGCAGTACAGGTACCGCCCCGGCGGCAGTATGGCCTTGGTCCGGCCGGGCAGGGTGACGTCCACCGCCTCCGTCAGCCTGACGAGCAGAACGTAGGCGCCGGCGACAGGAGGGAGCGTTTCCGCCGTGCAGTGGAACTGGGAAGCCTGCCTGGACATCATCACCGTCACTTCAGCGCGGCTGGCGTGAGGCGTCAACGGGAAGCCGCCGGTTTCCCTCTCGATCGGGGAATACCGCGTTCGCGATGACCTCCTTCGTTTTTGGCTTCACCAGCCAGGGGCTGCATTCGGCCGGTCCTCCGGATGGACCGGGTCCAACCCCTTCACCGTGGAGTCGATCCCGTCGACGGTGGCTGCAGGCCCTTCCGCTCCACACCGTCAACGACCTGGTGTCAGCGCCGGGCCGTTTCGTCTGGCGGCTGGGGGCAGGCGCCCGGAGAAAGAGGAAGAGGGCTTGACGGTGTTCGCGACGGGTTTCGGGGCTGGGGGACAGGCTTCCGGCCGGCCCGTCGCGGAGACACGCCATGCCTGATACCGCGCGAACCGCCCGCTCCGGCGCCGACCGGACCAGCCTCTACGCCGAGATCACCGCCCGGATCATCGCCGAGCTGGAAGCCGGCCGGCTGCCCTGGGTGCAGCCCTGGGGAACCCCGGCCGCCGCCGCCCCGCTCGGCCTGCCCCGCAACGCCGCCACCGGCCGCGCCTACACCGGTGTGAATGTGCTCATCCTGTGGGGCGCCGTCGTCGCCCGCGGCTTCTCCGGCCAGAGCTGGCTCACCTTCCGTCAGGCCCTGGCACTGGGCGGCCACGTCCGCAAGGGCGAGCGCGGCACCACCGTCGTCTACGCCGACCGCTTCGTTCCCGGCGACGAACGCCGGCGCGCGCGGGATGCCGGGGAAGAACCCCAGGCGATCCCCTTCCTGAAGCGCTTCACGGTCTTCAATTGCACCCAATGCGAGGACCTGCCCGACGGCATCGCCGTGGTGCCGCCGGCGATCCCGGAGGGGCTGATCCTGCCGCGGGCCGAGGCGCTGATCCAGGCCAGCGGCGTCGATGTCCGCATCGGCGGCACCCGCGCCTTCTACAGCCCCCAGCACGATTATGTGCAGGTGCCGCCTCCGCAGGCCTTCTTCGAGCCCGTCAACTGGCATCGCACTGCGCTGCACGAACTGGGGCACAGCACCGGCCACGCATCGCGGTTGAACCGTGACCGTTCCGGGGCCTTCGGCTCCCGCAAGTACGCCTTCGAGGAGCTGGTTGCCGAAATTTCAGCCGCCTATCTCTGCGCGGCGCTCGGCATCGTCCCCACTGTCCGCCACGCCGATTATGTCGGTGCGTGGGTTGAGGTGCTGCGTGGGGACAATCATGCAATCGTCCGCGCCGCCAGCCAAGCCAGCAAGGCGGCCGACTATCTCCTCGGCTTTACGCCCGAAGCCGCCATGGCCGATGACGAGCAGGCAGCCATGTGATGGCCGCGCTCCTCCCGCGGTGCCTTGCGCCGGAACCGGCGTACAGCATAGCGCCGTGATGACGGGGACCATGCGTTCAGGCGGACGGTCACTTTGATGGGGCCGGGGAACGGCGCCACGAGGCGATGGTCCGCACCGCCAGCAGGGCCTCGGCGTTGTCGTCGATGCACACGTGGCGCCGCAGTTGAGCCACCGCCGGCCATTCGCCCCGCTCGTCGAAGGCCCGGCGCACCGCCGCGGCCATCGCTTCGTCCACCACGAACACCACAACCCTCCCCGGACGGCTCCGCCGAACCTGGCCGGGATGATGCGCATGGCGGGGCTCCCGGGCAAGCGGCCGTTCGGGCAGGACGGGGAGCACCAACCAGTTGCGAGGCCACGCTCGGCACCGAAGAGGGAGAGGAGGGCGGACATCGGGATGACGGATGAGGAGGTTGGGAGAGAGGCTCCCGGCCGTCCGTCGCGGAGAAGTTCGACATGGCCACGCCCAAGATCGTTCTCAACACCTCGCGCGACATCCCCTTCAACAAGCTGGTGCTGTCACAGGCCAACGTCCGCAAGGTCAAGGCCGGCGTCTCCATCGAGGAACTCGCCGAGGACATCGCCCGGCGCACCCTGCTGCACAGCCTCGCCGTCCGCCCGGTGCTCGACGCCGAGGGGGCCGAGACCGGTGTCTTCGAGGTGCCGGTCGGCGGCCGCCGCTTCCGGGCGCTGGAACTGCTGGTCAAGCAGAAGCGCATGAGCCGGACCCAGCCGGTGCCCTGCGTCGTGCGCACCGCCGGCCTCGCCGAGGAGGACTCGCTGGCCGAGAACGTCCAGCGCGCCCCGCTGCACCCGCTCGACCAGTTCCGCGCCTTCCAGACCCTGCGCGAGGCGGGGCTGGGCGAGGAGGAGATCGCCGCCCGCTTCTTCGTCACCCCCGGCGTGGTGAAGCAGCGCCTCAAGCTCGCCACCGTCGCGCCGGCGCTGCTCGACGCCTACGCCGAGGACCGCATGACGTTGGAGCAGTTGATGGCCTTCACCGTCAGCGGCGACCACGCCCGCCAGGAGCAGGTGTGGGAGGCACTGTCGCGCGCCTACAGCCGCGAGCCCTACCAGATCCGCCGGCTGCTTACCGAGGGGGCGGTGCGGGCGTCGGACAAGCGGGCGCTGTTCGTCGGCGTGGAGGCCTACGAGGCGGCCGGCGGGGCGGTGATGCGCGACCTGTTCCAGCACGACGACGGCGGCTGGCTGCAGGACCCGGCGCTGCTCGACCGGCTGGTGGCGGAGAAGCTGGAGGCCGAGGCGGCCACCGTCCGCGCCGAGGGCTGGAAGTGGATGGAAGTGGCGCTGGCCTTCCCCTACGGGCACAGCCGTGGGTTGCGTCGCTTGGCCGGCGAGCCGGTGCCGCTGAGCGAGGCGGAGCAGGCGACCTACGACGCGCTGCACGCCGAGTACGAGCGGCTGGAGGCGAGCGAGCCGGCGGAAGCGGAGGAGTTGGATCGGGTGGCGCGGCGCCTCGCCGAGATCGACGTGGAGCTGCGGGGGCTGGAGGAGCGGCCGCTGGTCTACGAGACCGCCGAGGTGGCGCGGGCCGGGGTGTTCGTCAGCGTCGATGTCGAGGGCGGGCTCCAGGTGGATCGCGGCTACGTGCGGCCGGAGGACGAGGCGCCAGTCGAGCCGGTGGTTCCGGCCGGCGGCGAGGAGGCGTCCGCCGTCCCGGTCGGTGGCGGGAGTGGGGCGGTGGCCGCTCAGCCGGCCGCCATCGCCGGCGGTGCCAGCGTGTCGGCCCCGGTGCCGGTCACGGGGGCGGCCACCGCGGAGGAGGACGAGGGGCTGCGGCCGCTGCCGGAGCGGCTGCTGATGGAGCTGAGCGTGCACCGTACGCTCGCCCTGCGCGACGCGCTGGCCAACGACCCCGACACCGCCTTCCTGGCGGCGCTGCACGCGCTGTGCCTGCGCACCTTCACCCAGCGCCCCGGCGCGTCGTGCCTGGAGCTGGACCTGAAGAGCGCCGGCTTCGGGGTGCAGCCGCCCGACCTCGCCGCCAGCGCCGCGGCCCGGGCGATCGACGCCCGCCAGCGCGCCTGGAGCGCCCAGCTGCCGAGCGAACCGGCCGCCCTGTGGGAGACGCTGGTGGGGTTCGACGGCGACAGCCGGGCGGCCCTGTTCGCCCACTGCGTCTCCTTCGGCGTCAACGCGGTGCACGAGCCGTGGAACCGGGCGCCGCAGCGCGCCGCCCACGCCGATCTGCTGGCCGGGGCGGTCGGCCTCGACATGGCGGCGGCCGGCTGGACGGCGACGGTGGACAGCTACCTCGGCCGGGTGCCGAAGGCGCGCATCCTGGAGGCGGTGCGCGAGGCACGTGGTCCGGAGGCGGCGCAGCTGATCGACCACCTGCGCAAGCCGGACATGGCCAAGGAGGCCGAGCGGCTGCTGGCCGGCAGCGGCTGGCTGCCCGAGCCGCTGCGCCGGCCGCTGGAGCCGGCGGCCGGCGGCAATGCCGGCGCCGAGGGCGAAGCGGAGGGCGGCGCCTCCCTGCCGGCCTTCCTGACCGGTGACGGGGAGATCCCGGACGACACGGACCGCAGCGAAGCGGTCGCCGCGTGACGCGCACGCCGCGGAGCGGCTCCGGCCGCTCCGCCTCCGTCCCCGTTGCTGGAGGTTCATCATGACCGAGCCCTTCATCACCATGGTCGTGCGTCTGCCGGCCGCCGCTCTCGCCGACGATGTCCCGGTCCTCGTGATCACCGCCGAGGCCGTCGTCATCGTGATTCCGGCTGGCCAGGGAGCCGTTCTCCTCGACCCGGATGTCCCGCGGGAGCACGTCCTGCTCCGCCTGACCGAGCAGGAGGTCCGGGAGGAGATCTGCACCGTGATCGAGGCCGACGGCACGCTGACCCGGCTGAGTCCGGAGATGGTCGGCGGCGCCGACATCCACGCCGCCTGCCGGGCCGTGGCTTCGAACACCAACCTCGGCGAGGAGCGTGGCACCGCGCGGTTCCGGGCGGCGCTGGCCGCCATCCGCGCGGCGGAACGCCGCCTCGGCGGTGCCCCCTGATCCGAGCCCCACTGTCGAGCCCGGCCGCCGTGCCGGGCTCCTGTCTTCTGGGAGAACCACCATGCCGATTCCCGACTTCGTGAAGGCGAATTTCGAGACGCTGCTGCGCGCCGCGGCCGTCGGCGATCTGGCGCTGGTGAAGGGCACCGACGCCCGCACCGGCGAGACCCGCTTTATTCTTTGCGCCGTCGCGCAACGCGGTGGCGAGGTGGTGCTCACCCCCTTCGGGCATCTGGCCGATGGGAACCCCTATGAGCTTTACCACCCGCCGTTCGATCCCGGCGGCGGGTAGAGGGCGAGGGGAGCGGGGGGCGGGGTGAGCCGGAGCGGATCGAGAGAGCGTCCGCCGGCCGCTGGTCTCCCCGCTCTCCCGGATCCTCCGCCATGACCCTGACCGCCGATCTCCGAACCGATGCCGTCGCCCCCTGTCCTCCGCCCTCGGTGGACACTGCGGCGGCCCTGCTCGCCGCCGCGGAGCGGCTGCTGCCCGGCCTCGAACGCGGCCGGGCCATCGACGCCGGCACGCTGCGCGCCGCGATGACCGCGGCGTTCGGCGGCTCCGACGCCGAGGGCGCCTGGAGCTGGAAGCTGGCCTACGACGCCGGCGAGGCGGCGCAGGTGCTGTTCCTGCGCCGCTTCGGCCCAGCCATGCAGGCCCGCGCCGCCAGCCCGGCGGCGTTCCTGGCCATGCTGGAGCGGCTGGTGGCGCTGCTGCCCAGCCAGACCCGCCGCTCCGAGGAGAGCCAGGCCCGGCAGCAGTTCTCCACCCCGCTGCCGCTGGCTGGTGTGGTGGCCGCCACCGCCACGCTCACCCCGGCCGACCGGGTGCTGGAACCCTCCGCAGGCACCGGCCTGCTCGCCGTCTTCGCCGAATTGGCCGACGCGAACCTTGTCCTCAACGAGTTGGTGGACGCCCGTGCCAGCCTGCTGGAGCGTCTGTTTCCCGGCGTCCCGGTGGCCCGCTTCGACGCGGCCAACATCCACGACCATCTCGATCCAGCGGTCCGGCCGACGGTGGTGCTGATGAACCCGCCCTTCTCGGCGCTGGCGGCGGTGGACGGCCGGGTGGCCGACGCCGCCCTCCGCCACCTCGCCTCGGCCCTGGCCCGGCTGGCGGAGGGCGGACGCCTCGTTGCCATCACCGGCGCCGGGCTGGCGCCGGACCATCCGGCGTGGCGCGATGCCTTCGTGCGCCTGCAGGAGCGGGGCCGCGTCGTCTTCTCCGCCGCCATCGACGGGACGGTCTACGCCCGCCACGGCACCACGGTGGACACCCGGCTGACCGTCATCGACCGCGTGCCGGCGGAGGACCCAACCGCCTTCCCGGCCTCGCCGGGCATGGCCCCCGACGCCGTCACGTTGCTGGACTGGGTCCGGCGCGGCGTGCCGCCGCGTGCTTCCGTTCCCGCCTCGGCAGCGGCTCCGTTGCCGGTGTTGGCCCGCCCCACGGTGGTACGGCCCGTGCGCCGGGCGACCGCCGTGTCGGTGGTCCCGATGCCGACGGTGTGCACGCCGGTTTCCGACCCGGCGGCCGTCGAACTGGCCTACGAGCCGCGCGACTGGGCGCCGGAGGCGGGGGCCCGCCTCACCGCCGCGCTCTACGAGCCTTATACGCTCCAGTCCATCATGATCCCCGGCGCCCAGCCGCACCCGACGCCGCTGGTCCAGTCCGCCGCCATGGCCGCGGTCGCCCCGCCCAAGCCCCGCTACCGCCCGCACCTGCCCGCCACCCTGGTCACCGGCGGCATCCTCTCCGACGCCCAGCTGGAAAGCGTCATCCTCGCCGGTGAGGCGCACACCGGCCACCTCGCCGGCAATTGGACCGTGGACGAGACCTTCGACGTCGCCTCGGCCGCCCCGGACGATGCCGAGGACGCGGTGCGCTTCCGCCGGGGCTGGTTCCTCGGCGACGGCACCGGCGCCGGCAAGGGCCGGCAGGTCGCCGGCATCCTGCTCGACAACTGGCTGAAGGGACGCCAGCGCGCGCTGTGGATCTCCAAGTCCGACACCCTGATCGAGGACGCCCGGCGCGACTGGTCCGCCCTCGGCCAGGAGCCCCTGCTGGTCACCCCGCTGTCGCGCTTCCGCCCCGGCGTGCCGATCACCCTGGAGCGCGGCATCCTCTTCACGACCTACGCCACCCTGCGCGGCGAGGGCGGCGAGGGCGCCGTGCCGCGTGTCCAGCAGATCGTCGACTGGCTCGGCCGGGACTTCGAGGGGGTGATCGTCTTCGACGAGTCCCACGCCTTGCGCAACGCCGGCGGCACCGCTGGCTTCGGCCGCGACGGCGGTCCCGTCACCCCCTCGCAGCAGGGCCGGGCCGGCCTGCGCCTCCAGCACGCCCTGCCGGACGCCCGCGTTCTCTACGTCTCCGCCACCGGCGCCACCACCGTGCACAACCTCGCCTACGCCCAGCGCCTCGGCCTGTGGGGCGGGGCGGACTTCCCCTTCGCCAGCCGCGCCGAGTTCGTCCAGGCCATCGAGGCCGGCGGGGTCGCCGCCATGGAGGTGCTGGCCCGCGACCTCAAGGCGCTCGGCCTCTACGCCGCCCGCTCGCTGTCCTTCGAGGGGGTCCGCTACGAGATGGTCGAGCACCGGCTGACGCCGGGGCAGGTTGCCATCTACGACGCCTACGCCGCTGCTTTTCAGGTCATCCATGCCAACCTGACCGCGGCGCTGGACGCCGCCAACGTCACCGGGGCCGGCGGCACCCTGAACCGCGCCGCCAAGGCCGCCGCCCGCTCGGTCTTCGAGGGTGCCAAGCAGAGATTTTTCAACCATCTGATCTCGGCGATGAAGGCGCCGACCGTGCTCAGGTCCATTGAGCGTGACCTTGCCGCCGGCCATGCCGTGGTGGTGCAGCTCGTCTCCACCGGCGAAGCCTTGATGGAACGCCGTCTGTCCGACATTCCGACGGAGGAGTGGGATGATTTGTCGATTGACGTCACGCCGCGCGAGCTCGTCCTCGAGTACCTTGCCCACTCCTTCCCGACCCAGCTGCACGAACCCTTCACCGACGCCGACGGGACCCTGTCGTCGCGCCCGGTGTGGCGGGACGGCCAGCCGGTGCCGTGCCGCGAGGCGGTGGAGCGGCGCGACCGCATGATCGAGCGGCTGGCGGCGCTGGAACCGGTGCCGGGAGCGCTCGACCAGATCGTCCAGCGCTTCGGCGCCGGCATGGTCGCCGAGGTCACCGGCCGGAGCCGGCGCATCGTGCGCAAGACCGATCCCGGCGGGGACGAGCGGCTGGCGGTGGAGAGCCGCCCCGGTTCGGCCAACCTCGCCGAGACCCGTGCCTTCCTCGACGACGAGAAGCGCATCCTCGTCTTCTCCGACGCTGGCGGCACCGGCCGCAGCTATCACGCCGATCTCGGGGCGAAGAACCGGCGGCTGCGGGTGCACTACCTGCTGGAGGCGGGGTGGAAGGCCGACGCCGCCATCCAGGGGCTGGGCCGTTCCAACCGCACCAACCAAGCCCAGCCGCCGCTGTTCCGCCCGGTCTCCACCGACGTGCGGGCGGAGAAGCGCTTCCTGTCGACCATCGCCCGCCGGCTCGACACGCTGGGCGCCATCACCCGCGGCCAGCGCCAGACCGGCGGGCAGGGGCTGTTCCGCGCCGACGACAACCTGGAATCCGTCTACGCCCGCGCCGCCCTGCGCCAGCTCTACGGCCTGCTGCACGCCGGCAAGGTCGAAGGCTGTTCGCTAGGGGACTTCGAGGCGGCGACCGGGCTGGCGCTGTGTGACCGCGACGGCGGCCTGCGCGAGGAGTTGCCGCCGATCACCACCTTCCTCAACCGGCTGCTGGCCCTGACCATCGGCTTGCAGAACACGTTGTTCACCGTGTTCGAGCAGCTGCTCGCCGCGAAGATCGAAGGCGCCATCGCCTCGGGCACCTACGACCGCGGCGTCGAGACGCTGGTGGCCGACAGCTTCACGGTGACGAACCGGCGCACCCTCTACACCCACCCGGCGACCGGAGCGGAGACCCGGCTGTTCACGCTCGCCCGGCGCGACCGCAACCAGCCGCTGGGCCTGGAGGAGGCGCTGGAGAAAGGGGCGGGGCCGCAGGCGCGGCTGCTGGTCAACGCCCACTCCGGCCGGGCGGCGGTGGCGGTGCCCGCCGCCGGGCTGATGCTGGACGACGGCACGGTGGAGCGCCGGGTGCGGCTGCTGCGGCCGCTGGAACGCCTGACGGTGACGCTGGCCGAACTGGCGCAGAGCCACTGGCGCCCGGCCGAGCCGGAGGCCTTCGCTGCCGTCTGGGAGAAGGAGATCGCCGCGGTGCCGGAGTTCACCACCAGCACCCTGCACCTGGTGACCGGGCTGCTGCTGCCGGTGTGGCGGCGTCTGCCGGACACGAACCTGCGGGTGGTGCGGCTGCAGACCGACGACGGCGAACGGATCATTGGCCGGGTGGTGGCGCCGGACGCCCTGGCCGAGGTGGAACGCAACTTCGGCGCCGGTGCCGTGCCGGTGCCGTCGGCGGAGCAGGCGTGGGCCTTGGTGGTGGAGGGGCGGGCGGCGTTGCATCTGGCCGACGGGCTGCGGCTGCGCCGGGTCACGGTGATGGGTGCCCACCGGATCGAGCTGTCGGGCTTCAGCGAGGGGATGGTGGAGCGGCTGAAGGCGCTGGGGCTGATGTCCGAGATCATCGCCTGGACGCTGCGGCTGTTCGTGCCGGTGGGCGAGCGCGGGCCGGCGGTGTTCGCCGCCCTGCTGGCCCGCCACCCGCTGCTCCGTGTTGTCGACCGGACGGGGCCGTGAGGGGCCGGCGCCATGTCCGTTGCGTCGGAGATGGCGCAGCGCCTCGCGCGGGAGGCCGAGGCGGTGTGCCGCCATTACCTGCCGCACGGACGGCGGGAAGGGCGCTACTGGCGGGTCGGTGACGTCCGCGGCACGCCGGGGGAGAGCCTCTACGTCCGGCTGCACGGGACCGCCGCGGGCCGATGGGCCGATCCCGCCGCCGGCGAACACGGCGACCTGCTCGACCTCATCGGGCTCAACCGCGGTCTCGGCCGGCTGGCCGACGTGCTCGACGAGGCGCGTGTCTTCCTTGGTTCGCCGCGGGCGTCGCCGGAGCCGCGGTGGGAGCTTCCAACTCCCATCGGCTCGCCGGAAGCCGCCCGCCGCCTGTTCGCCCGCTCCCGGCCGCTTGCCGGCACGCTGGCCGAAGCGTACCTGCGCAACCGCGGCATTCCGGATGTCCGGAAATACGGTTCCCTGCGCTTCCTGCCGCACTGCTGGTATCGCGACGCCGATGACCGGCTCGCCCGGGGGCCAGCGCTGATCGCCGCGGTCACCGGTCTGGACGGCCGCCTCACCGGCGTGCAGCGCACCTGGCTCGACCCGTCCGGCGACGGCAAGGCGTCGATGCCGTCGCCGCGCCGGGCGCTGGGCCACCTGCTCGGCAATGGCGTCCGCTTCGGCATGGCCCGCGACGTCCTGGCGGCGGGGGAGGGCGTCGAGACCGTGCTGGCGCTGCGCACCGTCCTGCCGGCCTTGCCCATGGTCGCCGCGCTCTCGGCCGGGCACCTCGCCGCCCTGCGCCTGCCGCCGACGCTGCGCCGCCTCTACGTCGCCCGCGACAACGACGCCGCCGGACGCCGGGCGGTGAGCCGGCTGGGGAGCCGCGCCGAGGCCCTCGGCATCGAGGCGCTGGTCCTGGCACCGGTGCTGGGCGACCTCAACGACGACCTGCTGGCGCACGGCGTGATGGCACTGCGGGCGCACCTGCGGGCCCAGCTCGCCCCGGAGGATGTGGCGCGCTTCTGGGCCGGCCCTGATCGATCATGGGGAGCCTGAGCCTCGGCGGACGGGCGCCGGTCGGAGCGGGCGGATGCCGGTCCGGCCGGCGGGAGGCCGCGGCCACGGCCTTTCAGCGGGCGATCGGGCGGCAGCCGGGCTGGCTCCGCAACGGCGGGGAGCACCTTTCTTCCCCGGCCGGCTGAGCCGGCCTTCCTCGCGGGACAAGAAAGCCGCCCCCCGCCGTCCTCCGCTGGCGCTGCGGCCCCAAGAGGGTGCGGACCCGCCCCGCCCGCCGCTGGGGATCGCCACAAAGGCCGCGATGGGCGCGGCCGATCCTCCAGCCGAAGGGCAGCCGCCATGGTCACCGACGCCGACGCCGCCGAACTCCGCCACGCCTCCTCCCCCACCGACCACGCCCTGACCGAACTCCAGCTCTACGGCCACCGGCCCTTCCAGGACGATCCCGATCCCCGCCCACTGCCCGACGAGACCGCCATCCGCGCCGCCCTGGCCGACGTCTTCGACGCCCTGGTCTCCACCCTGACGGACACCCGCCTTGAGCCTGACCTGGCCGACCTGCTGTGGTCCGCCGTCAACCTGTTCCACCGCGCCACCGACCGCGTGCAGCGCGAGCTCGACGACAACGAGGACGCCCAGAAGCGCAGCCAGCGCGAGCAGGACGGCTCGGAGATCCGCTCGGTGGAGCTGGAACGGCTGCTGGCCGAGGGGCTGACGCTGATCGAGCGCCGCACCGCCATGGAGGCCTTCCGCGACCACGCCGCCGAGCTGTTCGAGGTCCACACCGGCTCCGGCTGGCGGCCCCGGGCCGGCTCGCTGGTCAGCCACCGCACCCTGACGGCATCGCTGATCGACAGCCGCGACTTCCTAGCCGCCAAGCGGCGGGCCGAGACCGAGCCGCTCCTGCCGGCCGGCCCCCGCATCGCCTTCACCGGCGGGGTGGAGTGCAACGACCACCACCGCATCTGGGCGGTGCTCGACAAGGTGCGCACCAAGCACCCCGACATGGTGCTGCTGCACGGCGGCAGCCCGAAGGGGGCCGAGCGCATCGCCGCCTGCTGGGCCGAGCACCGCAAGGTGACGCAGGTGCTGTTTCGCCCCGACTGGGCCCGCCACGCCAAGGCCGCCCCATTCAAGCGCAACGACCGGCTGCTGGAGGCGCTGCCGATCGGCATCGTCGCCTTCCCCGGCTCGGGCATCGCCGCCAACCTCGCCGACAAGGCCCGGCGCCTCGGCATCCCGGTCTGGCGCTTTGGCGACGGCGCCTGAGCGCCGCCGTTCCGGCGATCCGCTTCGGCGGATCGCCGGCCTTCCGTAAATCCGTTGTCCTGGACAGCCGGATCGGCGGCAACGCGCCGATGGTGTTGAAAAGCCGGGTCTCGGTACCCGGTTCGCCCAAGCCCCCGTCGGCGTTGCGCTGAGCCTCCTCAAGGCCGCTCCGCCGACAGAGGCCGAAGCGCGGCGTTGTTAGGCTGCCAGCTGCTCCGCGCGCTCCTGCATGCGCGCTACGGCCCCAGAAATCGAGTCGATGTCGGGAGCGAACAGATGAGGCATTGCGTCGAGCAGCCGTGGCAATTCGAACAACCGGTTCCGCGCAAGATGATCGAGCGCCAGCGTCCGGGCGGGACCGTGTGACCAAGCGATCGTACCGGCCAGCGTCGGGAAATGGGTCTCTTTTTCGATCCCGCGGATCCAAAGCCATGGATCCAGGCGCGTGACCCCATCATCGGTGACGTGCCACAACGGCTTGTAGTCCCGGGCGAAGGTCACGGTGGAACCATCCTTGAGCGTCCAGTAGCCATAAGGCAACCATAGGCGGCTCGGCGCGAAATCCTCCAGCGGCACCCTCGGGGTCACGACCTCGAAATCAGCGCATATGCCGTAGCCCGTATCGTAGAAGAGATGGGTGGGGCGTCCCATCGATTTCAGATAGGCGGTTCTGTTCGAGCCGGGCGCCTTCACCCGGACGATGGTGCCAGCCTTGCCGCGCCCGGGCGGACCGAAGAGCCGATCACGCCAAATCATCGTGCGGAGCCTGAGGGCGTCGTCGAGTGTCAAATCGCTCAGCAGGCGAGACTTGGACAGCGCATACTGCACGTCGCCATGATCGGCCGCCAGCCTGTCTGCGACCGAGAGGATGATACACTTGGCCTGCTCGAGATTTATCCGCGCGGCGGGCATCAGGCTGGCCAGCGTGGACGAGATCATATCGTGCCAATCGCGGTAGCCGATTGCGCCTGCGACCGCCTCCTGTGCGGCTGACAGTTTCACATGGTGTGCGTGGCGTGCGAGCAGTTTCGCGGCCGCCTTGGGCCGGTCGAGATTGGAGAAAAAGAGTCGCATGTGAACCACTCCGGCGGTGCTTGAAGAGGCGTGTCCACTAGGCCCGCGCGCACCTGGAAAGGTCCGGGTCGTGATCGCACTCCTGCCCTCGGGCTGCGCCAATGTGGACGGCATGGCCGGATCAGCCGTACGCAGGATGACGGACTTCTCGACGCGGTTCAACACCATCCTGCAACCATGGCCGGTCGATCACGCGATCAATCAGGCCATTGGTCACTTTCACGATGTGGCGCCCCCTTTGAGAAGCCCGACGAGGTGCGTGCCAAGCACCCGGACATGGTGCTGCTGCACGGCGGTAGCACTAAGGGAGGCCGAGCGGCGGATCACCAACTTTTCCGTAAATCCGTTATCCTGGATAGGCGGATCAGCGGCTATGTACCATCTCTAGACATTCATCGGTATGTGGACGGCGAGCATTTTGGTGTGGTTCTGAGAGGAGATCTTCGCTTCGATTGCGCACATAAGATCAAAATATCTCAAAGTCATTATTTTCGGTTTCGTGGGTATTCTGAAACACATTCACCCTACGGATGATGTCTGAGTAGCCCACCTTACCGACAACGCGCTCTTCCTCATTTTCCTCGATATGTTCTCTCCACGCCTGCCGGATAAGGTTTCTCGTATATTCGGCGACATTAGAATCGCTCCATTTTGGTAGACCCGTAATAGACCGTGGCCAACTGCTGTTGTTGCATCTCGAGATTGCGCCATCGTGCTTGAGTACAACAGATATATCCTCGGAAGTGCGGAAATCATCCCGAAATTCCTTTGGATGAACGCTATCCTGATCTTCATCATAATCGAACTCGCCGTCGAAGCTGATAGTAATTTCTCTCACTGATCCGAGTTTTTCGCTGAATTCGTCCGTTGAGAGCCAATCTGCTCCCCACTTTATGAACTTAAGGTCTCCAATGTCACCGCCGCATTCAAGCACCACTTCCGCGGCACGCGCCTGACGTTCCTCATCCTTCACAGATGCAGCAATTAAGCTGGCCTGCTCCGATGCCCAGCGTGAAAGTGCCTCTTTTGTAGCAAGCGGTTGCGCTATATCCCGGGCAGCTGTTGTTGCCTCCCCCAACAAGATGCCTTCGACATTATGGAGCCTCCCTGCGCGAAGCCCCGAAATGGTTATCCACCCCCCATCTGCTGAGAACGAATACCGGGATGGCGAAATGTAGGCACGCCCAAAAACCTGACCGTCAATGCCACTGATGGTCTTCATGAGCGCTCGATCCGACTTTGTCGCGTCACCATCAGTGCGGCCTCCCGTTGGGTTGAGGCGCCGAACCAAGTCTAAGTCGCTGATTTTCAGCCAGTCGCCTGGCCGAGCTACCGTTTCTGTTCCTTCCTGGACGATAATCTCGGTTGCGATATCAAGGTTGGGAGCCACAGCGCCAACCAGCTTTGCCAATGAGAGCGCTTCCTTAGTGTAAGAGTTGACGTGGAGAAGGCCCCCCGCTCGGTGTGGGTGGTTCTTCAGTAACACCTCTATGCGCGTGCCACCATCAATGGGAACAGGTGCCCCAGGTGCAGGAGAAAGGATAGGACGTGAACTTGTCCCGTCACGAAATTCTAGGAGATTTCCTGTATCCTGCCCTCTGTCACAACGTCGCGAATACACACGGACAATCGGTCCCAGCATGAAAATTGAGAAGAAGCCGATACCAAATCGCCCGATGGCATGCATTCCGGAGGCCATCAGACCTGGAAATTCTTCCATCGCTTGTGGAGACCGCCAAAAAGACGTTCCAAAATCGAGAAGCGGCCCTGTAAGCACGTACTCGGACATGCCGATGCCGTTGTCCTCAACGACCAACCAAACTTCGTCACCTTCTGGAACTAGGCCTATCGTAATCAGACCCCAGTCAGCGGCACGCTTCTGGTATCTTCGTCTGGCTTGGACAGCATCGGCAGCATTTTGGATGAGCTCACGTAGTGCAACTGTTGGATCATTTCCGTAGAGCTTGGACCCGCCGAGGTTCTCCACAATCCGTGGAACATCCGAGACTTGGAGTCGAGCATCGACTGGACGCCAACCTCGAGTTTGAACGGAGCGGGCAAGAATTTCTGGTGACCCTGCTCCTTTGATCCGTCTTGCCTTCAGAACTTCGCGGTTCCGTCCCTGTAGGAGCAAATCAACATCCCGAAGTTCGCGGTCGACAGCATTCAGCGTGTCATATGCAAGCCACCAAGCCTCCGCATCCTCTTTTCCGAAGGGCTGTCCCGTGGTGAATACCATTGCGTCGAGCTCGATATGCGGCCTAGCTAAACGCTCCTGAAATGCCCAATGAAGTGCCGAAATCCCACTAGGATTGGTAATCGCGCGAAGGAATCTTGGAGCGCGACGGCTGTCAAGGTGTAGGGCGTCGGCAACGCGCAGAAGGCAGGCGAGTTTAATCCGGTCAATCCGATTGAGCGTCCGGTTCGCAAGCGCTCCAAGATCGCCCGAGAATTCTTGCTCAAGTTTGTGTATGGACCACCAATGGCTGTGAGCAATCTGACCGATTGTCGGTCCATAGAATCGGCGAAGTTCTGAATCTTCGACCAGATAAACCTGCGATCCGTCTGCCGTGCGCCATGCCTGCTCAGCGAGTTCCTCAGCACGCTCTGCATGTAGGCGACGAAGGACGTCCGGTACGATGCGTTGTATAATTTCGGCCGGTGGGTCCTCAACATCGAACTTTTCGTTTCCGCTTTCCTCCGACGCCAAGGCGAGGCGTGCGACGGCATCCTTCCACGCCATCGTCGTCCTCACTTCTGTTAGGCCACCAGGATAAGCAGCCAGACTCATTGCGGCATCGTGCAGAAGGATGCTCGCGCCGAGAACAAACGCTTCTGCCGGATTGACGTTGACGGCTCCCTCGGCAACCGAAGATGCGGTGTCCCACAGGGCATCCAGATGGCTGATATCATGAACCGTCATTCCGGGTAGGTCGACGGCAATCCGCGAAACAAGTTGTGCCGCGCGCTCTCGAATCGAGAGATACTGAGTTCTAACAGGGCGCGGAAAAACGGACCGATGCGGTGGCATTGTCTCCGCTGAAGCTTGGAAATGGTGTTTTCGGGGCCTGTTTTGGTCTGGATGGCGCCTTTTTCCGCGCCCTCAGGCTCCTGGAGCCGCCATTCAGGCGGACTCCGGGATGATTATGCCGTTGTCAGCAGCTTGGGCAGACGGATCAGGTTATAGGCGGCGGCAGTCAGCGTGAACATCCAACCGACGCGGGCGGTGCCGCGGTGACGGGTCTTGCGCAGCCCCGCCCCCTTGATCCAGCCGAAGACCTCCTCGATCCGCTTGCGGATGCGCAAGGACACGGCATAGCCGGGGTGACGGGTGGTCCGGCCATCAATGGCTGAGCGGCGGTTGCTGGTGTTCTGGGCAACGTGCGGGGTGGCGCCCAGGCGGCGCATGTTCGCCACGAAATCCTTGGTGTCGTAAGCCTTGTCGGCGCCCAGCGTGATGCGGTGGCAGCCGGAGATGGCCTCGACCATCGACACCGCCGCCTCGCGTTCGGCCAAGCCCGTAGCCGCCGTCAGCCGGACATCCACCACCAGAGCATGGCGGTTCTCCATCAGCGCGTGGCCCATGAAGGCCAGCTTCGCCGGCTGCCCGTTGCCCTTGCGGTAGAGACGCGCCTCGGGATCGGTTGTGGAGGCATGCGTTTCGTTGGACCGTTTCTCACCGTGAAAGTCGCGCTCGCCGTTGCGGCCCGGCCCCGGCGGCTCACCGCTGCCATCTTTGGGCCGGAAGCTCTTCACGCTGGCCCACGCCTCGATCAGCGTGCCGTCCACCGAGAAGTGCTCGTCCGACAGCAGCGCCTTGACCCGCGGCTGATCCAGCACGGTGGCCAGGAACGTGGCCGCCACATCCCCCGCCAGCAAACGCTCACGGTTCTTGGTGAAGACCGTCACGTCCCACACCGGGGCGTCCATCGACAGCCCGACGAACCAGCGGAACAGCAGGTTGTAATCAAGCTGCTCCATCAACTGGCGTTCCGAGCGCACCGAGTAGAAGGCCTGGAGCAGCAGCGCCCGCAGCAGCTTCTCCGGTGCGATCGACGGCCGCCCGATCTTCGAGTACAGACCCTCGAAGGCTGGCGACATCACCTCCAGCGCTTCATCCACGATGGCCCGGATCGCCCGCAACGGGTGGTTGGCCGGAACCCGAGCCTCACAGCTCACGTAGCTGAACAGACCCTCGCTGCGTTCGTCCGAACCCCGCATCGCCCCCTCGCCGGCCTCATTCTCTACGAAATGAGAGAATCACGACCGGCCAGCCGGGCATAGCCTTTTTCCGCGCCCTGATAGTCCTCCATGAAGCGCTTGCCGAATTCCTTCATGGTAGGGGATGCCTTGCGCCGGTCGCGTTCGGATGCTGGATCGCCGCCGCGCCGGACATCGGACAGGTGCTTCATGGCCTCGGTCCGGGCGACGTCAGGCGTCAGGACGCCATGGGGGCCAATGTTGACGCGGCGCAGACGGCCGCCGGCCCGGAATTGGGCCAGATACATCTTCCGGCCGGAAGGATAGACGCGCAATCCGAAGCCCTTCAGTTCCTCGTCCCAGAGGAAGAATTCCTGCTCGCCGGGGACGGCGGCATCGACGGACCGTTTCGTGATCTTGACCATAGAGTACCCCCACGAGCGCCGGCATCTCCGGAATCAAATCGGAATCACCTGGGAAGAATTGAGAGCGTTTCCGATGAAGCTGTAGCGTAGATTGGCTTCAATAAAACTCCAATGGAAACAAGGTATTATGGTGGGATTGGATGCCATGGGGTGCTGCCGGAAACGTGCGCGCAGGGGTCTGAAAACGAACTCATAACCTGAAGGTCGTCGGTTCAAATCCTCTCCCCGCAACCACTGATAACGACAAACCCGTAGCATCCGCTGCGGGTTTTGTTGTTTTTACAGCCTTTCCAATGGCTTGCCGCTCCGTCCAGTTGAGGATCGTGCCCAGTTCGCCGTGAAGCGTCGCGTAAATCTCGCCTCGTTCTGGCCCCGGTGTGAGCGAAATCTTCTCGATCAGCCCACGTAAAGTCTCTGCCGCTTCCTGGCGCTCTTCCTTGCGATTGAGCGCCTTGGTCAGCGCAGAAACCTTCTTCGCATAGATCGCCGAGGCGCTCGGCAGAATGTCCGGGGTGTCCTCTGGCGCATCGGCCAGCAGGGTGGTCAGTTCGGTCTTGCGGGCCTCCAGCGTGTCCATCTCTGCCTTCATGCTCTCATGGAACATACCAGCCTTGATCGCCTCGATGATGCCGCGGATCTGCTTCTCGATCTTTACCAGTTCCGCCTTCCAGGCATCGCCGCTGGAGCGGCGTTCCCGGTTCAGCCGGTTGGTCTCCTCCGCGTAGGCGCGCATGGCCTCCTCAACGATCTCAGGCGCCATCATGCGGTCCTTCAGGCCGGAGAGCACGCGGGCTTCCAGATCCTCACGCGGGATCGTGCGGCTGTTTGAGCACGCGCCCTTGCTGATGTGGTTCGAGCAGGCGAATCTATCTGCACCGCGAAGTGAGTAGGGGCCTCCGCAGCAGCCACAGAACACCAGACCGGACAGAAGGGACTTCGGCCGACGTGTGCCGTTCAGGCGGTTCTTTTTGTGGTGCTTGCGCACGGCTTCGGTGACGTTGGCAAACTTCTCGGCGATCTCGCCCTGTCGGACACGGACTGAATGCCAGAGTTCGTCATCGACAATGCGCAGCTCCGGCACATCCTTGATGATCCATTCCGATTCCGGGTTCAGGCGTGAGACGCGCTTTCCGGTGGATGGATCTTTGATGTAGCGAAGCCGGTTCCAGATCAGACGACCGATATAAAGTTCATTGTTCACCAGCCCCGTGCCGCGCTTTACATGGCCCCGGATCGTGGTGTCGCTCCAGAGCTTGCCAGCCGGACCCGGGACACCTTCCTCGTTCAATGTGCGGGCGATGGTGCGGGGGCCGACGCCGGCGGCGAACTCGCGGAAGATGCGCCGGACAACATTCGCCTCGGCTTCGTTGATTTCCCGGTCGCCGCGAATGGGATCACCGCGCGCATCGAGCTGCTTGACGACATTGTAGCCAAAGCACAGACCGCCACCCGATTTGCCGTCCTCGACGCGGCCGCGAATGCCGCGATGGGTTTTGGCGGCAAGGTCTTTCAGGAACAGCGCATTCATCGTGCCCTTGAGCCCGACATGAAGCTCGCTGATCTCGCCCTCCGACAGCGTGACAATCGGAACGCCTGCGAACTTGAGGTGCTTGTAGAAGGTGGCGACGTCAGCCTGGTCACGACTGATGCGATCCAGTGCCTCTGCCAGAACGATGTCGAACTGGCCAGCCTGCGCATCCTGAAGAAGGGCCTGAATGCCGGGGCGCAGGATCATGCTCGCGCCGGAGATGCCAGCATCCTTGTAGGTTCCGACGATCTTCCACTTCTCGCGCTTCGCCTGCTCGCGGCAGATACGTAGTTGGTCCTCGATCGACGCTTCGCGCTGATTGTCGGAAGAGTATCGGGCATAAAGCGCAACGCGGGTCATCGGTCAGTCCTTTCAAGCTCCGTGTGAGGGGGCAGGTTAATTCTGTTCAGGGTCGGAGGCGGTTTCGACGGCTTTGCCGCTGCGCTGCGCCGCTGACAGCAGCTCGTCATATTGGGCGGCCGACATCAGCACAAACTCGCGCCGGCCATGTCGCGTGATCTCTACCGGCTCACGGTGAGACTCGTTCAGATACTGTCCGAACTTGCGCTGGAATTCGAGGGAGGTTGTGGTTGGCATCGCAGACTCCAGGAGAACAGGTCTGCCTATATAATACGTATTACACGTATAAATGCAAGAGGATTTGCAGGTCAGCTACGTAGGTGGCGTTGACCTTTGCGCTCCGCTGCCAGCTTGCGCTCAAATTGTTCGCGGGCGATCTGGCGTCCGATCAGGCGGGCCAGTGACATGACTGCAGCGTCTTTGCGCGCAGGATCGTGCCGGTCCGTTTCCGGTCCGTTCGAGGCTGTGACCTCGATATCGATCCTGTTCCGCTTGACCGCCATCGTCTCCAAAATCCCGTGCCCGGAAAGGGGCTGGGACAATGGAAGCGCGGAATGTCAGCCGAGGGAAGGTCTCGGGCACCGCTGTGCGGTGAATGGGATACCGTTGCGTAGAAAAGGGACGGCGTATTTGGAAGCGAAAGTGGCTGAACAGATCCCATAAGCACACAGATGACTTCGAATCTTCTCCATCTGCCACTTGCATAATGAATACCTAAACCGTTGCGTTTTTAACGCAAGCCTGAGAAGCATAGAGAAGTGACGCACAATGTTAAGACTAAACACTATCCGAAAATGGTAACCATAAGCTAAGTAATCTCAACATAGCCAATGAGTTCTGCAGAGTAGCTTCCATCTCCAGCTGCGGTGCCCTTATGCTTGAGCTCCCGTTGAAGGGACGGCTCGACGGTCTTGCTGAAGATGCTGATCCGCTCATCCTCGCCCAGGAAAGGTCGAGAGGGCGACAACCTGAGCACCTGATCAACCTGGCGCTCAATTGCAGGAAGCCTTGTCCCCTCAGGGCTGACCGCGATGGATTGTATGGTTGTCCGTTTTTCACCTTGACCGTTGGTCGCTTCCACAAGCCACAACGAGAGGATGGCTGGTTCAATTCCATTTCCCTCAAGGGCTACTCCGAGAAAATTCGGATTGAGCGAACGCCACCTGCCCAGTTCCTCCTGGACCGCTGGATGATCAAGCCCCAGGAGATCGCACGTTTCGGAGGAAGTTGCGACATCGCGGTTTAGAGTAAATCGAATGCGGCGGGCACCATCGACCGTAAGTAAATCGATAGTCTCTGCATCAACCTTCGAGATCCTTAGATTCCGGTCCGCCATGGCCACCGACAAGAAATCAACCAACCGCTCCAAACCCGTGGAAACATCGGAGAACGGCTTGTAATCATCCAGACTGAAGCCTTCGAGATCTTGGAAGAGATCAAATACTACCTCCCGTGCCTCGCGTGCGTTTGCCAAGGCCGCCTCAAGTTCAACTGCGGTCCGTTTCAGCTCTGGGTCACCCAGAGCCTCTTGGTAAAGCCGGTCGTAGTTCAATCGCTCTGACAGCTGCCCAAGTATCTGAGAACGCAGATCTTCTGCGACGTTGCCTTGCTCGTCGACTTTCCCGAGCGTTCTCGCGATTTCCGTAAGCTTGTCGTCAAGCAGAAGAAAAATGCGCCCTTCGATCGTATCTGAAAGGACCAAGTTGTAGACTTGCGCGGTGTGCGCTTGACCATATCGATGAATTCGACCGATCCGCTGTTCCATATCCATTGGATTCCAGGGCAGGTCAAAATTGAAAAGGATGCGTGCGAACTGCAGATTGATGCCCTCGCGGCCTGCTGCGGTGCAGACCATTACACGCGGCCCATCCTTCAACTTGAAGCGGCGTTCAGCAGCGGCTTTGGCGCCGTGATCACCGCCACGGAGAACTACGACGCCTTGACCGGGATATGTCGCCTCGATTTCACGGGCCAAGAGGTCCACTGTCCCCAAATACGTGGCAAAGATCACAATCTTTTCGTTGGGATTTTGACGCCACAAGGTACCAAGGCCGTCGAGTAGCTTCTGCACCTTGGTTTCACGCTGCACCGGAAAAACCGAGAGCAAGTCTGCAATTCGCAACCGCTCTTCCGGTAGATGCAGGTCGATCGCTGCCGAGGCGACATCCTCCATATGAGAAGACGCAAATTCCGAGCCATAAGGATCGGACGCCATCTCCAGCGCTTCCTCGTCCAACTTCTTTGCGAGCCTATATTTTAGGTCGGCCATTATCCGGTCGACTTCACTTTTCCCGATCGGATCCCTTTCAAGCCCCCATTCGGCATGAATCAGCTCCCGCGCTTCATCGAACAGTCGCTCGCGACCTTCAATATCAAGCTCCTTGTCCCGCAGAAGCGCCTCTTGCAGGGTGAGCATGAGCATACGTCGCTTGAGTGTCCGCCTCACGGCAGCGAAGCTGGACGCTGCGATCTTTTGGAAGATCGCCATGAGAAAGCCCAAGGCTCGCCCTTGGTTTCCTTTTCGTTTGGCCAGGTCGAAACCTTCTTCGAGGTATTCGCGCAGCCGCTCATAAAAGCGTCGCTCTTCGTCACCCATCAGGAAGGATTCTGTATGTACCCACCGGCGTGCGAAAAGCGGATCTCCATCCGGGCGGCAAGCATCCGCCTTGGTCCGTCGGAACATCACGGTATTCAAGCGATGTCGATTTTCCAACATCTCCTCAGGGCTGCCGAAGAGCGTGGGATTTAACAGTTGGACGAGCATCCAGAACTGGAAGTGGTTTCCTTGATGTGGCGTCGCGGAGAGGAGAAGGAGGTCTCGCGTGTGACCTTTCAAAGCCTCGCCGAGTTTGTAGTTTTCCGTCTTCCGAACTTTCCCTCCCGTTCGGTAGGCGGTCAGGTGGTGCGCCTCGTCAAAGACAACAAGATCCCAATGTGGAGCTTCCAACAGGCGTTTGATGCGCGCTGGCCGCTTCAACGTGTCGATGCTGGCAATGAGCCGGTCATGTTTCGCGAAAGCGTTAGTCTTGCGGTCGGTGATATCGCCTTCCGACCCAAAGACCTCGAAGTCCAGGTTGAAGACTTCGTTCAGCTCCCGGTGCCAGTTGTTCACGAGGCCCGCAGGCACAACCATCAGGGCACGATCAAGCTCACCGCGGCTTGCCAATTCGCGGAGCACGAGCGCGGTTTCGATTGTCTTTCCGAGACCGACTTCGTCGGCGATAAGAAATCGACGAGGCGAGGCTGTTGCGATGCGATGTGTCAGAACGACCTGGTGGGGCAGAAGGTCGATCCGCGCGGACGTGAGCGCGGACGCGCTCTCCATCACGGGCAGTGCGTGAGCCTCGTAGGATAGCCAGACGGATCGTGCCCGCTCGGCGGTTCCCTCTACTGATCGCAGAATGCGCTCGGTGCGCGACAGCTCCTTCTGAACGCTGGCGATCGGAACGCGGCGCTCTCCGATACTGAAGAATGCACGGAGGTAGCCGTCGCGCGGTGCTTCAAGCACAACGCCGGCGCCGAAATCGAGATGGGTGATCCGCTCACCGGGGCCGAAGGTGGTCTGTTCCATCTGCACGATCAGGTGATCCTCAAATGGAACAGGCCCACCGATTTACCGCCCTGCGCAAGAATGATCTCTTGCGGATACTCCCAGGCTTCTCCCCACAAGACCCGTCCGAAATCGATAGTCTCGCTGGAAAACGGCGCAGAGCACCGCCACCGCACGGCATCGGTCGCAAGGTCGATGGGCATTCGCCTCTGGCCGTTTGGAAGCCAGAACACCAGCGATGCCTGACCATCGTAGAAATCCTGGAAGGAGAGGATCGCTGATTTCAGGGCTCCGCCAAGCCAGGCATCGGCGTCCGCCGGCGACAGAAGGTCGAGGCAGGCATCGAGGCCCGCCACGACCAATGTGTCACCGCCGTTGCTCGGCAGTTCGTCCGGCCACGATTTGGTGGCAAGCATCAGCTGGCGCAGGCTGTAGACCTCGCTCGCCCGCGCAACCTTCGCGAAGGCGTCGTCGTCCCAAATCCAGCTGACGCCCCGACGTTGCCAGACGCTGTCGAGCACCTGTTTCATGCTCAATCCTCCAAGAAGAACGACAGCTGCTGGACCTGCTCTTTGTTGCTGGCAGCCCAGTTGTTGTAAATGCTCAGTGCCCGCGAGGCCGCGTTGCGCATCTGCTGCGTCTGACCCCGCTTGCTCATCCATTCGAGAAGGCTCTTCAGCGCCGCGTGGGGCTTGAAGTTCTCGTTCTTTAGCGTGTCCGCCGCGTTGATCCCGCTGCCGTCATAACAGGCCCCCATCAGAACGAAGGTTTGGTCCAGGTCGGCCGACAGTTTGCGCCGGTGTCGTCCCTGCCAATCCTGTGCGATCGCGAGCGGGTCGTTGAGGTAGAACACCTTTTTCTCTTCGCGAGCCCAGCCGCGGCTTACGAATTCATCCGGGGCGATCCCCGAGCCGCGCAGCATCTTCTGCATCTGGTCGCGCGCGAGCTCGGTCTTGCCATCGAAGATGCGCAGGAACTGACGGGTGATCGGCTCTGCGGTCACCGGCGGTGGCTCGGAGGCCTTGTTGGCATCTTCGTCGATCAGCTGGTTGATGCCGACGAGGGCATCCTTGACCGAAATCGGCCGGCCTTCGTCGACATAAACCTTCCCGTAGTGCTGCGAGAAGTATTCGAGCGCCTTACCGCGCCGAATGACCTGGATGTCGGCTTCTGGAAGACCCCGCTGGGCGTGATTTTCCAGCAGGCCTTGCAGCTGACGAACGTCAGCCAGAACCTCTCGGCGCATACGGGCCCAGCTGACGGCCTTCGGTTCATGAATGCGTTTCCGGCACACGTGCACGATGTCGTATTCGATGGTCTTGGAGCCAAACTCTCCTTCGCCCTTCGTTTCGTCCGAGCGGATTGGATAGGTCGCCTCGAGATAGAAACCGGCGTCGAAGAGCGATTCCAACACCGATACCCACGGAGCGTCTTCACTATGGTGGAAGGTGAATGCCAGTACTCCGCCGGGTTTTAGGACACGATGAGCCTCGCGCCAGCAGCCGGTCAGCAAGCGCTGGTAAAATCCATCCGGGTCGTCGGGCTCACGCGCTTTGTTGGACACGGCCTCCATTGATTTCGGTGTGTATTCCGGGCCGAAGTACTCTGGGTACTTCGCCTTCAGCGGGAGGCGGAGCCAAACGTAGAAGAAGTCCGCAAGTTCGGAATAATGAAGCAGGCCACCGAAGGGAGGATCGGTAATCACCAGATCTATTGATTGGTCACCAAACTGGTTCAGTTCCGTCGAAGATCCCTGGAATATCTCCGTTTCTTGCACAGCGTCTCCGGGGAAAACTTTTTCGCTTTTTCCCGAAATCTCAGCGGCAAGCGAGGGGTGAGTAACGGCAAGCGTGTCGGCACTCACCGGATCCCAAGGGTGTTGAGACCATTCTTCACCGGACTCAATAACTTCTGAGCACGAAACCCAATTCCCTCGCCCAAGTGAGCTAAAGACGCAGTTTTCGATGATATTTGCTTTGGGATGATAGTTATTGTTGCTCATGTGGGGGACAAGTTTGTCATACCCAACATCCCAGAAACAAAACATATTCTGGTTGCGGAGATACTGCTGGAACGCACCAAGAACATACTCTCGCGTTGCCCAGCTGTAGTCACCCGTTTCCACGATAGACTTGAGGATCTGCGACAACACGAGAAGCTGCCGTGGATTAAACATGGTCCACCAATGCGTGAACCCATAGTTCGTGCGAATATCGCTGTTTGCGATGGCCGTCATGAAGCCATACGGAACCTCGGAACGGGGCCAATAGTCAGCTAGATCGCTGTCCTTTCGCTGCTCCCACTCCTCGATTGCAGCGCTGTATTGGTCTGCCAGCTGTTCGTCGAAGGGGGCAAAGAAGCGGCCGCGATAGGGCGCTCCGGAATCTCCGCGCTTGGGCGCGAGCCCCTGGATGCCATATCCTGCGACCTGTCCGCCTTTCTTGGAATCGCGGATCGAATTCATTACATCCTGCTGCGAACCACATGATGCACAGGTGAAGGTGGACCGCTTCGGAACCGTGCCGCCTTCCTTGCCGGTCGGGAAGGTCACCTTGGTCTCGGGACAAGTGACCGTGTCCGGCAGCTTGCCGCGTACCTCCAGCAGCCGAATATGGCTCGCCCGCTCGGAATTCCAAGCACGGGTTGATGCCGCGTCGTCCTGCGGTGCTCCGCCAAATTCACTGCCATCCGGGGCAGTTTTCGGGCTGCCAGCCAGCCATTCAGGATGGACCAAGAGCGTGAGATCGACCTTCTTGTTTTTGCCCTTGTTGAGCTTCACTATTTCGGTGTGGCCGCAATGGGGGCAGATGACCCGGCCTTTCCGATCGAGGATCGAATAGGGCTTTTCGTCGGGCGCGACATAAAGCGGAACGTCGGGCGCCATTCGCGCCTCGGCGTCCTCGATCTCGAAGCGCTCACTGCATGACGGGCATTTGTGCGCCCAATGCTTCACGGTCAGCGTTTTCACCGCCATCACCGGATTGGTCATGATCGGCGTGCGGTGACCGCAACCTGTTACCTGGCAGGGCCCGTGCTTCGCCCAGAAGGTATAGATGATCTCGGGCCCGTCGTAGGCGTAGTCTTTCCGCTCCTCAGGCTTCAGGGCCAACGGATCGAAATCCGCGCCCATCACCTTGCCCGAGGGTTTGTGCGTCCAGGTGCCTTTCTCGCCGTTCGGGCCATCGCAGTAGTAGAACGGCATGATCTGCGGTTTCACCTCGGCCTCGATATCGGCCAGGAGGCGCCTCACCTCATCGAGATCAACATCGGCCAGTTCCTGCTTCACCACGAACCATGCGACCGGGTTCAAGTCGTTGCCAGACATCTGCATGCCGAGTCGCGATCCTTCGACCAGCGTCGTGCCGCCGCCCATGAAGATGTCGGCCACCTTCAGGTGCTTGAAGGCGCCTTTCTTCTGGTGGTTGGCGTAGTAGTTGTCCCAGACCAGCTTCGCTGCATGAGAGGGATCCTCGGGCGCCTTGGTCGCCGCCGAGATCAGCATGGAGCGGAACACGCTGGACCGCCGCCGGGCCCACCATTTCGACATCTGGTAGATCGGTTTGCCCGCGTTACCTTCAATCACGGCGACCTGGTTCACGGGCAGGATCGGGAAATCCACCTCGAGGCAGGTCTTGGGGCGGTTCGGATCGCTGAAATCGACGGTTTCCATGGCGACGGCTTTGCCGGCACCAACCGCACGCGCGACCTCTTGGGCAATCTGTTCTTTCTTGGTCGCCATGGGCGTAAATTCCTTACTTCGTCAATTCAACAAACGGGCAGAGCATCTCGAACAGGGACAAGCCGCCATGCGCGAGGGTGGGGTAGCCGCCCTGGCTTTTCCATTTCCAACGCCCGACTGCGAGTAGGTGCTTGCCGTGCTGGCTATCCACCGAAAGGGCAACGGGCGGGACAAAGGGACCGGGATCGTGGTCGCCGGATAGAAGCCGTCCGCTCTTCAGCGCGCCCTTGAGGAAGGAGGCCTGTTCGTCCATCGCGTCGTAGAACAGCCCTGTGGCGGCATACCCATGATCAGAGGTGATGACCAAACGACGACCGGTCGCGAGGCGCTCGACGAATTCCCAGAAATCGTCGCTGGTCAATTGTGTTGCGATATCGCGCGTAAGGAGATCCAGACCCTGACCGGCACCGGCACCGTCGTGCAGCTTGCTATCGGGCCATTGGTGCCAAAATACCCAATTCGGCGAGGCATCGATCAGGCCGGCGCAATCCTTCCAAGGCAGGTCAATCGTCTCGGTTCTGGCGGGCGCCAGCTTGTGGACGAGCCCACTGCCGTTGTTCTGAAGCTGGCTCCGGCTTCCGAAGCCTAGGGCTTTGGCAAAGGCATTCGTCTCCGACGGTATTTCCGCACCGTAGCCGGCAGCGGTGTGAACAACAAACCCGCGTGCCTTTGCGCCCTCGAGAAGCCAAGGCATTTCTCGCAGACTAAGCCCATCGAGAATCAAGACGGCCTTGGCGCTGTAAGGCGCGGACCACCATTCAACGATCTTCTCAGCATTGCGCGGGGCGGCGTTCCCAAAGGTTTGCCACAAACCCCATGCCGCCGACGACAGAAAGTGGTCGATCTCGCCGATGGCCCGATCCCGTCGGGTCACTTCTCCAGGCGCCTTTTCGGCATCTATTGGTGCTCCGCAGATCGACATGACGCGCTCGATGATCGTGGCCCAAGCCTCATCATCAGGAGCTGTCGTCAGGCCCGCAATCGCTTCCAAGTCCAACGCCATCAGTTGTCCTCCTTGTCGAGCGACAACTCGAACGTCATGCCATCAGGCAGTTTCTTGAGGAGTTCCTTCAGCTGCGCGCCAGTCGCAGCGTCCACCTTTATGGTGACGGCTTTCACAGGCGTTGCTGGACCAATTCCCCAACCTTCGAGTTTCCCGATAAGGTTGAGCGGCGAGGTCGCGGGTGCGGCAAAGGGCATACGAGGCGCGCCAGAGCTGGCACCACCACCGAAGATGCCGCCACCAGGTTGCGGCATCGGGTCCGGCGCGCCTGGTACTGATCCCGGGTTCTCGGACATTCCTCCGGGAGGCGCTGGCGTCGGCTCTGTGCCCCCGCCGAAGAGCCCGCAAGGGGGGGGCGTTCCCGGAGCTGGCTGTGGATTCGCCCCCCCGGTCGCTGGAACAGCAGACGGCGGCAAGATGAACACCTCGTCAAGCTGGCGTCCTGTGTACGAAAGCTTCGGCCGCAAGCGTCGCCACGCGGTCTCTTCGTCCTCGCCTGACTGGGCCTGCAGATACTCCATTCCTCGAAGGTTGATCGCGATCTTGCCTTTGGCACAGAGACGCAAGATCCGCTCTTTCATGGCCGTCTCGCCCAACCATGGGATACAATCCTGGCCTGCCGGGCGAGGCTCTTGCAGTTCCTTAAGTATCTTGCCGACCGAACTGTTATTGGTTGCGGCCTCAAGCACTAGGTGTTCAAAATCCTCAGGGACGAACAAGTCGTTCGTCATCGCGATTTCAATCGCTTCCGGAACCTTCGCTCCTTGCTCGCGAAGTGTCTCGATATGGAACTCGCATTTCGACGGGTCGCCAAAGTTCCAACTGTGCAGCACGGCAAAACGATCAAACCGCTTCTTGAGAATGTCCCGCAGCTCACCTTGGTATTTCGACTGCAGTTTACGATACTCCGCATTCTGCGCGCCCCATTCCTGCGCCTTCATTTCCGCCCTAGCGAGGACAAGAAGGTCACGATCATAGAAAGCGTTCGAAGTCCCGTTCCGAGGGATCAGGAACCGAACCGTGTTCCGACGTTTCTGGAGGTGATCTTTGAGCCACCGCCCAAGGCGCTCATCAATGCGATCCGGCTCCTCGGGGAGCACCAAAATCGGTAGCCTGTCGTCCCAACGCTCGGGCTGTTCACTCTCGTCCAAGCCCGTCCAAGGGTCGTTCAGCCAATTGCGGGGCAACGCGATGACACGGAATGTCTTGGCGACTTCCTCGCTGCCACCGATGACGTAGCGGGTTTCCTTAGCGAGTTGAATGAGGTCCGATCCATCCGTGAAAAGCTTGTCATTTCTCGCGGAGGCCATGACTTTGGCCTGAGGGTTTTCCTCTTCCTTGAAGACGAGCCGCGCTCCATCTTGGTGGATATTGAAGCTGTTCTCGATGACCGTTGCGAGCTCAACCTGGAAAGCATTGTCATCGACTGGTTTTGCCCGCGTCAGGTCGATTTGCAGAACAGAAGGCTCTGCGCCGGCCATGTTTCCGACCGCTATTGACCGCAGCCACAGCGAGCCGATGATTTCCTGAAGATGTGGGACCTTCGAGGCGTGGTCTGGCACGGCTTCGGTTACAGAGGTGAGGTTGCGAAGGGCTTTGTCGCGTAGGGCGCGGTGTTGCTGATTGGCAACCGAGTCCAGAAGTGCTCCGATCCCGGATGCATCATCGTCGAGCCGAAAATCGGCAGCTGTCAAAACTGGAGCGTTCTCGCCGCTGCTCTTATGCAGGTTCGCCAAGATGCGGATGAGGTCGCGCGTCTCTTGGGCGTCTGTCGCCACAAGCACCTGATCCTCCAAGAGTTGCAAGAGGTGCGGCGCGAAGGGCCAGCATTCGACAAAGTCTCGCCGCTTCCTGTCCTGTTCGGAAGATGGCGTACCGAGCTGCCGAAAATATTCGTTGATGTGAACGTCGAGGGTGCTCTCGATTGCCGAGGAGCCGATCTGCAACCGGTTTTCAAACAGCCGATGGAGGAGCATGCGACGGCGATCATGCTGGATCTTGTCCGGGCTACCGCCAGCACGGAAATCCACCTGAACGGGATTCACCCTGTGGATCTGCTGGTATGCGTCGCTTGTCCCGTTTCGAACCGAAACCACGAGCACGAGGAGTTCGGGGTGCTCCTTTGCAATCTCAGAGAGGATCTGGATGAAGTTGAACGCCCAGTTTTTCCACGGATACTGTTTAGTGTTCGTGAGGCCGTCGAACCAGGTCTGAAACTCGTCGAGCAGCAGCATCGTCGGCGAATGCCGGAGCATCTCGAGGATGAGCTGGTCGGACGGAATGTCAGTCTTGCTGGCACCCATACCTTCCCACTTCCCCTTGATGTATGTGCCGTGTGGATGCCGTTCGAACAGAATGTCCCAGAGGAACTTATAGCGCTGACGATGGAGACTTTCCCCGATGACGAGCATGCCATTCCGCAGCGGGATTTGACCGATCGCCGGGTCAGACAGGGTAGTGGACCAGCTCTTCAACCAATCTCCGGTTGAGGCAGGATCACTAACAGTGTGATAGAGAGCGGCCATAAGGTGTGACTTCCCGAGGCCGCGTTCACCAATGACAACAACCGGTCGACCTTGCTGGGGGCCGACGGCTTCGATGCCTTTCAATAAATCGAGCGTAGGGTACGTGATCTCAAGAAAGTCGCGGGCCGGCACTTGGGTCGCCCCCGTATTCGCATCGTTGGACAGCTCAATTGCCGTCCCTTTGAGGCGCCGCCCTTTGAACTCATCCCTCAGCTTCAAACCAAGCATTTACGCCTCTCCAATTCGTTCTGCCGGCTTAGCCGGAAATGATGTTTCCCGGTTCAGCAGCACGATCTGCTGATCCTGCGGATTCCTCGCGGATGGATCCGTGTCCAGTCCAAGGCGCTTGAGCGTGTAATAAAGCAGCGCGCGGCGAACCTTGATCTCGACTTTCCCGTCCTGCATGCCGTAGTCGAGCGCGATCACCTTGGCCTGTGTCTCAGACAGGCCTGGGTGGGGCCCAACCTCCAAGGTAATCTCCGAATGCCAATCGTCGTCTCCGGCGGCAGAGGTTGCAGCCTCGGCGGTCCCTCGCACCTCAAGCATCCGCGACAGCAGGAAGTCCTTGAAGCAATCGTCGGTCATGCAGAAGGCTCGTGCATGCCAACGAAACCCATCGAAAGCGATTGCATGGGGTGCAATCCATCGCCAGCGTGGATCTGGATTGGACAGCGATTGGTAATTAACCTCTATCGCTTCGGCGCGGCGAATGGCGCCAACGACCGCGCGCAAGGTTTCAGAATGAACGCCGCGCGCTGGAGTGGGCGTCGAACAAAACTCCAGCACATCGGTGATCCAGCAATCATCGCGATCCAGGATCCCTTCTTCCAAGGATCGCAACTGGGCCAAGTAACGACCTGCGTCCAGCTTCCCAAACACTGCCTTGAACCCCGGGCCGCGCACGTAGGTGCGCGCACTCTTGTCGTAGGTCATATTGTCGGGGGCGAAGCTGATGTAGCGATTAAGGTCGGATGAAGCCTGGTTCACCGACAGCCCGAACTGTTCCATGACATCGCTTCGGTTCACATGCCCCTCCCAAAACAGGCGAAACTCGATGAACTCGAGCCGCTGCTCGACGCCCCAGCGAAGATCCGACCTGTCGTTTTCCACAGCCTTGCCCTTGGGTTTGTTGTGAGTGTGCTAACTGTGCGCACACAATTTCTGTGCCCTTTGCACGCTATCTGATCGGCAGAGCGCGGGCAACTAAATTTGTAAGCAAGGACAGTTGTTTGCGTGGATAGGTGTGATTTGTAGTGGGAGAATAAATGCGAACTTGCCGGGCTCGGGCTGTCGTCGGAATGTTATTCCAGTCGTGGCGTCAACATGCTGAAATTATTGCCATTCTGAATATTTTCCATTTTTTGTTAAAAAATATACAAGCCATCCAGATGTTATTCCAGCGGGTACTGTTTGTTGATTTGATTGAAAATCACCACCTAGATTTGTGTTCATAAGGAAACCTGAACTTAAAACGGGTCGTACTATCCGAATTCGCGGCATCGAATGTTCGTCAAAAAAAAGCCGCCTTTCATGTTTTGCGTAATGGAACATGGTGTTCTGCATGATTAACTATGTCTTGCGCGATGTCCTTCCAATTGTGGGTTTGTTTCGCGAGTGCCAAATCGACTTGCCAGATATCTACTCTAAGGTTGGTCGCGGTGTAGCGCCATGTTGTTGCGGCCAATTTCTGTTTGATCGCAGGATAGAAAAGTATGACGCGGCTTGCATTGTAGGCCGCCCCATAGGACGCGAGTTGGTATAGGTCGGCTTGGCTCACATTTGGCGTAGAGCCTGAATGTTTTCCGAGATCCTTCCATTTCGTATCAATGACCAGTGGACCTTCAGGCGTGTCAATGACGATATCCGGGATCAGAGGGTAGGCGCCATGCTGCAACAGGGTGTGCTGTCGGCGCTGAACTGACACTGATCCGGGCGGAAGAACCCGTTGCAGCCAGCGGGCAACATACCGTTCAAACAGCATGTTCATCGGAAAGAGCAACGAAATGCCCGTGCCGTGTCCGGAACTCGTGTTTTGCCACTCTGCTTCCATCAGCATGCGCGCAAGCATTTGGGCCTGGCGAAACCGCTCATTCATCCGGTTCCAGACGATCCGCTCCCTCAGGGGGGCGGGGCTGGTGGGGATGTCGGCGAAGCGGGCTGTCAGATTAGCGATCCGGCGCCGCAGAGGCTCGGAGCGCACAAAGGGGATGATGTGCAACAGGCTGGCCTTGAACAGCCGGTTGAGCGGCGTGTTCTCGGAAAACTCGTCAAACCGGCAATGCAGGCGGGAAGGATCAACCGAACGGCGAACGATCTGCTGCCGCACATCGAGCGCTCCCCGCAGCTTAGGCAAAACATCCTCCTCTGGCACATAGTCGCGCGTCAGACCGGATTTCGCTTGTTCTGCAAGGCGTGTCACAAACAGATTGATAAAGGCTTCGAGAAGATCGCTCTCCTGTGCGCCCATCTGCGCGATCTGCCCTTCTGAAAGCGGTATGTCGAAGGCCACCGCAATCATCCGCACAAGGGTTGCTCGCAATGCACCGTCCTCATCGGTGAGCTTGGGCAGTATTTCCAAACTTATCCCTGGAACGGAAATAATGCCGCAAACCTGCTTGGTTTCCAGCTTCCGAAAGCCGCGCGCCAGTACGCCGTTCTCTGCCACGCCAAGCCTGCGGGCAGCCGTGATTGCGGCAAGATGCAGTTGCTCGGCTTGTCCTTCGCTGATTCCGTCGGGTCCAATGGGCAGAGAAGACCATTCCGGCAGCGAGTAATGGCTTTTCTGTTTGGGCATTATTCCTGTCCCAGAAGAGCCATGTAAGCTGCTTCAGGGTACGCGCCTTCTTCCCGAAAAACATCGGAATAGCGATACCGATCCTCAGCAAATCCTTCAGCCCCCTTGGGAACCGGAATAGGGGATCGATTCAGGAAGCCGTCGCCGCCACCCAGAACAATGCGAACCCGTTCAATGTCGTCATGGAAATACTCACGCAGCAGCGGGATGACCTTGAACGCCATGATCCGATCGAGGTCGGCTTTCGTCTTGACGCCCATAAACCAGGCGTGGCCGATCTGGGCATCCTCTCCCAGAAAATAGACAAGGCGCAGATTGAGGTTGTCCAGAATGGCTGCAAGATCGAGCGCACTATCGTCGAGCTCGATGCCTGCGAGTTCTGCGGAATCGGGTGGCAGTTCCTCAAACACGAAACGCCGCCGCAGTGCTGTATCCAGCAGCGAGATGGATCTGTCGGCCGTGTTCATCGTGCCAAGGATGTACAGATTGGCCGGAAGAGAGAATGCGGTCTTGGAATAAGGAAGTGTGACGGTGATCGCCGCAGGCGCTCCCCGTCTCTTGTCTGCCTCCAGAAGCGTGATAAGTTCGCCCAGAACCTTCGAGATATTGGCGCGATTGATCTCGTCAATGATGAGGACATGGTTGCCGGCCTGCTTCGACGCCCGCTCTGCAATCACTTTCAGAACGCCTCCTTCCGGTTCGAGCGTGAAGCCTGCCCCCGATGCCATCGGCTTGGGTCGCAGTCCCTCGACGAAATCTTCGTAGGTATAGCTTTGGTGGAAGGTGACGAAGCCGATGCGCCCGTCCTTGACCAGTTGCTCATAGGACGCGCGCACTGCACCCGGATCGGACGCCACCTGGCCTAGACATATCTCGACGGCGCGTTGTGCGGTACTGAATGTCTTGCCCGTACCCGGAGGGCCGTAGAAGATCGTATTCAGTTCAAAACCGGATGGAGCTGGCACGATGGCTTCTTCATCGAGTTTATCTGTCGAGTGCGCCTTCTTTTCTTTCGGCTTCTGCCAGACAGGCCTGAAGTCACCCTCGTAGAAATCGACGTGTGAACCATGCTTGGCTTCAAGGCTCTTGCGCAAAGTCAGAAGTGTGTCATCGAGCTTGGCTATGCTCATAGCACCGACATCGGCTGCGGTTATGGCCCCGAAGCCAGCCAGAATATCCCGTTTATGCTGGCCGGCGCTGATGCGCTCGAAGCTGTCAGGAAAAAGCAGGAAGGGCAGGATATGGCGCAACTGCCGATTTTCGCCGTTCACCTGTATCTCGAACCAACTGGCAAATGCGCCGCCGTCCCCAAGCAGGCGTCGACGTTCATCAACAGGCCTGGATTTGAGATCCTGCATGGCGGTAATCAACAGAACGAGCTCGCGCCATTTATTGTTGTTATATCCTTGGCCAGCCCGGCCCACACCGTAAAGGACCTGTTCGGTCAGGGCCGCCACATCTTGCGGCAAGTCCTGGCCTGACCAGGACCAAACCTCGCGGACTTTCCGATCCTTGGTCGGGGGAGAGACATCGCCACGCTGGAAGGCATAAAGTAGCCAGATCAGCTCGGCCATCAGGCAGTGCGCTTCAGCGGTTGCGTCAGACAGCTGGACTTTCAGCTTTTCAAAGAACTTGCCTTCGCCTTCATCGAGGTTCTGGACGTAGGTACGTTGCAAATCTGCAAAGTGTTCAGCGGTCCAGAGTGAGCGTCCAGGTGAAAGCAGGGAACCATCGCCGATCAGACAATCAGTGCGAAGGCGATCCATCGTCTCGTAAAGCGGAGAAAGATCAGCATCTGGGTTATAACGGGCCACGAAAATTCCTCGGAAATACTTAGATATGCAATATTCGTCTTCCGACTGGCGCGAGTCGGTCCAGCTTGCATAAGAAACCAGCAAAGCTCTTTTTGTCCAGTATACAGAGGCATTTGGGGGAAAGCCTTCCCCCTGGTCGGCACTGGCGTTGCCGACGCACCCCCATCAGCGGGGAGACCCCGCAACGCCCCCGAGAGTGAGAGTGCGGACGGGGTTTCCGTGACGGGTTGAGGGCTGGAAGAGAGGCTTCCGGCGCCCGTCGCGGAGATCATCCCGATGGCCAGACATGATCGCAGCCCCGCTGACGGTGGCGCGCGCAGCAACCTTTACGACGACATCACCAACAAGATCATCGCCGAGCTGGAGCAAGGGCGTCTACCCTGGGTCCAGCCCTGGGGTGCGGCGCCCGATACCGCCCCGCTGGGCCTGCCGAGAAATGCGTCAACCGGCCGGTCCTATTCCGGCATCAATATCCTGATCCTCTGGGGCGCTGTCATCCAGCATGGTTACCCTGGTCAATCGTGGCTGACGTTCCGTCAGGCGCTTTCGCTGGGTGGCAATGTCCGGAAGGGCGAACGCGGCACCACTGTCGTTTATGCCGACCGTTTCACCCCCGAGGACGAAAAGCGCCGTGCCCGCGATAAAGGTGAGGACGCGCATGCCATTCCGTTCCTGAAGCGGTTCACGGTCTTTAACGCCGCACAATGCGATGGTCTGCCTGATGACATCACGGCAGTCGCGCCGCCACCGCCGCCGGGCCTGATCGAACCTCGGGTCGAGGCGTTGATCCGGGCCACCGGCATCGAGTTCCGTATCGGTGGTAATCGCGCCTTCTATATGCCGTCGCTCGACTATGTGCAGGTGCCGCCTCCGCAAGCCTATTTCGAGCCGATCAACTGGCACCGGACGGCCCTGCACGAGCTGGGTCACGCCAGCGGCCATCACAGCCGCCTCAACCGCAATCTGACCGGCTCGTTCGGCTCGAAGAAATATGCCTTTGAGGAAATGATTGCAGAACAGACTGCGGCTTTCAGCTGCGCTGCGCTCGGGATCGTGCCGACCGTGCGTCATGCCGACTATATCGGGTCGTGGCTGGAGGTCATGCGCGAGGATTCCCGCGCCATCGTCCGCGCGGCCTCGCAGGCCAGCAAGGCGGCGGACTGGCTGCTGTCGCATCTGCCGGCCGAGGACGCCGGGGAGCCGGATGCCAGCGTAACCGAGACCGACCGGAGGGCTGCGGCATGATCCTCCTGACCGGCACACAGCGCGACCGTCTGCTGGCCAATGGTCGCCAGCGCGATCAGGATCACATCCCGGTCGTGAAGTTCTTCAACCCACTCGGTGAAGGCGTCTGGCTCGCCACCGAACTGGATGACGATGGCGACATCATGTTCGGCCTGGCCGATCTCGGCTATCCCGAACTGGGGTCATGGAGCCTGAGCGAGATGCAGTCAGTCCGGCTGCCCTTTGGCATGGGCATTGAGCGAGATCTGCTGTTCACCGGGGATTTCTCGATCTTGGTCTGGGCCGAGGCCGCCCGTGAAACCGGCAGCATCCGCGCCGCCGAGCGTCTGCTCTACCGCGTCGGCGCGGGCTTTTCCCGTACATCCGCCGATACAGAAAACCGGAGTGCCTGATTTCCGGGTTTCAGGTTCTGCGGCTGGCGTCGCTCTCTTCAGAGGAAGAGGGCGGCGCTTCGCTTCGTGACGGGCTGATAGCCGGAGAGAGAGGCTCACCGGCGTCCGTCATGGAGTCACTGACATGGCCACTGCCGTTCAGAAGATCACGCTGTCGTCCTCGCGCGACATTCCCTTCAACAAGCTGGTGCTCAGCCAGTCCAACGTCCGGCGCGTCAAGGCCGGGATCTCGGTCGAGGAACTGGCCGAGTCCATCGCCCGTCGCGGCCTGATCCAGTCCCTGCATGTCCGCCCGGTCGTGGATGCCGAGGGGAAGGAAACCGGCATGTTCGAGGTGCCCGCCGGCGGTCGCCGTTTCCGCGCGCTGGAACTGCTGGTCAAGCAGAAGCGCCTCGCCAAAATTGCGCCGGTTCCGTGTGTGGTGTCGGAGGCCAGCGCCGATGTGCTGATCGACGAGGTTTCGCTCGCCGAGAACATCGAGCGTGCTCCGCTGCATCCGCTGGATCAGTTCCGCGCTTTCCATGCCATGCGCGAAAAGGGCATGACCGAGGAAGCCATCGCCGCCGCGTTCTTCGTGGATGCCAAGGTGGTGAAGCAGCGCCTGCGTCTGGTTTCGGTCTCACCGGCATTGCTCGACATCTATGCCGAGGACGGCATGACGCTGGAACAGCTCATGGCCTTCACCGTCAGTTCTGACCATGCGCGTCAGGAGCAAGTCTGGGAAGCGATCAAGGATGGCTGGCAGAAGGAACCCTACCACATCCGGCGCTTGCTGACCGAAACCACGGTCCGCGCCGCCGACAAGCGGGCAGTGTTTGTCGGAATTGCCGCCTATGAGGAGGCTGGCGGCTGCGTGCTGCGCGATCTCTTTCAGCAGGACGATGGTGGCTGGCTGCAAGATCCGGTGCTGCTCGACCGGCTGGTGGGCGAAAAACTGAAGGCCGAGGCCGAAGCCATCGCCGCAGAGGGCTGGAAGTGGATCGAGGTCGCCATCACCTTTCCCTACGGTCACGATCATGGCCTTCGTCAGATTGTCGGCACTACGGTCGATCTGAGCGAAGAGGAACGCGCCACCCGCGAGGCATTGCGTGACGAATATGACCGGCTCGAAGCAGAATATGGCGAGGCTGACGAACTGCCTGACGAGATCGACGCCCGCCTCGGTGAGATCGAACAGGCGCTGGAAACCTTCGAGCGCCGCCCGATGACCTTCGAGCCGGAACAGATCGGCATGGCGGGTGTCTTCATCAGCATCGACACCGATGGCGCATTGCTGATCGAACGCGGGTATGTTCGCGCCGAGGACGAAACGCCTGCGGAACCGGAGGCTGAGATCATTGACCCGGAAACCGGCGAGGTGATCCAGCGGGCTGAACCGGAGGTGAGCCGCATGTATGCGGTTATCACGCTGGGCGGCCAGCCGGTCGAAACGGAGGAGGAAGACGAGGCCGACACCATCAAGCCGCTGCCCGATCGTCTGGTCAGCGAACTGACCGCGCATCGCACGCTGGCGCTGCGGGATGCGGTGGCGGTGAACCCGCATGTCGCCATGACGGCACTGCTCCACCGACTGGTCATGGATCGCTTCATGCCGCATTCCAGCAAAGGATGCCTCGAAGCGCAGGTCCGAAAAGTGGATCTGCCCGCACAGGCCGAAGATCTGCGCGATAGCGCCTCAGCCAAGGCCATTGCAGACCGGCATGAACGCTGGGGCGATCATGTCCCGGCAGACGATGCCGCTCTCTGGGATTGGCTGACCGATCTGGATGATGGGTCGCGCATGGAGTTGCTCGCCCATTGCGTCAGCTACGGTATCAACGCGCTCTATGAGAAGCCCAACCCCTATAGCGGCGCGGGCGTCAGTCAACACGGGCTGGACATCCGCCTGTCGCAGGCTGACCGGCTGGCCCGTTCGACCGGCCTCGACATGGTGGCCGTGGGCTGGCGGCCGACGGTTGGCAACTATCTCGGCCGCGTGACCAAGCCGCGTATCCTTGAAGCTGTGCGCGAAGGGGCCGGAGACCGGGCCGCCGATCTGATCGGGCACCTCAAGAAGGGCGACATGGCCAAGGAAGCCGAACGCCTGTTGGCCGAGACTGGCTGGCTGCCTGAGCCGCTGCGCATGGTGGGCGATGGTATCGACGTCGATCCGGCATCGGGCGCTGTGGCGGAAGTCGATGATCTGCCCGATTTCCTCTCCGGCGATGGCGAGGACGACCCGGCTGACGACGAGGAAGAACAGCATATGGTCGCTGCTGAATAGCACTCATGCGGGGCGGCTTCGGTCGCCCCGTTTATCACCCGCCATTTCCGCAACTCGCCCGGTCCTCGTGATCGGGCTTTTTCTTTGGAGAGCCGCCATGGCTGCCAGCATCAGCATTGACGAAATCATCGCCCAGGATCGGGAGAACCATCCGAACGAACGCACGCTGCCTTGGGAAGAAACCCGCGACGGCATCACCGTCGTCGTCGAGCCAAAGCCCCATTGGGCCGAAGACATGCGCGTGTTCCGGCTCGATGCTCGTGAATATTGCCGCTACGCCGAATGGACTGCCCATGGCGGCCGCGCGCGCTTCTATGGTCATATCGACACATCGGGCGACGATCTGATGATGAAAGCACGCGCGATGATCGCCCGCGAAATCGCCGATGGGCTTTGGAGCTGAAGACCCGATCGCAGGGTGTCGGGCCGTGAGGATGCGAGGCCTGCACCGGACGGGTCCAATCCGGCTTCACCATGCAATCCGCCATACCCATCAGGACAAGCGGCAGCCATTTCCGGCCTGAAGGGAACACGATCCTGATGCCAGCATGGTGGCAAGGCTGGCGCGGCAGAGCATCTGCGACGGGTATCCGGCATCCTGTCAGATGCGAAAAACCACCCCCGCTTCCATTCGCAAACCTTGGTCCGATCCGTCTCTTTGACATTCAACCCCAAAGGGGTCGGCTTACGCGCGCGTGCCGCCCTCGGGGATTCGGAAAAAGTCCGAACGCCCTCGGGTGATTGCAGATCCGGTCAGACACTTCGGGCGCCTGTCGCGCGGGGGATGGTCCCCCGCCTCCCAAGACAGGAGCCGGAACCCATGTCCTATGCAGATGCCACTGCCTTTGCCGCCAGCCTCGCCACCACGCTGATGGTTTCGATCGTTGTGTTCCAGGCCGGAGACGGCACCCACGCCGCTTGCCCCGCCGCCGAGTTCGACGGCGACGACGACATGGTGAAGCTGGAGCTGGACCCGTGGGAATAAGGCGCGAAAGCGCCTCATCCCCGACGGCCCGAACGCGACACCCGCGATCGGGCCTTCAGCCTTGCGATGGTTGCCCATCGCCGGCAGCGGAACCGGGGACAAACCCCAGTCAGAGAGGAAGAGTGCGGGCCGTTCGGCCGTGACGGGTTGAGGATCGGAGAGAGAGGCTTTCCGGCGCCCGTCATGGAGTGATCCCGATGACCTTTGCCCGTTCCGAAACCTTCCGTTCTATCGGCCAAATCCTGGCGTCCGAGGTGTTACCCGCGCTTTTTCGGGCGCAGAAACTGCCGCTGCGCATCTCCTGCATTGGCGTTGCCAGTTATGATGCTGGCGATGATGCTGAAAGCTTCGACCGCATGATCCCGCTTGCGGAATGCCCATCGCCTGAAGAAGCTATGCATCTGGCATCGCTGTGCCTGTCGCGAGGCGGCATCTGCAACGGGCCGGATAGCTTTCCGTATTTCCAGCCGCGCATCATGCTCATTCAGGACTGCGATCAGCGCCTGGTCCTCGCCGGCGAAATCCGCGCCGACATTATCCTCTGGGAACAGCCCGTCGCATCCGATGCCGAAGCACGCAGGATCGTGACCGAGGCCAGCCGCCTGCGCGGTATGGCATTCCGGACATCAGATCCCGCAGAGGCGAGACGGCTGCGTTACCGCGCCGCAGCGCTGGAGGCCCGGCTGGTCGATCCCTTCTGGCGCGATGCCGCGGCTGATCTGCTCCACCTGCCACAGGCCGCGTGACCGTTACCCATCCCCGTCATTTCGCCCGGTGCCATGCCGGGCTTTCTTGTTTCAGGAGGCTGATATGGCCGATTACCACACCCACTTTTCCTGCCTGCTCGACGTTGGGACACATGAGAATGCCGTCCGTGCCGTCGATCTCTATAAAGCCTTGCCGGACGGAAGCAGCGCCGAACATGAACCCGCCAACAGCTTCCTGCTCTCGATCCAGCCTGAGCATGACGGTACGCAGCTCTGGATACGCGACGATGACACCGGCGACCCCGAGCATGTCATCCGGTTCGTCATACACTGCGCGGCCACCCTCGGCCTGACTGGATTATGGGGACTGCAATGGGCAAACAGTTGCTCTCGACCCCGCCTGGATGGGTTCGGCGGCGGCGCGCATGTCCTCGATCTCGCAACCGGCGAGACGGTGGACTGGATCGACACCGATGGCTGGCTTTCCTCGGTTCTCGAAGGGAGAGATCCCTATGCCTGAGATCATCGAAACCACCGTCTATCGCTTGGGCGAATTGTCCGATGCGGCGAAGGACAAGGCCCGCGCCTGGTATCGTGAGGGAGGCTTCGATTATGACTGGTACGATGCCGTCTATGAGGATTTCCAGCGTATCGCAGAAATCCTCGGGCTGAACCTCAAGACCCGCACCGTCCGGTTGATGGGCGGCGGCACACGGCAAGACCCCTGCATCTGGTTCCGCGGCTTCTCCTCGCAGGGGGACGGGGCTTGTTTTGAATGCTGGTATTCCTACCAGAAACATGGGCCGCGCCAGATTAGGGAATACGCCCCGCAGGACATCGAACTGCACCGCATCGCCGACGCCCTTCAGGCGATCCAGCGCCGCAACTTCTATCAGCTTCGCGCCGAGGCCAGCCATCGCGGCCATTATTATCACGAATACTGCATGGCGATCTCGGTCGAGCGAGACAGCCCGACCTGGCAGGACATGACCGCCGATGCCGAGGAGACGATCATCGAGGCGCTGCGCGATCTGGCTCGATGGCTCTACCGCCAGCTTGAACGCGAATATGACTATCTATCCTCGGACGAGGCGGTCGATGAAACCATCGCCGCCAATGAATACACCTTCACCGAAGCCGGTCGCCGCTTCGGATGATCCTGAGATGACACTGACAAGCGCCCCGCCGTCCGGTCGGGGCGCTTTTTTCATGCTGCGGTTTGAGAGTCAGAGGCTGGCCGGAAGGGGTTAAGTCCGGGTGGTCGAGAGAGAGCGCCGTCCGGATTTGTCCTTCCCGCTCTCCTGAGGTTCCCGACATGAACATGGTGTTTCCCGTGGCCGATGCGGTCACGCCGCTGGCGGCTGCGCCCGCGATTTTGGCTGCGGCCAGTCATTTGCTCCCCCATCTAGAACGCGGTGAGCGCGTCGATGCCGCCACCTTGCGCGGCGCGATGGAAACGGCCTTCGGCGCGTCCGACGCTACTGGCGTCTGGGACTGGAAGCTGGCCTATGAGGCCTGCGAAGTCGCCACAGTTCTCTTCCTTCGCAAATACGGAAAGGCGCTTTTCCGTAAAGCCGCTTCTCCGGCTGCACGGATTTCCGTGCTGGCAAAGATCGCGGGGCTGTTGCCCACGCAGACCCGGCGCTCCGAGGAAAGCCAGAACTTCCAGCAGTTTTCGACGCCGATCCCGCTCGGACTTGCAGCTCTGACGGCCGCCGCGATCATGCCTGATGACAGGGTTCTGGAACCCTCGGCTGGCACCGGCCTTCTGGCGATCCTGGCGCAGACCATAGGCGGTGCGCTGATCCTCAACGAATTCGCTGATACCCGAGCCGATTTACTCTCCTCGCTCTTTCCGGCCTTCGCCGTCACCCGGTTCGACGCCGCCCAGATCGACGATCATCTGGCCGCAGATGCCGTCCCGTCCGTGGTGCTGATGAACCCGCCATTCTCGGTCATGGCCAATGTCAGCGGACGTGTCGCAGATGCGGCCTACCGCCATGTTGCCTCGGCGCTGGCCCGTCTTGCTCCGGGCGGTCGGCTGGTGACGATCACCGGCGCTGGCTTTGGCCCCGAAGCTCCGGCCTGGCGGGAGGCTTTCATCCGCTTGCAGGCGCGTGGCCGTGTGGTGTTCACCGCCGCCGTCGATGGTGCGGTCTATGCAAAGCACGGCACCACGATCGACACGCGGCTGACCGTGATCGACAAACTGCCCGCCGACGATACTGGTATTTTTCCGGCCTCACCGGGCATCGCGCCTGATGTTGCCACGCTGATCGGATGGATCGAGGCGCATGTCCCGCAGCGTTCGCCGGTGTCATTGCCGAAGATTGCGGTGCCCGGTTCAACCGCCGCGCCGAAGACCGTGCGAGGCTATCTGGCCCGCGCGACAGCTGCGCGGCCTGCCGCGGCTCCCGCCAACGATCCCGAGGGCGTCGAACTTGCCTATGAGACCGTGGACTGGACGCCACCGGAAGGCGCTCGCCTGTCCGACGCGATCTATGAGGAATATGCGCTGCAATCGCTACGCATTGCTGGCGCGCAGCCGCATCCGACCAAGCTGGTGCAGTCTGCCGCCATGGCCTCGGTCGCACCGCCGAAGCCGTCCTACCGGCCCATACTGCCCGCTGACATCTGCGCGCGTCTGTCGAACGCCCAGCTCGAAACGGTGATCTATGCCGGGGAAGCCCATGCCGATCATCTCGCCGGCGCATGGACCGTGGATGAGCATTTCGACAATGTGAGCGCCGCGCCCGAGGATGCTGCCGGATCGATCCGCTTCCGCCGCGGCTTCATGCTCGGTGACGGAACCGGCGCTGGCAAGGGCCGCCAGTCCGCCGCCATCATTCTCGACAACTGGCTGCGCGGACGCCGCAAGGCGATCTGGATTTCCAAATCCGACAAGCTGATCGAGGACGCGCAGCGCGACTGGTCGGCGCTGGGCATGGAACGGTTGCTTGTCACGCCTCTGTCACGCTTTCCGCAGGGCGCAAAGATCACGCTGTCGGAAGGCATCCTTTTTACCACCTATGCCACGCTACGCTCCGACGACCGGGGCGAGAAGGTTTCCCGCGTCAAGCAGATCGTCGAATGGTTGGGGTCCGATTTCGATGGAGCCATTATATTCGACGAGAGCCATTCCATGCAGAATGCCGGTGGCGGAAAAGGCGAACGCGGCGATGTCGCCGCCTCGCAGCAGGGACGTGCGGGCCTGCGGCTCCAGCACGCGCTGCCCGATGCCCGCGTGGTTTATGTCTCGGCAACCGGGGCCACCACAGTACACAACCTTGCTTATGCACAGCGCCTCGGTCTCTGGGGCGGTGAGGATTTTCCGTTCCAGACCCGTGCCGAGTTCGTCGAGGCGATCGAAGCCGGTGGCGTGGCGGCCATGGAAGTGCTGGCCCGCGATCTGCGATCTCTCGGCCTCTATACCGCCCGCTCGCTTTCCTATGATGGCGTCGAATATGAACTGATCGAGCACCAGCTCACGGACGAACAGCGGCACATCTACGATTCATATGCTGCCGCCTTCGCCGTGATTCACGGGAACCTGGACGCGGCGATGGAAGCCGCCAATATCACCGGCAGCGAGGGCACGCTGAACCGGCAGGCGAAATCCGCCGCCCGCTCGGCCTTTGAAAGCACCAAGCAGCGCTTCTTCGGCCATCTGCTGACCTCCATGAAAACCCCGACCCTGATCCGGTCCATTGATGCCGATCTGGAAGCGGGCCATGCCGCCGTCATCCAGATCGTCTCGACCGGCGAAGCCCTGATGGAACGCCGGCTGTCCGAAATCCCGACCGAGGAATGGAACGATATTTCCGTCGATGTCACGCCCAGGGAGTATGTCGGCTCGTATTTGCAGCATTCCTTTCCGGTGCAGCTCTATGAGCCGTTCAGCGATGGCGAGGGCAATCTGTCGTCACGCCCTGTCTTCCGCGATGGTCAGCCGGTGGAATGCCGCGAAGCTGTAGCGCGGCGCGACGAGATGCTGGAGCAGCTGGGGTCGCTTCCACCTGTCCCCGGTGCGCTCGACCAGATCGTCCAGCGTTTCGGCACGGATATGGTGGCCGAGGTCACGGGCCGTTCGCGCCGGATCGTGCGCAAGGGCGAAGGAGCATCGGCACGCCTTGCGGTCGAGAACCGTGCGGCTTCTGCCAACCTTGCCGAGACGTCGGCCTTCATGGATGACCAGAAGCGCATTCTGGTCTTCTCGGACGCGGGTGGCACCGGACGCAGCTATCACGCCGAACTCTCGGCGAGAAACCAGCGCCTGCGCGTGCATTATCTGCTGGAACCGGGCTGGAAGGCCGATGCCGCCATTCAGGGGCTTGGGCGCACCAACCGGACCAATCAGGCGCAGCCGCCGCTGTTCCGACCCATCGCCACGGATGTCAAAGCCGAGAAGCGCTTCCTTTCAACCATCGCCCGCCGCCTCGACACGCTGGGCGCGATCACACGCGGCCAGCGCCAGACCGGCGGCCAGGGGCTGTTCCGTCCCGAGGATAATCTGGAATCCGCCTATGCTCGCGATGCGTTGCGCCAGCTCTATCTGCTGATCGTGCGCGGCAAGGTCGAGGGTTGCTCGCTCGAACGGTTTGAATCCGCCACCGGGCTGAAGCTGATGGACAGCAATGGTGTGAAGGACGAACTTCCGCCGATCACCACCTTCCTCAACCGCCTGCTGGCGCTGACCATCGAGTTGCAGGGCATCCTGTTCTCGGCCTTCGAGCAGCTTCTGCAGGCGCGGATCGACGGTGCGATTGCATCCGGCACCTATGATATGGGGCTGGAGACGCTGAAGGCCGAAAGCTTCATCGTCACCGACCGGCAGGTGATCCACACCCATCCGGGCACCGGCGCAGAAACGCGGCTCCTGACGCTCACAGAGCGCAAACGCAATCAGCCGGTCACGCTCGATGCAGCCCTGGCGGAACTGGATGATCCCCGCGCAAGATTGCTCATCAACGAGCGATCGGGACGTGCCGCCGTTCAGATCCCGACCACCAGCGTCATGCTGGATGATGGCGAGATCGAACGGCGCGTACGGCTGATCCGGCCCATGGAGGCGATGAACATTCCGGTTCGGGCGATGAGTGAGACCCATTGGCTTGAGGCCGATCGTTCCGCCTTCACCGTGGCCTGGAAGGCGGAACTGGCCGAGGTGCCGGAGTTCACCGACAGCATCCTGCATATGGTGACAGGGCTGCTTCTGCCAATCTGGAAACGCCTGCCGCAGGACTCCTCCCGCGTCTATCGGCTCCAGACCGACGAGGGCGAACGCATCATCGGTCGCCGGGTATCGCCGGCATGGGCTGCCAATGCCTCGACCAGTGGCGTCACCAGCAACCTGACACCGGATGCCGCCTATGCCGCGCTGATCGAAGGTCGCACGATCCTTGATCTCGCCGAAGGGCTGCAACTGCGCCGCGTCCGGGTCATGGGCGCCAGCCGGATCGAACTGACCGGCTTTACTGACGCAATGCGCGACCGGCTGCGGGCCTATGGCCTCTTCAGCGAGATCATCTCGTGGAAACTGCGCTTCTTCGTGCCGGTCGGCGCGATGGGACCGGAGATCATCGGCAAACTGCTTGACCGCTTCCCGGTCCTGCGCATCGGTGAGAGGGAGGCCGCATAATGGCGCGTCTCAACGCTTCCGAACTGGCGCAGCGTCTCGGCCGACAGGCCGAGGCGGTGTGCCGCCACTATCTGTCGAATGGGCGCAAACAGGGCAATTACTGGCAGGTTGGCGATGTCCGAAACACGGCAGGCCGGTCCATGTTCGTCCGGCTGCACGACAGCGTGAAAGGCATTGCCGGTAAATGGCAGGACTCGGCCACGGGTGAATATGGCGATCTGCTGGACGTGATCCAGGACTCGCTCGGTCTGATCGACTTCGCGGACGTTGCCGAAGAAGCCCGGCGCTTCCTCAGCCTGCCGCATCCTGAACCGCAGCCACCATTCCGTCCGTCCCGAACGCCAGCACCATCCGGATCATCCGAGGCCGCACGTCGCCTCTGGCGCATGACGCAGCCGCTGATCGGCAGTACCGCAGAAGCGTATTTACGCGGACGCGGCATTACGGATTTACGCCAGACCGCAAATCTGCGCTTTCATCCCAACTGTTACTGGCGGCCCGAGGACGATGGCCCGACCGAAGCTTGGCCCGCGATGATCGCCGCCGTCACCGACCTCGATGGCAGGATTACCGGCGCACACCGCACATGGCTGGCACCGGACGGTTCCGGCAAGGCACCCGTCGATCCGCCGAGGAAGGCAATGGGCGACCTGCTCGGACATGCAGTGCGTTTCGGTGATGTGCAGAATGTCATGGCGGCGGGGGAAGGTATCGAAACCATCCTGTCGCTGCGTCAGGCTCTGCCCACCATGCCGATGGTTTCCGCGCTCTCGGCCGGACACCTCGCGGCCATCCTGTTCCCGCCTCACCTGCGCAGGCTCTATATCGTCCGCGACAACGATCCGGCAGGTGACAGCGCCCGTGATAGCCTGGTGGACCGGGCGCACGAGGCCGGGATCGAGGCCATCACGCTCTCGCCCATGATGGGGGACTTCAACGAAGATCTCGCAACTCACGGGCTGGATGCCGTTCGGGCAGAGATCCGGGTGCAAATCGCTCCCGAGGACGTCAGCCGCTTCATGGCTTCAATCGCATAGCCGGCACGGGGCCGTGATCGGGCCGTTCCGATGCTGTCATGCGCACAGGCTGCATCCTGTCATCAGCAGAGGACCGCGCCTTGGCCTTCCGAGAGGGCGATCGGCCCACAAACGCTCCGGTCAGGCAATGGCGGCGCCCGACTGATTTCCGTCGGCGGGCAAGCCCGCCTTTACAGCGCGAAACAAATCAGCCGGGCTTTGCCATCAAGGCCCTCGCCAGAGGCTCGCGCTGCCAGACCGGAGCGCCCGTGGGCTTGTCTCGCCATGAAGGCCGCGACGGTCGCGGTCCAACTGACGGAAGCATCCCATGTACGCGCACGACGATTTCGAACCCGATCACAGCACGTCCCCGACCGGCCACGCCATCGAAGAACTTGAACTCTACGGCTACCGTCCCTCCGAAGACGAGGCCGATCCCCGGATCACACCCGAAGATCACGTCATCCAGGGCGCAGTCTCCGACATCTTCGACGCCCTGATTTCCACCATGGCCGACACCAGCCTCGATTTCGACCTCGACGAGATCCTGTGGTCCACCGTCAACACCTTCCACCGCGCTGTCGAGCGGATCGAGACCAAACTCGACGATAACGAGCAGGCACAGAAGCGTCTTCAGCGTGAACAGGACGGCAGCGAGGTCAAATCCGTCCAGCTCGAAACCCTGATCGGCGCGGGCCAAAGCCTGATCGAGCGCCGCGACAGCATGGAAACCTTCCGCGATACCGCCGCCGACATCTATCTGCGCACCACCGGCACGCCCTGGTCGCAACGCTCCGGCTCACGGGTCAACCATCGCCAGATGACCTCGGCCATGATCGACAGCCGCGACTTCATCGCCGCAAAACGCCGGGCCGACAATGAGGTGCTGCTGCCCGCCGGACCAAAGATCGCCTTCTCGGGCGGTGACACCACCGATCACCGGACGATCTGGGCCAAGCTCGATCAGGTCCACGCCAAGCACCCGGACATGGTCCTGATGCACGGCGGATCGCCCAAGGGCGCGGAACGCATCGCGGCCACCTGGGCCAATAACCGCAAGGTCGCACAGGTCGCCTTCAAGCCCGACTGGACGAAACATGCCAAGGCAGCACCGTTCAAGCGCAACGATCAGATGCTCGCCACGATGCCGATCGGGGTCATCATCTTCCCCGGCACGGGTATTCAGGACAACCTGGCCGACAAGGCCCGCAAGATGGGCATCCCGGTCTATCGCTTCGGGACCGGCAGCGCGTGAGCGCTGCCTTCCCACGTCATCATGAGCATGACGATAGCGCCCGCCGATCATTCCATGTCGCCTGGACAGGCATATTTATGCTATATGTCGCAGCGCGCCGTGGTGGTGGTGGAAGGCGCAACCGTCCAACCTTTTGCACGGAGACACCACCATGATCGTTCTCGGAATCCTCGTTTCCATCGCAGCCATCGGCACCATGTGCTGGCTGCTGTTCAATCTCGCCGTATTCGCCCTGCCGTTCTTTATCGGCCTGAATGCAGGCACCTGGTCCTATGGCACGGGGGCTGGCTGGCTCGGCAGCATCGCTGTCGGTCTTCTCACCGCTGGTCTGACACTGGCAGTCGGTCAGGGCCTGCTCATGCTGGTCCGCCCGATCTGGGCCCGTCTGCTGATTGCTCTGGCCTTCGTCGCTCCGGCGGGGATGGCCGGGTTTTATGCCACGCTTGGTATCGTCAAGCATATGATGCCGTCTGAAAAATGGCAGCTCATCTTCTCGGTGATCGGGGCCATTGCGGTGGGCGTAACAGCGTTCCTGCGCGTTGCGGGCATGGCGGCAGCCGGTCCAGCGGACGGGAACCTTGCACGCACCTGAACCGCAATGATCAGTTGATGGCGACCAGAAGCGAGTGCGGATCATCTTCCATCTTCGTCAGGAAAATGGTGGCAGACAGCGACCAGGCATCGGATCAGCTTGAGGCACAGATGCGGCTGATAGGAGCGCAGAACGGGGAGCACCAGTGTTTGTGGTCTTTCCAGTACCCGGTTGGGGGCAATGCCGGTAGAACAGGCCGGAAAGAGAGATGCGCATGGCCTGAGACGCAGGGCGACCGGCAAGGCCGGTGTTGCCCGTCTGGTCATCGTGATGGGGCCTCAAGATTGCCACGTCTCCGTTCAGCCCCCGTGTCTCGACCGCTCCAAACGGCCTCTTCAATGGCCTGATCTGGCCGAAGAACAGCGCGATGCGCTTCGACCGCTTTAGCGCAACAGCGTCGTCACAACTTTCTTCCCCTGACGGCAGAGCCGCCATTCCGCGCGGAACAAGAAAGTTTCTCCTGTGCTGTCCAGCCCCCAAAGGGGGTGCGCCAGCGTTCGTCTCCGGCCGGTCGATCGCCATAGAGGCCGCAATGGTGCGGGCTCGGAAACGGAAAACGGAGACTTAAAATGGCAACCATCGGCACCTTCAAGAAGACCGGCTCGAACGACTTCACCGGCGAAATCGTCACCCTGAGCGTCAAGGCCAAAGGCGTGCGCATCGTTCCCGACCTGCGCGCCACCGGCGAGAACGCCCCCAGCCACCGGGTTCTGGTCGGCCGCGCCGAAATCGGCGCCGCCTGGTCCAAGCGCTCCAACGAGGGCCGCGACTATCTGGGCCTCAAGCTGGATGATCCGAGCTTCAACGCCCCGATCTACGCCAACCTCTTCGATGACGAAGAAGGCGACACCTTCTCCCTCATCTGGTCCCGCCCCAACGGTCGCCGCGGCGACTGAGGCGCGGAACAAAGGCCCCGACCGGAAGGTCGGGGCCTTTCTCATACCCGCAGGAAAGCCGTCACGCCCACCGCAACCGCTACACCCGGTTCTCCACCCGCACGCCGGGCATGCGGACGAATTCCTTTTACCACGATCAGCCACTCGCTGCGGGCGTGTGCGCCGATCTGCATGTCGTGCGGCCCGCAAGGCGTGCCCGCACGCTCCAACTCGGCGCGGACCTGCGCAAAATGGGCGGCCGCCTTGTTGCCCTGCGGGCCGCGCTCTCGTCTGCGCCGGAACCGCGTAATCGCGCGTTTCCGCCATTCGGCTTCGATCACTGACACGGGAATGTCGTCAGGGTATCTCCCATGTGATGCGCAACAGTGCTAACGAGAGATTCTTTAATGGATTGATCGGGTTAGGCGATCCACTTATCGCGCTAGCCACGCTACCGCAAAACCAATCAATACCGCAGCCTTTTCAAGTCGGGCGTGGCCTTGTGCCGTCCGGCTTTGGGAGGACGCGCCATGCAGAGCATAGATTGGCGTATTCCGGCGGCTTATAAACGCATTAAAGACCTTCCGCCCGCCGGTTTCGCCTGGGAATATCTTCGTCGCAACGAAGACTATCGCCGTGACGTCGAGAGACTCACGCAGAGGAGAGAACCCGCGGGAGAAGAGGTTAACGCCTTTGCTTCCCGCTGGGGGGTGCGATTTCGCACACGACCCCGACGCGCAGCCTGACGGCGCACCGCCTTTCTGGTCGCCGCATTTCAATCCGCAGGCCATTATTCTGTCTCCGGTCGAGCAGAACGATCCGGATGGCGGGCGGCTTGTCGCTCTCGCACATCTCGATGGCCTGATCCTGCGCCGCGCACCGGATGGCTGGCACGCAATCTGGCGTGTCGGTGGGATGGAGCATCAATTCTGGCTGCCACAGGGCGCAATCGATGCAGCAGCTTTCTATGCTGCAATCCTGCCCATGGACGAGTTCATGGAATTACGCGCCCACGCGGCCCGCCGCCTCTGGAGGTGCCTGACAGGCCGCTCTCCGGGGCCGGATATTCGCGCCATGCCAGCGCAGCTTCGGCAATGGCACCTTCTGTCGCTGCGGGCGCTGGACGCACGGCTGCACGGCGAAAGCTATCGCGCCGTTGCCGAAGTCCTGCTCGGCTTCCGTGGCGACAAGGAAGATTTCGAGACTGATCCGCGCAAGAACAAGGCACGTCGTCTTGTTGCCCACGGCATCAGGATGATGCGCGGAGGCTATCGGCTGCTTTTGCATTATCCGGTCAAGCCGATTCCACGATCAAAAGGCGACTGAGGCAATCTCACCGATTCCTGTTTGCCGCAGCCTGTTCCAGTATTTGCCTGTAACCTTCCCGCGACAGCCATTGAGCGCGTTCCAGATGGCTCTGCCAGCATCGCCGGGTGCGCATCTCATCTGATGCCGGATCGCGGTGCAGAACAATTCGCGCCACTTCCTTCCAGTCGGCTTCCTCGGACTTGGCGTCCAGAAGGCGCAGATAGGTCACAAAGTGCTGCTCGTCATAGGCGGTGATGACATGGCCGGATGGAGCCAGATCATCCACATGGGGGTCAAGTTCGACGGGCGCTTTCACGGTCATTCCCCTTCTTTCAGAAGAGTTTCTGCGGTTCGCCCCCGCAATAAAACTCTCTGACTCCTGGTGATCGGGGAGTTAGTAACCGTGTTGAACGGCCCCATGGCCTTTAGCTGGAAAGCCTGTTGCATACGCCACAGGCTCCCCGACCATAGGGTCAAGGAGTGTGGTGCCGTCACGGCCGACACCAACCGTCAACAGGGGTTACTAAGCCCCGGAGCAGTGCGTCTGCCCCATCTGCATCCATAGCCGAACTGCGCGCGGATGTCTTGAGCGAATCCGCATCGGGCTCACTGAGTTGCTGAAATCTCACGTCTTTTCGCGCTGACATAGCCCCTTTCGGGGGTGCCGTCTGCGTATGTACGCAAATGCGGCACGCTACACGCCGCCGATCACTTCCCATGGTTCGCCATAGCGCGCCGCCGTCTCCGGCAGCCGCATCAACCTGACGAACCGGAGGTGATCTCATGGCCGAGCGCCGAAACGCGGACCTGCCACCGCGCATGCTGCGTACTCAGGAAGCTGCACGTTTCCTTGGCATTTCTCTTCGCACGCTGGAAAAACACCGGACCTACGGGACCGGTCCGACCTATCGCAAAATCGGTGGCCGGGTTCTCTACACGGTCGAGGATCTTCAGGCCTGGGCCGACATCGGCGCACGCAAATCCACCAGTGACAAGGACGTCGGCACGGTCTTTCCGGCTCGCCCCCTGACGCCTGAAGAGCGGAGCAAGCTCTGAATGCGGCGCGTCGATCACCCTGACGCCCTGCGACGAGAAGGCGGTAGCGAGCGCAGCCACCTCGATCCCTTCGTGGTCGCAACCGGCGATGCCAGTCCGCGCGACCAGCGCGATCTGATGGAGCGGCCTTTCTTCTCGCTGGCGAAGACGCCGCGCACGAAGCCCATCCTCTACAAGACCGCCGATGTCGAGGTGCAGGTGTTCGGGATGCCCGAACATGGCATGGCGACGATCTGGGATGCCGATGTGCTGATCTGGGCTGCAAGCCAAATCGTTGCCGCCGAAAACAACGGCATCAAGACATCCCGCTTCTTCCGCTTCACGCCCTATCATCTGCTGCGCGCCATCGGCCGCGACACCGGAAACCGCCAATATCTGCTGCTGAAGGCAGCGCTTGCCCGGCTGCAATCCACGGTCGTCGCCACGACGATCCGTAACGGCAAGCATTGGCGCCGCCGCCAGTTCTCCTGGATCAACGAATGGGAAGAGATGACCACGCGCGACGGTCGCGTTGAGGGCATGGAGTTTGTCCTGCCCGAGTGGTTCTACAACAGTGTCCTTGACCGTTCGCTGGTCCTGACCATCGACCCGGATTATTTCCGGCTGACCGGTGGTATCGAGCGCTGGCTCTACCGTGTTGCCCGCAAACACGCCGGACATCAGCCGCATGGCTGGCTGTTCGAGGTTGCGCACCTTTACCAGAAATCCGGCAGCATGGCCCGACCATCGGACTTTGCACTGGACTTGCGCCGCATTGCTGCCCGCCAGCCGCTGCCCGGCTACCAGCTTAAGATCCTGCGCGAGGATCGCCGCGAACTGCTGCGAATCCGCCCTGAAAATCTATCCACAGTGCCTGTGGATAACATTGTGGATGCCGTCGGTACATCAGGCGCAAAGGGTATCGGTACATCAGGCGCAGCACTATCGGCACATCAGGCGCACGAGCCCCAGTTAAGCCTCTGGAACGAAAAGAAGAATCCGACTGCTAACTTAGAATCTAACATAGAATCTAACTTTTCTTCTTTGACGCGCGCGCATGAAAGGCACGGTGCCAGTGCCACTTCCCGCCGACCTGGGCGGGGTACGCCATGATCGTCGCGCTCCTCAATCAGAAAGGCGGCGTGGGCAAGACCACGCTGGCGCTGCATCTTGCCGGAGCCTGGGCTGCGCAAGGCAAGCGGGTCATCCTGATCGACGCCGACCCGCAAGGCTCCGCACTGGACTGGTCAGAGCGGCGCAGCCATGAAGGGCTGCCAAGGCTGTTCACCGTCATCGGCCTTGCCCGCGATACCCTGCATAGGGAAGCGCCGGAACTGGCGCGTGACGCCGATCATATCGTCATTGATGGTCCGCCCCGTGTCGCTGGTCTGATGCGCTCAGCACTGCTTGCAGCCGACCTGGTGCTGATCCCGGTGCAGCCATCCCCCTTTGACGGCTGGGCCTCGGCCGAGATGCTGGCGCTTCTGAACGAAGCGCGCATCTATCGACCGGAGCTGTCCGCCCGCTTTCTGCTGAACCGATGCGGTGCGCGCACGATCATCACCCGCGAAACGGCCGAGACACTGGCTGACCATGATCCGCCCTTGCTGGCCACGACGGTTGGCCAGCGTGTCGCCTTCGCCGAAGCCGCACAGACCGGACGACTGGTCTCCGAGACTGATGGCGGCGAACGGGCCGCACAGGAGGTCACAGCGCTGGCGGCCGAAATCGATGGCCTCGGTATCGGGAGGATCGTGCCATGACACGTCCGCCTGTCAAATCCGGCTTCGCATCACGTCCGGGCAATCCCGATAGCTGGGTCAGAGCCGCCGATGCGCCGCCAACCGGCAAGACGGCGACGGAGGCGTTTACCGCCCGCCTGACCATCGACATCACGCCCGAACTGCGCGGGCGCATCAAGGTTGCCGCTTTCCGGCGTGGCGTCACCGTCGCCGTGATGCTGCGCGAGCTGCTGGTCCGCGAGTTTCCACCCATCGAAGGAGATCAGCCATGACCGGCAAAACCGTGCGCGCTGCGCATGAACATCCGCAGGCGGACGGGCCTGCACCGTTCACCACATTGGTCGAACTGACCTTCCAGAAGAATAAGGTCGAGCGGTGGATACGCTTCGGCCGCAAGAGCTTTGAGCAGATCATCGACCGCCGCCGCAGTCTGATCGGTTTTGCGCCCGAAAGCATCTTCGCACTCAATCGCTGGGCTTCCAACGATTACGGCACCATCGTCTCGCGGCTCGACATCCTGCGCGCTGTCGGGCGTGGCGAACCGTACCAGACCGTGCCCTTCGTTCGTCCTGGCGGCGAGATCCTGCTGCGTATCGATGGCTGGCGACAAGTCCAGCGGGTGTTGGCCCTGATCGATGCCGTGGACGCGCTAGGCGTCGATCCGGCCGATGTTGCGCCGGAGCATTGGCGGCACGTCCACAACCGTTTGAGTGCTGGTCAGGAACCCAATCCCTACACCCCGGAGCGCCATGCCGCATGGGTCAGCCGCCGGAGGATCGCACCATGAGCCGTCGTCATATCCTTGCCGTGTCCATGCTGGCCGTCGGCACGCTTGTCGTCACGGCGGTTGCCGATCTGCCAACCCGGCTGATCTGGAATGCGACTGCCAGCGCGCCCATCGGCTTCTACACAGTTGCTCCCGCCGATGCGCTCGAAGTGCCCGAACTGGTCGCCATCATGCCGTCTGAGCCGCTGGAGCGGTTCATGGTCGATCGCGGCTATATCGGACGCGGCGTGCCGCTGCTGAAGCGTGTCCTCGGCCTGCCGGGACAGCGCGTTTGCCGCAACGGTGCGACCATTACCGTCGATCATGTCGAGATGGGGGACGCGCTGGAGCGCGACCGCATGGGCCGCGATCTGCCGGTCTGGCAGGGCTGCCGCATTATCGGCGACGGTGAACTCTTCCTCATGAATTGGGACATCCGGGACAGCCTCGATGGCCGTTACTTCGGACCTGTTCCCGCCAGTTCCGTCATCGGCCGGGCGCTGCCGCTCTGGACCGATGGGGAAGGTGATGGCCGCTACGAATGGCGGGCGGCCACGCATTGAACCCACGCCGAAACCTCGACGACAGGAGATTTTTCATGCCACAGATCGGATTGTTCACGCGCGATGAAACGGGCTTTTCCGGGCGCGTTCACACGCTCACGCTCTTCCGTGAGCTTACCATCATGCCAGCCGAGCATTCGGACGCCGAAAACGCGCCGGACTACCGTGTCCATCACGGAGCTGATGACGGCCCCGAGGTCGGCGCTGCATGGAAACGCACCGGCGAAAAGGCTGGCGAATATCTCTCGGTGCTGCTCGACGATCCCGCCTTGCCGCAGCCGATCCGCGCCAACCTGTTCCGCGACGACGATGCAGGCTCGTCATGGTCGCTGCACTGGAGCCGCCCGCGGCCCCGCGAAGATCGGGACTGAGATCATGCGATCCCGCGCCCTTCTTCTCTTCACGGCCCTTCTGTCGGCTGGCAGCGGATTGACGCCAGCGCTTGCGCAGGTCACGCAGCAACCCGCGCCTGTCACTGCGCATCCCCATGCTGCTTTCATTGCCGAGGCGTCACAGCGTTTCGGCATTCCAGAGCACTGGATTCGGGCCGTGCTGCGTGTGGAAAGCGCGGGCGATGTGCGCGCCATCTCATCGGCGGGTGCAATGGGACTGATGCAGGTCATGCCCGATACCTGGGTGGGCCTGCGCAGCCGCCATGGCCTCGGACGCGATCCTTACGATCCGCGCGACAACATCCTCGCAGGTACGGCGTATCTGCGCGAGATGTGGGACCGGTATGGCAATGTCGCGGCCATGCTTGCCGCCTACAATGCCGGTCCCGGTCGCTATGATGAGCATCTGGCGACAGGTCGCACTTTGCCCGCAGAAACACGCGCCTATGTCGCCACGCTCGCACCTGTTCTTGGGCTTGCGACTGCGCCTGATGTGCCGACGATCGCGCCGCCGCCACCGCCAGATTGGCGCGAAGCTCCGCTTTTCGTGGCGCAATCCAGCGGCAATTCGGTTGCAGCCAATCAGCCGTCGAACGACGTCCGCGCAACCGTTCCTATGCGCGTTTCCGTCGATCAGGAGCCGCAGGACGGCGGCATATTCGTGGCCCGTGCGAGCAATGGAGATGCGCCATGACCATGACGTCTCCACGCGCTTTCGGTCCGCTTCCGGTGTGCAGTCAGGCAAGGGGTCGCCTGGCTGCATTCCCGGCAGGAAGGGCAAAAAGGGCAGGGAAGGCGGAGGGCAAGATAAAGGAAACCGGCACCCTGTCGGGCCGGTTTCTGGGCAAACCCTTGTCTGCACACTGTTTTGGGGCGCGGCGCACGGCACCCTGCTTTTGGGTCTCGCGTGCCGCGATATGGCGCAAAGCCTTGGCTTTGCTGGATTTTGACCGGCACTATAGCCGAATATCTGCCGTTTGCGTGCTTAAACGGCATGGGATGCGCTCATGAGTGCCGAGGACGAGAACCGCTTTCGCCCCAGGTCAGGTCGGATCAAATCCGACGCGCCGAAGGTGGGCAAGGCGAAGAGCTTTCTGACGCAGGCGAAGAAGCTGGCGCGTCAGCATAGCAACGGCCCCGGCAGATCATCATCATTCGCATCACGGACGTCCTCGTCGCCTTCATCTGGTTCGGCCGGAAAGAGCGGGAAGGCATCGCGGACTGGCAAAGGTCCGGGCGTCAAGCGTGGCCGCGGCGCGGCCTTTGTCCGCGCACGCGCCCTGTCGGGCGGCTGGCGGCACAGTGCGGCCGGCGTGCGCCGCGTCGTCGTCAAAACCCGGTACGTTCAGAACGCGGGGAAGAATGGCAAAGGGGCTGCTCATCTGCGCTATATCCAGCGCGATGGAACCTCGCGTGATGGCGAACGTGGCCAGCTCTATTCCGCCACCGACGATCGCGCTGATGGAGATGCGTTCCTTGACCGAGGCAAGGATGATCGCCACCAGTTCCGCTTTATCGTTTCGCCCGAAGATGCCGCCGATCTTACCGATCTCACCGAGCACACCCGCGATCTGATGAGCCGCATCGAGGCTGACCTTGGCACGAAACTCGACTGGGTGGCGGTCAATCACCACAATACCGGCCACCCCCATGTCCATGTCATCGTTCGGGGCAAGGACGATCTAGGCGAGAACCTGGTCATCAATGGCGATTATCTCGCCAATGGCATTCGTGAGCGGGCGAGCGAACTGACCACGCTGGAACTGGGCCCAGTGACCGAGATCGAGCAGAGCCGCAAGCTGTCTGCCGAAATCGATCAGGACCGCTTTACGCGCATCGACAGCACCATGACCGAGGAGGCCGACGAACGGTTCCTTGATCTGCGCCATGAACCGGCCGATGCACGCCGCCAGTTCAACCGCACGCTTCGCCTGCGCCGTCTCGCCAAACTGGAAAAGATGGGGCTCGCCACCGAACACGCGCCGGGCGTCTGGGAGCTCGGCGCGAAGATGGAACCGGCGCTGCGTGAACTTGGTGAACGCGGCGACATCATCCGCAACATGCACAAGGCGCTGAAGGCCGATGGGCAGGACCGTGATCCAATGACCTTCCAGCTTCACGATGCAGCACCCGCGGCGCCCATCACCGGACGCGTCGTGGACAAATATCTCACCGACGAGATGGGCGAGAACCTGACGCTCGTGGTGGACGGCATCGACGGGCGAACACACCATCTTCCCGGCATTGATCCGGCCCGCGTCGAAGATGCCCGGATCGGCAGCATCGTCGAAGTTGGCCCCGCCGATACGGCGCAGCGGCCGTCCGATCACACCATCGCTGCGATCTCGGAGAATGGTATTTACCGACCGAGCCGCCACCTCGAACAGGCGAAGTTCGAGGGACGTGTACCGGGCGGGGATTACGAGGGCTATGTAGATGCCCATGTCCGGCGACTGGAGGCGCTGCGCCGCGCCGGGATCGCTGAGCGGATCGACGCTGACCAGTGGCGCATCCCCGATGACTTCGAGAGTCGCGCCACCGCCTATGATGCCGGTCGCAACCGGCAGGCCAGCATTCGTGTCGTCTCTACCTTCGATCTGGAAAAGCAGATCGGCGCTGATGGTGCGACCTGGCTGGACCGGCGACTGGTTACGCCGGACGCTTCGGATATTACCCCGGCCGGGTTCGGTCAGCAGGTGCGCGAGGCTATGGACCAGCGGCGAGAGCATCATATTGCACAGGGCGATGCCACACGGCAGCAGAATGGACGCATCCTCTATCGGCGCAACCTGCTCGCCAATCTGCGCGAACGGGAAGTGGCCCGCGTCGGTGCGGAAATGGCCGGGAGCAAGGGCTTGCCGTTTCGTGCGGCTACCGATGGCGAGACCGTCAGCGGCAAGTTCACCGGGACCGCACATATATCGAGCGGCAAGTTCGCCATTATCGAAAAGAGTCACGAGTTCACTCTCGTCCCATGGCGGCCAGTAATCGACCGCCAGATCGGCCGCGAGGTTGCGGGCATCGTGCAGGGCGGATCGGTTTCGTGGCAGCTTGGGAGGCAGCGGGCATTGGGGTTGTAGTCACTGCTAGCCGGGCGCCATCATCGCGAAGACCAGCAGCAACCGGCCCGATCTTAACATGCTCAACTACGCCATTCGCTGAAGGGAATGTCGTGCAGGAAGATAAGGTGATTTTCTGAGCAGGAGTAGCCGTTGGGGTATTCACCGCGACGGCGTGGAGAGCCCTTATACTTAAAACCCGTCACGAAAATCCCGTCTCCCCTCTCGCTACTTTTGCTGCGGAACACTCAGTCCGAAAGGCGCCATTTGCATCATTCAGGGCGACGTAGCGCACAAAACTAATTGGGCTTGAAACCTTACAAACATGTTTGTATAGTTATGGCCATTCAAACAGGATGGCTAACCCATGACCGCCTCGCATTCGAACAGGTGGGTGCTGCTTGTGACCGTCGCCGCCGGTCTGCTGCTGATCACCCTCGATAACTCGGTTCTCTATACGGCGCTGCCGACGCTGACACGCGAACTCGGCGCTTCGCAGACGCAGGGGCTGTGGATAATCAATGCCTATCCGTTGGTGATGGCAGGCCTGCTGCTGGGCACCGGCACGCTCGGCGACCGCATCGGCCATCGGCAGATGTTCCTGATCGGCCTGGTGCTGTTTGGCATCGCTTCGTTGGTCGCGGCCTTCTCGCCGTCGGCCAACATCCTGATTGCGGCCCGGGCGTTTCTTGCCGTCGGCGCGGCGGCGATGATGCCGGCGACGCTGGCCTTGATCCGGGTGACCTTCCTCGATGAGCGCGAGCGCAACATCGCCATTGCGATCTGGGGATCGCTGTCGGTCGTTGGCAGTGCGCTCGGCCCGATCGTCGGCGGCTTCCTGCTGGAGCATTTCTGGTGGGGATCGGTCTTCCTGATCAACGTGCCGGTGGTCATCGTTGCGTTCCTCTCGACACTGGTCGTCGCGCCGAAGGGTGAGACCGACCATAGCAAGCCATGGGATCTGGTCTCCTCGCTGCAAGCGCTCGTGGCGTTGTCGGCGCTGGTGATCGCGATCAAGGAATCGGCGCATGTCGGTCAATCCTGGCTGGTGCCGGCCGGGGCGTTTGTCGTCGCCGTGGTGGCGAGCATCCTCTTCGTGCGCCGCCAGTCGCGCCTGACCTTCCCGCTGCTCGACTTCTCGATCTTCCGCAACGCCGCCTTCTCGTCGGGCGTGATGGCGGCGGCCTTCGCCATGTTCGCGATCGGCGGCATTGAGCTCGTCACCACGCAGCGCTTCCAGCTCGTTGCCGGCTTCTCGCCGCTCGAGGCAGGGCTGCTGGTTTCGGCGGCTGCGCTCGGCTCGCTGCCGACCGCGATGCTTGGCGGTGCGTTTCTGCACAAGATCGGCCTGCGCATTCTGATCGCGGGTGGTCTTGCCGCCGCATCGCTGGCTGTCGTGCTGGCGACCTGGGGCGTCACCCATGGCCTTGGCTGGCTGATCGCCGGCATGGTGTTGAGCGGGGCCGGCGTGGGCGCGGCCATGTCGGTGGCTTCGACCGCCATTGTCGGGAATGCGCCTGTGCATCGGGCGGGCATGGCCTCGTCGGTCGAGGAGGTGTCCTACGAGTTCGGCAGCCTGCTGGCCGTGGCCTTCCTCGGCAGCCTGCTGTCGGCGATCTACACGGCTTCGGTCATGCTTCCGGCGGGAGCGCCAGAGGCGATGCGCGACAGCATGGGCGGCGCGCTCGCGCTGGCAGCGCAAGCCGGAGCCGATGGTCAGGCGATCATCGATGCGGCGAGCCAGGCCTTCGATCGCGGCTATCTGACCGTGATGTATGTGGTCGCGGCGGTGCTGGCAGTGGGTGCGGTCATCACCGCAGTGCTGCTGCGCAACTATGGTCCGGGTTCGCAATCCTCGATCTATTCCTCGCACTGAGAGGAATGATCCGATGCGAACGAGCAAGCGCACGCAGATCCTCGATGCGGTCGTCGCCATCATCCAGCGTGATGGCGTCAACGCCGTCACCTTCGATGCTGTTGCGGAAGAGGCGAAGCTGACGCGGGGCGGGCTGATCTACCACTTCCCGTCGCGGGAAGAGCTGATCTTTTCGACCCACAAGCATCTGGCCGAAGGCTGGGAAAAGGCGATGGCGAAGGCGGCGGGCAAGAAAGCCGCCGCCGCAACGCCGGCGCAGCGATACGCGGCCTATGTGCAGACCTGCGCGCAGGCCGCCGATCGGGCGGAACTCCTGCTGATGCTTGAAAGCGCGGGCGAGGCCCGGCTCGGCGAACTCTGGCAGGATGTGATCGACCGCTGGGCGCCGCCTGTTCCCGAGACCGAAGACGAAGCTGCGCTGTCGCGGTTCATCGCGCGTCTGGCGGCCGACGGTCTGTGGGCGCATGAGGCGCTGTCATCGCGGCCGCTTCCCAAAAAACTCAAGGACCGCATCTGCCGCCGCCTCGTGGCGATGGCCGAGCAGGAGTCGAATCCCGTCAAAGGAGAGTGATGCAATGACCGACCGCACCCACAAACCGCTTACGGCAGTCGTCTTCGGGCTGGGCGTCACCGGACGCAAGATCGTCGAAATCCTTCTGGACCGGGAGGTCCGGATCGTCGCGGCGGTCGATGCCTTCCAGTTCCACGGTCTGGACGTCGGCGCCGTGCTTGGCTGGCCCGATATCGGTGTGAGCGTCATACCCGACGCTGAAGCGGCGTTTGCTGGCGGGGCGGCGGATATCGCGATCGTCTCCACCCAGAACGGCATCAGGGACATCTACCCGACGGTGAAGCTGTGCCTTGAGAACGATACCGACGTCATCACCATCGCCGGGGATGCCTACTTTCCGTGGGTCGACCAGGCGTCGAGCGAGGCGCGCGCCTTGCACGACCTCGCCGTGGCGCGGGGCAAAACGATATTGGGGACCGGCGTCCAGGATGTGTTCTGGGACAATATGCCGGTGCTGCTGTCCGGTGCGGCCGAGAGCATCACAGGCATTCATGGCCGAAGCGTCGCGCTCGTGGACAGTTATGGCGACTGGATCGCCGAGGGCCTGTGCATCGGCAAAGCGCCGGAAGAACTCGATCGGGGCTTCGCATCGCCCTTCGCCGGGGTCTTCATCGGGCCTCTGCACGACATGGCCGACAGGTTCGGTCTGACCGTCATCGACGCCGTCACGACTGTGGAGCCTGTCATCGCGCGCAAGGCCTTCCGGTCGGAAGAAGCCGGGATCGAGGTCAGTGCGGGGCATCTTTCGGGTCTCGATACCTGCCTGCGCCTCAACACCGTGGAAGGCGTGACGCTTTCGGCCCGTTTCATCAGCAAGCTGCGCGAAGACGGCGATTCAAATCACGCGACATGGGACATCGAGGGTAGCCCGGGCCTGAGCGTCTTCATGCAGGACCGGCACGATATCGTCACCACCAGCGCGACCGTGGTGAACCGCATCCCCGATGTCATCAACGCCGCACCGGGCTTCACCACTGTGTCAGCGCTTCCCGCGCCGGTGTTCCGGTTCCGGCCTCTCGGGGCCTATGCGCGCGAAGGTGGGCCGTCAGATGCGGCAATCTCTGAATAGGACGAGGCGAGGCCTCAAGGACAAGGAAGATGGAACGAAGCAAGCGACCGGACGAGAAGCAGCGCAAGCAGGAAGGCATACCGCTGGCCTTGAATTGGGCTGGCTGTGGCTTGGTTCTGCTGGCTTTCGCCCAACTGTTCAAATGGCGAACCAGTGGCTTCGACGGCTTCTATCCGGTCTTTGTCGCCTTCGGCTGCCTGATGATTGCGATCGGCGCGGTCATCTGGTGGCGCAGCAGGAAACGATGAACAGCCCTCAACGGACGAGGACGCCAACAATATCGGGGTAGGAATGACGGATAGTGAACTTGAACTGAAGGTGCTTCGGCTCCCGATCATCACAGGCGTAATCGTGTCAGCGCTGGCGTTGATCGCAGCGCCGCTGACCGGCTCACAGGCGATCCTGCTCGATGGATTCTTCGGGCTGATCTATCTCGTCACAGGGGTTTTTACCTATAGCGTCGGACGGCTCGTGCATCAGGGCGCGAGCCGGCGGTTCCCGTTCGGCTATGCGCCGCTCGAACCCCTGGTCAACCTGATCAAGAGCCTGCTGATCGCCGGCGTCTCCATGTTGTCGGTCTGGTATGCGGCCTCGAACCTCTTTGCCGGCGGCACGGACATCGAGTTCGGCGGCGCGGTCCTGTTCGCGTTTCTCTCGGCCTCGATCACCATCGGCATGGCGGCCTATGTCTGGATCCGTTATCGCCACGTCGACAGCCCATTGGTCCAGGGCGACCTGGCCGCGCGCATGATCGACGCCTTGACCGCCCTCGGCGCGTTGCTGGCGTTCCTGGTCGCCTATGGGCTTCACGCGAATGGCTATCAGGCCGCGGCCCGCTACGTCGACCCGGTGCTGACGCTGGCGCTGGTCGTTCTGACGGTCGGCATTCCGTATTCGCTCGGCAAGGGCGCCCTGTCGGAACTCATCTATGTTTCGCCGCCGGCGGCCGAGGTCGAGCCGCTGGAGGGCAAGGTTCGCGCCGTTCTTGCCGATCTGCCGCTGACTGCCCTGGACATCCGCACGGTCCGGATCGGCCGAACCTGGGAGATCATGGCGCAGGCGCAACTCAGACCCGATATCGATCTGGATGCCCACGCGGCGGACGATTACCGGGAGAAGCTGGCCGGGCAGTTCGCGCATGAGCGGCAGGCGGTCCGGGCGGTTCTCATCTTCACCTATCTGCCGACAGAGCCGCTAACCTGAGGGAGACGGCAATGGCCCCAACGACCCAATTTAAGAACAGGATTTCGAGACAAACATGCGACTTCAACTATTCCGCGGCATTGCCGTCATCGAAGGTATCACCACGCTCATCTTGTTCCTAATCGCAATGCCGCTCAAATATCTCGCCGGGAACGAAGCGATCATGCCGCTTGCCGGCTGGGGGCATGGCTATGCTTTCCTTGCCTATATGCTCTTCCTCGTGCCGGGCATGTGGGGAAAGGGCTTCACCGCGTGGGAGTGGACGCGAACTTTCCTCGCATCGCTGATCCCGTTCGGTACCTTCCTCAATGACCCCATGCTGAAGCGCAAAGCGCTCTCGGCACATGCGTGATCGCTGATGGGGTTTCCCGCCCATCATACTACCGGCACTGATGCCGCTGCGCCAGCCATCGGTCCGGGGCTGGTCGCGCGGGTGATGCGAGCAGTTCCAGCCGGACCGCTGGTCAACGCCGTCCATGTCTCGGTCATCAATATCGGTCGCGCATTCGGCGCTTGGGCAGGAGGTCTCGGGATTCAAGCCGGATATGGGCTTATCTCTCCTCTCTGGATCGGTCTCGTTCTGGCTATAGCGGGCATTCTCAGTCTCGCGCCACCCGCAGCGAGGCAGTTTGAAACAGTAAAGAGGTAGGAATGCGGAGGCGTCAGCAACGATATCGGCCACCGGATGCCCCGCTGACGCTTTCCAGCGTACGCATACCGATGGTAGCCCTCGTCCAAGCCCTCGCTGTCGCGGAATATCTCAGCTTCCATCGTGCGGCGCAGGCGCTCGGGACCAGTCAATCGAGTGTGAGCGCGCGGATCAAGGCGCTGGAGGCTGAACTCGGCGTCATCCTCTTCGACCGCAACACGCGCGGCGTCCGCCTGACCGAAGCCGGACGCCGCTTCGTCGATCAGGTCGATGACGCCATGGGCATCTTGGACCGGGCAATCAAGACCGCCGGGATGCCGGCACGTGGCGAGGAAGGCGAGCTTCACATCGGACTCCATGCCCTGACGCAAGGCTGTTTCCTAGACCAGCTGCTAGGGCGGTTCCGCAGCGAGCATCCGTGCGTCCGCCTGCGCATCACCGAAGGAACGGCGCGAGACGCGCAACTCATGATCCGCGAAGGCCGGCTCGATACCGCCTTTATGGCCTGCACTCACGAAATCCCCGACCTGCATTCCCGTGTAGTCTGGCGAGACTACCTCATGGCGGCGCTGCCAGTCGGTCATCACTTAGCGACACAAGCCGATGTCGAATGGCGACAGCTTTCGGCGGAAATCTTCCTTGTCCGTTATGGTGGCACCGGCCCGCAGGTCCATGATCTGATCGTGACGCGCGCAGCCGGGAAGTGGCCGGTGCCGACAATACTCCGCTTCGATGTCGGTCGCAGCGCGCTGCTCTCCATGGTCGCTGCCGGAAACGGTATTTCGCTCTTCGTCGCGGACGGTGCGACATCCAGCATGGCGAATGTTGCTTTCCTGCCGATCCGCGATGAGCCCGAAACTATCCCGTTTTCGGCCGTTTGGTCGCCCCGAAACCGAAACCCTACACTTTTGAGCCTGCTCACCCTAGCAACGGAAATGGGCCGCTTACGCCCGAAATCTGATTCGCGATAGCCCACTGTTAACGGTGCCGGAATAGTGCCGCCGTCACCCATCCGATTTGCCGCCGATTGTATTCTGCAGGCCGACGGCCACACCTTTGCTATTGCACCACGCGAAAACGACCATTCTCTGATCGGCTCCGTCTCTCTTGCCGATTGGAGCCTGTATGCGTGGAGGCCGAATACTCTGGGGCCAGATCATTGTCGTGCTCACCATCGTCGTGGTGATGGTCTGGGCTGCAACGCAATGGGTGGCTTTCCGGCTCGGCTTCCAGCCCCAGCTCGGCAACCCTTGGTTCGATATTGCCGGATGGCCATTCTATTATCCACCTGCCTTCTTCTGGTGGTGGTTTTCCTATGACGCCTATGCGCCCGGCATCTTTACCGAAGGCGCGTTCATCGCCACGGCAGGCGCGGTTCTTGCCATAGCTGCCGCTTTCCTCATGTCGATCATCCGGGCACGGGAAGCCCGCAATGTCGCCACCTATGGTTCGGCGCGATGGGCCGAGGACAAGGAAATCCATGCTGCCGGCCTGCTTGGTCCAGATGGCGTCGTGCTGGGGCAGCACCGCAAGGATTATCTGCGTCATGACGGCCCCGAGCATGTGCTGTGTTTTGCGCCAACCCGATCAGGCAAGGGCGTGGGCCTAGTCGTGCCGACGCTGCTGACCTGGCCAGGCAGTTGCATCGTCCATGATATCAAGGGCGAGAACTGGAACCTGACAGCGGGCTTCCGGTCAAGGCATGGTCGTGTCCTGCTGTTCGATCCGACCAATGTGCAGTCGGCAGCTTACAATCCGCTTCTGGAAGTAAGGCAGGGTGAATGGGAAGTCCGCGATGTCCAGAACATCGCGGACATCCTGGTTGATCCCGAAGGTTCGCTCGACAAGCGCAACCATTGGGAAAAAACCAGCCACAGCCTGCTCGTCGGCGCGATCCTGCATGTTCTCTATGCCGAGAAGGAAAAGACACTGGCGGGCGTCGCCAATTTCCTGTCCGATCCTCGCCGTCCCGTCGAGGCGACCTTACGCGCGATGATGGACACGCCGCATCTGGGCGAAGCCGGTGTGCATCCCGTCATTGCCTCGTCTGCGCGGGAGCTTTTGAACAAATCAGAGAACGAACGGTCTGGGGTGCTGTCCACTGCTATGTCGTTTCTCGGTCTTTACCGAGACCCGGTTGTGGCCCGCGTGACTCAACGCTGCGACTGGCGCATCGCCGATCTGGTCGGTGAGAAGGAACCGGTCAGCCTCTATCTCGTCGTGCCACCCTCGGACATCAACCGCACCAAGCCGCTGATCCGCCTCATCCTCAATCAGGTCGGGCGGCGGCTTACCGAGGAACTGGAAACCTCCGGCAAGCGGCATCGCCTCCTGTTGATGCTCGATGAGTTTCCGGCACTGGGGCGGCTGGATTTCTTTGAATCGGCGTTGGCCTTTATGGCCGGCTACGGCCTGAAAGCGTTCCTGATCGCCCAATCGCTCAACCAGATCGAGCGCGCCTATGGGCAAAACAACGCCATTCTCGATAATTGCCATGTGCGCGTGGCCTTTGCGGCCAACGATGAACGCACCGCCAAACGGATCAGTGATGCGCTCGGCACGGCTACGGAAATGCGCGATTCCACCAACTATGCCGGCCATCGCCTCGCGCCATGGCTGGGGCATCTCATGGTGTCGCGGCAGGAAACGGCGCGGCCATTGCTGACGCCCGGCGAAATCATGCAGCTTCCGCCCACCGACGAGATCGTCATGGTGGCGGGGGTGCCGCCGATCCGTGCTGCCAAGGCACGCTACTATGCTGATGCGCGGTTTCAGGAGAGGGTGATGTCACCGCCCGATCTGCGCAAGCAGCTGGTGAAAATCACCACATCGGCGCCAGATGACTGGACGAGCCGCATTGTCGCGGCTGCGAGCGGCAATGGACCCGCCTCAGATACATCCGATGACGATCCGGCCAATGCCGGTATCCGTCGTGAACCGGAACTGCCGGAGCATGAGGAAATCATCCCGCCACCTCCGCCACCATCGCAGGAGTTCGATTTTCTTGATGATGAGCCAGATGTCGATGCCGCCAAGGCCCGTGCCATGCGCCAACGGATGCGCATGGTCGCGCGGCAGGCGTCGCTTGACCCAAATGACGGCATCGAGCTGTGAGAACGGAGACAGGCATGACGACGCGCACCCGCATGAATGTCTATTTCGATCCCGCTCTGCTGAAACAGGTGGAAGCGCTGGCCTTGCGCCGAAATGTCTCGAAATCCGCCGTGATCGAGGCTGCTGTGGCATCCTTCATGTCAGGCGATACGACTGAACGGCTGGAAGCCGCCATGTCGCGCCGCCTGGACAAGCTTGGCCGTCAGTTCGACATGCTGGACGAGGATATTGCCGTGCTGGGCGAAACCCTCTCGCTATTTGTACAATTCTGGCTGACCCTCACGCCGCCGCTGCCAGACAGTGCAAAACAATCTGCGCGCATCAAAGGAAACGAGCGTTTCGAGGGATTCATGCAGTCCCTTGGTAAGCGCCTCGCCAACGGTGACAGGTTTCTCAAAGAAATATCGCACGACATGGCTGCGCTACACGACACCTCGCCGGGGGGTAAAACCGAAGGTGACGGCGATGGGATCTAGGATTGCAACCCGTCCTATTCACCGCCAGGCTCCGCCGATGGCCGCACGCGCGTAAACATCTGTTGAAACAGCCCAAAATCAGGTTCTTTTAATCGACCCCGATCCGGGGTCCGTCTTTTGCGCGCCCCGTCATGAACGGGGCCGCCATGACTGCATCACATCAAAAACCGGAAACGATTGCCCGTGGCGCGCGGATGCTGCGCACTGCGCTTGGGGCATCCATCGCCCGGTTTCTGGAAGATCCCGGTGTGGTCGAGGTGATGCTGAACCCGGATGGTCGTATCTGGGTGGATCGGCTTTCCGAAGGGTTGGCCGATACGGGGGAGAGGCTGTCCGCTGCCGATGGCGAGCGGATTGTGCGTCTCGTCGCCCATCATGTTGGCGCGGAGGTTCACGCCCGCGCACCCCGCGTCTCAGCAGAGCTGCCCGAAACCGGCGAACGGTTCGAGGGTCTATTGCCGCCCGTTGTCGCGGCACCCGCCTTTGCCATCCGCAAACCCGCCGTCGCGGTGTTCACGCTCGACGATTATGTGGCTGCCGGGATCATGACCGGTCTTCAGGCCGAAGTGCTGCGCCTGAACGTCGCCACGCGCGCCAACATCCTCGTCGCAGGCGGCACCTCCACCGGCAAAACCACGTTGACCAATGCGCTGCTGGCCGAGGTGGCGAAGACCTCGGATCGCGTCGTCATCATTGAAGACACGCGCGAGCTGCAATGCGCCGCGCCCAATCTCGTGGCCATGCGGACCAAGGATGGCGTGGCGACGCTCTCCGATCTGGTCCGTTCATCCCTGCGCCTTCGCCCTGATCGCATTCCGGTCGGTGAGGTCCGCGGTTCCGAAGCCCTCGATCTGCTCAAAGCCTGGGGCACAGGTCATCCCGGAGGCATCGGCACCATCCATGCCGGTTCTGGCATCGGTGCGCTGCGCCGCCTCGAACAGCTCATTCAGGAAGCCGTCGTCACGGTTCCGCGCGCGCTGATCGCCGAGACCATCGACCTTGTTGCTGTCCTTGCCGGGCGCGGATCGTCGCGACGGCTGGTCGAACTCGCCCGCGTCGATGGGCTGGGACCGGACGGCGATTACGCCATCACCCCTGCAACCACCTCAAAAGGAGACCCTTCATGATCCGCACGATTTCGCGCGGCTGCCGCATCATGGCAACCGCCGCCGCCGCTGTTTCCATCAGCCTGATGCTGGCGCCCGCCGCACACGCCTCCGGCTCCTCCATGCCGTGGGAGGCGCCGCTTCAGAGCATCCTTCAGTCGATCGAAGGGCCGGTCGCCAAGATCATTGCGGTAATCGTCATCATCGCCACCGGCCTGGCGCTGGCCTTCGGCGATACCTCGGGCGGTTTCCGCCGCCTGATCCAGATCGTCTTCGGCCTCAGCATAGCCTTCGCCGCCAGCTCCTTCTTCCTGTCGTTCTTCTCGTTCGGCGGCGGGGCGCTCATCTGATGGCGGGCGGCCTCGAACAGCTCTGCGCGGTGCCGGGATTTTCGATCCCGGTCCATCGGGCGCTGACCGAGCATATCCTGCTCGGCGGCGCACCGCGCTCCATCGCCATTGTCAACGGCACGCTGGCCGGGGCCGTCGGCCTCGGCCTTCGTCTCTGGCTGGTTGGCATCGCCATCTGGGCGGTTGGTCATTTCCTCGCGGTATGGGCAGCAAAACGCGACCCGCTCTTCGTCGAGGTCGGGCGCAGGCATCTGCGCATCCCCGGTCATCTGTCGGTGTGAGGGCGCGCGCATGATGAACCTCACCGAATATCGCCGCACCTCCGCTCGCCTTTCCGACTATCTGCCATGGGCAGCGCTGGTTGGCCCAGGCATTGTGCTGAACAAGGATGGCAGCTTCCAGAGGACCGCGAAGTTTCGCGGGCCGGATCTGGATTCTGCTGTCGCTGCCGAACTGGTTGCGGTCGCCGGTCGCATCAACAACGCCGTGCGCCGTCTGGGTTCGGGCTGGTCGATCTTCGTCGAGGCACAACGCTCCGAGGCCGCGACCTATCCCGACAGCAAGTTTCCAGATGCGGCCTCCGCACTGGTCGATGCGGAGCGCAAGGCCGGGTTCGAGGAAGCGGGCACACATTTCGTGTCCGGTTATTTCCTGACTTTCCTCTGGCTGCCGCCTGCAGAAGACGCCGCCCGTGCCGAAACCTGGCTCTATGAAGGTCGCGAACAATCTGGTGTCAATCCGCATGAGCTGCTGCGCGGCTTCATCGACCGCACCGACCGCGTGCTGTCGCTGCTCGACGGCTTCATGCCGGAATGCCGCTGGCTGGATGATACCGGTACGCTGACCTATCTCCATTCCTCCATCTCCACCAACCGTCATCGCGTCCGCGTGCCCGAAGTGCCCATGCACCTCGATGCGCTGCTGGCCGATCAGGCCCTGACCGGCGGACTGGAGCCGCGCCTTGGTGACGCGCATCTGCGCATCCTGACCATCATCGGCTTTCCTACCGCGACTACGCCTGGCCTGCTCGACGAGATGAACCGGCTCGCGTTCCCGTATCGCTGGTCAACCCGCGCCATTCTGATGGACAAGACGGATGCAACGAAGCTCCTCACCAAAATCCGCCGCCAGTGGTTTGCCAAGCGCAAATCCATCGCCGCGATCCTCAAGGAGGTGATGACCAACGAACAATCGGCGCTGGTGGATACCGATGCGTCCAACAAGGCGCTCGATGCCGACATGGCCTTGCAGGAACTCGGCGCTGACGTTGCCGGGATGGCCTATGTCACAGCGACCGTCACCGTCTGGGACATTGATCCGCGGATTGCCGACGAGAAGCTGCGTCTGATCGAGAAGATCATTCAGGGCCGCGATTTCACGGCCATGCCCGAAACCGTCAATGCCGTCGATGCCTGGCTCGGCTCGATCCCCGGACATGCCTACGCCAATGTCCGTCAGCCACCGATCTCGACGCTCAACCTTGCCCACATGATCCCGCTATCGGCCGTGTGGGCGGGGCCGGAACGGAACGAACACCTCGGAGCGCCCCCCTTGCTGTATGGCAAGACCGAAGGTTCGACGCCGTTCCGGCTTTCCCTTCATGTCGGCGACGTGGGCCATACCCTCGTCGTCGGCCCGACCGGCGCGGGCAAGTCCGTGCTGCTGGCGCTGATGGCGCTGCAATTCCGCCGCTATGAACGCAGCCAGATCTTCGCCTTCGATTTCGGGGGATCGATCCGCGCATCCGCGCTGGCCATGGGCGGCGACTGGCATGACCTCGGCGGCGGGTTGACCGAGGGATCGGAGGTGTCCGTCTCCCTGCAACCGCTAGCGCGAATTGGTGATGCTTATGAGCGGTCATGGGCCGCTGACTGGATCGCTGCGATCCTGATGCGTGAGGGCATGACCATCACGCCGGAGGTGAAGGAGCATATCTGGACGGCGCTGACCTCGCTGGCATCTGCACCCGTCGGCGAGCGCACCATCACCGGCCTTGCTGTCCTGCTGCAATCGAATGACCTGAAGCAGGCGTTGCGACCATATTGCATCGGTGGTGCCTATGGCCGGTTGCTCGATGCCGAGGCCGAACACCTCGGCCACGCCGATGTGCAAGCCTTCGAGATCGAGGGACTGGTCGGCACAGGAGCTGCGCCGGCTGTGCTGGCCTATCTGTTTCATCGGATCGGCGACCGGCTCGATGGTCGGCCAACCCTGCTTATCATCGACGAAGGTTGGCTGGCGCTGGATGATGAGGGGTTCGCCAACCAGCTCCGCGAATGGCTGAAGACGCTCAGGAAGAAGAACGCTTCCGTTATCTTCGCCACGCAGTCGCTCTCGGACATTGACGGGAGCAACATCGCGCCCGCCATCATCGAAAGCTGCCCGACACGGCTGCTTCTGCCGAATGAACGGGCCATCGAGCCGCAGATCACTGCGATCTATCGGCGGTTCGGCCTCAATGACCGGCAGATCGAGATCCTCGCGCGGGCGACACCCAAGCGGGACTATTACTGCCAGTCGCGCCGCGGCAACCGCCTGTTCGAGCTGGGCCTGTCCGAAGTCGGCCTCGCGCTCTGCGCCGCATCATCCAAAACCGATCAGACCCGCATTGCAGATCTCGTCGCCGAGCATGGGCAGGAGGGCTTCCTCGCCGCCTGGCTGCGCGATCGCGGCGTCGAATGGGCGGCGGAGCTGATCCCCGATCTCACCAATCTCATCCCCCAGACCGAAAAGGAGTCCTGACCATGACGATCCGTTTTTCCCGTTCCCGGGCCATGCTCATGGCGGCAACACTGCTCGCCGCGCCGCTTGCATTCTCGCCCATGCTGACCAGTCCGGCCCACGCACAGTTCGGTTTCGGCCGCATCGTCTATGACCCGACCAACTATGCGCAAAACCTGCTCACGGCCGCGCGCACGCTGGAGCAGATCAACCACCAGATCACCTCGCTTCAGAACGAAGCGCAGATGCTCATCAATCAGGCGCGTAACCTGACCAGCCTGCCATATTCCTCGCTCCAGACCTTGCAGCAGAGCGTCCAGCGCACCCAGCAGCTTCTGGCCCAGGCGCAGAACATCGCCTTCGACGTGCAGAACGTCGATCAGATGTTCCAACAGAAATACGGCAATGTCTCGCTCTCTGCCACCGACACCCAGCTTGTCGAAGATGCCCGTTCGCGCTGGCAGAACACAGTTGGCGGTTTGCAGGATGCCATGCGCGTGCAGGCCGGCGTGGTCGGCAATATCGACACCAACCGCGCCGAAATGTCGGCCTTGATCGGCCAAAGCCAGAATGCCACCGGCGCCTTGCAGGCAACGCAGGCGGGCAATCAGCTTCTTGCTCTCCAGTCGCAGCAACTTTCCGACCTGATCGCGCTGATGTCGGCCAATGGCCGGTCCGAGGCGCTGATCGAGGCCGAGCGTGCCACCGCCGCCGAACAGGGCCGCGTGCAGCGCGAGCGCTTCCTGACACCGGGATCGGGCTACCAGCCCGGCAATGCCCGGATGTTCGGCAACGGCAACAACTGACCGGACAGGAGGAGCGCGACATGGACGGCAAGATGCTGGCACGGCTGGGCGCGATCATATTCGTGGCTATCGCCATCACCGCCACGGTGATCGAAATGACCCGCGAGGATGAACCGGCGCAGAACCGTCCGGCTCCATCGCTTCAGCCCTCTGCCGATCCGCTGCGCCAGAGCCTGCGCCGTTGCCAGCAGTTAGGCGAGGCCGCCGTGAACGATCCCGGCTGCCTCGCCACCTGGGCCGAGAACCGTGACCGGTTCCTCGGCCGGACGCCGGTGCCCGCCGCCCCGCATCAGAACGGGGGAGAGTGAACCATGGGCGGCACCGGCGTCATCGACAATTTCCTGGGAGTCTTCACCAGCTACATCGACAGTGGCTTCGGTCTGCTTGGAGGTGAAGTCGCCTTCATCGCCACCACGCTGATCGTCATCGACGTGACGCTGGCGGCATTATTCTGGTCCTGGGGTGCAGATGACGACATCATCGCCCGGCTGGTCAAGAAAACGCTGTTCGTGGGCGTCTTCGCCTATCTGATCGGCAACTGGAACAATCTCGCGCAGATCATCTTCGACAGCTTTGCGGGTCTGGGCCTCAAGGGGTCGGGCACCGGCTTTTCCGCCGCCGATCTGCTGCGGCCCGGCAAGGTGGCGCAGACCGGCCTTGATGCCGGTCGCCCGCTGCTCGAATCCATCTCCGACATGATGGGCTACTGGTCGTTCTTCGAGAACTTCATCCAGATCGCCTGCCTGATGTTCGCCTGGGTGCTGGTGCTGCTCGCCTTCTTCATTCTCGCCGTGCAGCTCTTCGTCACGCTGATCGAGTTCAAGCTGACCACGCTGGCCGGTTTTGTGCTGATCCCCTTCGGCCTGTTCGGCAAGACCGCCTTCATGGCCGAGCGCGTTCTCGGCAATGTCGTGTCCTCCGGCATCAAGGTGCTGGTTCTGGCCGTCATCATCGGTATCGGCTCGACGCTGTTTTCACAGTTCACGGCAGGCTTCGGCGGCGTGACGCCGACCATCGACGATGCCATGGCAATCGTGCTGGCGGCCCTTTCCCTTCTCGGCCTCGGCATATTCGGTCCCGGCATCGCTTCCGGTCTCGTTTCCGGCGGCCCGCAGCTTGGCGCAGGTGCCGCCGTTGGAACCGGCCTTGCCGCAGGCGGCATGATGCTTGCCGGGGGTGCCGCCGCAGGGATGGCCGCGAAGGGAGGAGCCGCTGCGCTCTCTGGTGGAGCGGCTGCCGTTCGGGGTGGTGCCGCCGCCGCAGGTGCGGTGAGCGCCGCCTACAGTGTCGGTTCACTTGGCCAGTCCGGCGCTGCCGGTGTCGCCTCCGGTCTGGGCGGTGTTGCCCGTGCGGCAGGCTCCGCCGCCGCATCGCCCCTGAAGCGCGCGGCTTCCAAAGCCTCCGAAAGCATCAAGTCCAGCTTTTCTGATGGAGCGCGCGCCGGTTTCGGCGTCAGTGGCGGCTCTTCCACGGCTGGAACAGTCGGAGGTGCGGGCGAGGCAGCAAGCGCGGCGGCGTCACCCGCCGCACAGGCTGGCGGCTCTCCGGCATGGGCAAGGCAGATGCAGCGCAAACAGACACTCAGCCACGGCACGTCGATGGCCGCCCATGCCGTGCGCTCCGGCGACAGCCATGGCGGCGGCTCCTCCATCAATCTTTCTGAAAGTGACCGCTCATGAACATCTTCAAACGTCCATCTGCCCATTACGGCAAATCGCCCGAACCCGAGACGCCCTATCAGAAAGCTGCCCAGGCATGGGACGAACGTATCGGTTCGGCCCGCGTGCAGGCAAAGAACTGGCGCATCATGGCCTTCGGCTCGCTGATCCTCTCGGCTGGTTTCGCCGCCGCCCTTGTCTGGCAATCGGCGCGCGGGACGGTCGTGCCCTGGGTGGTGCAAGTCGATAATCTCGGCCAGTCGCAGGCCGTTGCGCCCGCCGTGGCTGACTATCGCCCGACCGATCCGCAGATTGCCTTCCATCTTGGCCGCTTCATCGAGCAGACGCGCTCGATCCCGTCTGACGCCATCATCGTGCGGCAGAACTGGCTGCGTGCCTATGAGTTCACCACGGATCGGGGTGCGGCAACTCTCAATGATTATGCCCGTGCCAATGACCCTTTCACCAAGGTCGGCAGGCAGCAAATTGCGGTCGAGGTGTCGTCGGTGATCCGCGCCTCGAATGACAGCTTCCGTGTCGCCTGGACGGAGCGCCATTACGAAAACGGCCAGCTCTCCACCACCGAACGCTGGACGGCGATCCTGACCATCGTGATCCAGACGCCGCGCGATGCTGAACGTCTGCGTGCCAATCCGCTCGGCATCTACGTCAATGCGATTTCATGGTCGCGGGAGATGAGCCAATGACCCGCAATATGGTCCGTGATTCCGGCTTGCCGGTTTTCCGTAAACCCGCTTTGGCGGCTTTGTTGCTGTCAGCGACCATGCTGGCCGGTTGCGCCACCAACCGCACCCCGCAGTTCAGCTATGATGCCGATGTACCCGCGTTGCCCGTGGTGCCGGCAGCCGTTACCGATGACCGCCCCCGGCCTTTGCACACGCCGCCGGCATGGACTGTGGCGCGCGGCGGGACCGTTGCAGCGACACCGACTGGCCGCGTCGAGAACGCCAATGCCGCCGCCCGTGTCGAACCACGGCGTGAGGGCTACTACAACGCCATCCAGATCTACCCCTGGTCGGAAGGGGCGCTGTTTCAGGTCTATGCCGCACCGGGGCAGATCACGACAATCGCGCTTGAACCCGGCGAAAGCCTGACCGGCGCGGGACCGATTGCAGCAGGCGACACCGCCCGATGGATCATTGGCGATACAGAAAGTGGATCGGGTACAAGCCGCCGCGTCCATATCCTCGTCAAACCGACCCGTGAGGATATTTCCACCAATCTTGTCATCAGCACGGATCGCCGCGTCTATCTCATTGAGCTTCGCGCCCGCGCGGCGCTCTATATGCCCGCTGTGGCCTGGGCCTATCCCGCGCTACCTGCCGGTCAGCGCGTGACCGTTCCGGCAGCCCCCATCATCCCTGTCGAGACGGCCCGCAACTATCGCTACGGACTGACTGGAGACACGCCACCGTGGCGCCCCATCTCCGTCTTCGACGACGGCCGCCGTGTCTATGTCGTCTTCCCGCGCGGCATTGTGCAGGGCGAGATGCCGCCGATCTTCGTCATAGGCTCCGAGGGCGAAACGCAGATCGTCAACAGCCGCATTCACCAGAACATCCTGATCGTGGATCGCCTGTTCGGTGCTGCCGAACTGCGCCTTGGCAGCGGTGATCGCCAGCAAACCGTCAGGATCGTCCGCGTTGAACAAAGGCAGGCAGCCCAGCCCGCAAAAACCGGGGAGAATCCGTCATGAGCGACGAGACCACCACCAACGCGCCTCCTATGCGCCTGCGCGCCGAGCCGCCGCGCGTCACCCGCCTGTCACGCAAGATGCTGGCTGGCGTTGGAGCTGTCGCGCTCCTCGGCATTGGCGGCGCACTGATCTATGCGCTCCAGACCCGCGACATGGGTGGAAATGGCGAGGAACTCTATTCCACCGAGAACCGCCCCACAGCCGACGGGCTGGCTGGTCTGCCGCGCGATTATACCGGCCCCGTCCTGGGTCCAGCTTTGCCGGGCGACCTCGGCGGCCCGATCCTCGACGCCCAGAACAGGGGGCAGCCCGTTACGCCGCCGGTTATGGCAGCACCAGCCCGAGACCCCGCCGAGGAACGTCGTCTTGCCGAAGAGGAAGCTGCACGTCTTAGCACCGTGTTCTTCCAGTCGGGGCAGCGATCAGCGACGACACTTGGCTCCAATATGCCGGGCCTTGCGGGTCTTGACCTTGGCGATCAGCCCGCCACGCAGGACCGCCATACGGCATTTCTGAATGGTCCGGTGGATCGCCAGACCGTTGCCATGGATCGGATCATGGTGCCAGTGTCGCCCTATATCCTTCAGGCAGGGGCCGTGATCCCGGCTGCAATGATTACCGGCATCCGTTCGGATCTGCCTGGCCAGATCACCGCGCAGGTCACGGAAAATGTCTATGATAGCCCGACCGGCGCGCTGCTCCTGATCCCGCAGGGAACGCGCATCATCGGCCAGTATGACGCCGGTGTGCAGTTCGGCCAGCGCCGTGTGCTGCTGGTCTGGAACCGCCTGATCCTGCCCAATGGCCGCTCGATCGTGCTGGAGCGCCAGCCCGGCGCGGACGCTTCCGGCTATGCCGGTCTGGAGGATGGCGTCGATTACCACTGGTGGGATCTGATGAAAGCAGCGGGCCTGTCCACGCTGCTCGGCATTGGCACGGAACTGGCGACCGACGACGAAGACCGTCTGATCCGCGCCATCCGCGACGGCGCACAGGACACCATCAATCAGGCCGGGCAGCAAATCGTCCAGCGTCAGTTGCAGGTCGCGCCGACCTTGACCGTCCGACCGGGCTATCCCGTCAGGGTCATCGTCACCCGCGACCTGGTACTCGAACCCTATAGGAACTGACCATGACAAAGCTGAAACTCGGCCCAGTCGTTGAAGACAAACCCGTCAAAGTGACGGTTGAACTGCCGGGCACGCTCCACCGTGATCTGATCGCCTATGCAGAGGTGCTGGCCCGCGAAAGTGGCCAGCCCGCTGCTGATCCCGTCCGGCTTATCGTGCCGATGCTGGAGCGTTTCATTGCCACGGACCGTGGCTTCGCGAAGGCTCGAAGGGGCAGAGGATAAGAAGATACGATAACGGCGACATTGAACGGTAACGTCATCAATGTTAGTGTGCGTTACCATGTTAGGAAAAGATCTCGATATAAGTGATTCGCAGTTTCTGGAAGCGCTGGAGCGCTATCTGGAAGAACTGCTTCATGCTCGCATCGTTGTTCGTGCATTCGAGGGTACGCGCAGCTTGCCGTCGTTTGTCGGGCGAGCTTACAGGCTTTATGAAACATATATTCTCGGGCACCACTGCATCATCGCTGCCAAGCTCGGAGATACAGGTACACCGGCAGATATCGCTAAGCACATCGACATCATCCGCAATGTCACCGACGCCACGGTGGTTTTCGCGACCATGAGCATTACCGCGCACAACAGGGCGCGGCTAATCGGTCAAGGTGTCCCCTTCATAGTTCCTGGCAACCAGCTTTACATCCCGGATTTGGCGATCGACCTACGCGAACATTTTCGTGCCCCACGCCGCCGGCAAGTGGCAGGACTATCGCCCGCTGCTCAAACGGTTCTTTTCCATCACATTCTGCATCTCGACAGGAATTTGGCAACGCCGTCCGCCTTAGCCGAACGGCTGCATTATTCGGCAATGTCAATCGGCCGAGCGTTCGATGACCTGGTGGCCGCCCGTCTCGCTGAAACCGTCAGACATGGGAAAGAGAGGCACATTAGCTTCAAGGCGGAAGGGCGACGCCTCCTGGAGGAAGCGACACCACATCTCCGCAGTCCGGTTCGTTCCATGAAATTCGTGCGTGGGAGCGCCTTCAGCGCACACCTGAAGTTGGCAGGGGAAACGGCGCTATCCCACCTCACGGAGCTGGCTAGCCCCCGTATCGACACTTTCGCCGTCGCCGCCAGCGACTGGAAAGCGATTTCGCAGGCGGCTGACCTTGTTGAAACTGACCGCGAAGAAGCCGACTGCATCATCGAGACGTGGTCCTACGATCCAGCCGCCTTGTCCGACACAAACACCGTGGACGTCCTGTCCTTGTACGCACAATTCCGGGATCATCGCGACGAGCGTGTCGCCATGGCTGCGGATCGACTTTTGGAGAAACTACCTTGGTAGCTGGCATTGATAAATTTCAGAAGTACTTCGCTGGCCATGAGGACCACTACGCCATCATCGGCGGGGCGGCCTGTGACCTCCTGTTCGATGAAGCCGGTCTCGATTTCAGGGCTACCAAGGATATCGACATGGTGCTCTGCGTTGAGGTGGTCGATGCCGCTTTCGGCACAGCCTTCAAAGCGTTTCTGGATGCGGGTGGCTACCAGGCACGCGAGCGCAGCACCGGCGACAAGGAATTCTACCGCTTCCACAAACCGTCGGATCAGAGCTTCCCCTTCATGATTGAGCTGTTTTCCCGCAGGCCGGGCACCCTCAACCTTCCGGAAAATGCGGAACTCACCCCCATCCCGGTTGAGGAAGACATCGTCAGCCTCTCGGCCATTCTGCTCGACGACGGATATTATGAAGCGTTGCAGTCCGCGAAGCGGAAGATCGAGGGCGTAACCGTCATCGATGAAACACTTCTCATCCCATTCAAGGCGCGGGCATTTCTCGATCTGTCCGCACGGGCCGAAGCCGGGGACAGGATCGACAGCAAAAACATCAAGAAGCACCGCAATGATGTACTTCGTCTGACCCAGCTTCTGCCTGGCGATGCCTCGATCACCTTGCCCGATCAAATTCGCGACGACATGCGACGCTTCCTTGATCTGGCAGCGGCGGACGACACTCTTGATCCAAAAGCGCTCAACGTGCCGTTTACCCGCGACGAGGCGATTGCCCTTCTCAGGTCTGTTTACAAGTTGGTCGATGCATGAGTCGAACCTTCATCTACAGCTTTACTCCGCCATCGCTGGACCCAGCCCCCGGGGCGACCATCACATTGGACGTCTCCGAGATCGAGGATGCCGGCATTCGCGAGGTGCTTCAAACGCCGGGCGCCGCTTACGGCGCATGGTCGATTCTCGATGCGCTGCTATCGCCTACCGGCATAGGCACGCCTTTCATCTTCAAGCAGCCGCTCGGGCAAGCTCGTGAAGTGAAGGTCGCGTTATCGGGTCTGTTCGGCAGATTCGTCGCCCGCGCCTATCTTGAACGCTACTTTGACCTCTCCATCTTTGCCCATCTCGGTAATCGTGTCGTCGATCTTGATCGACGCAAACGCGCCAAGATCGAGCGCCTCGCGCGAGGCGACCTACCCGACTGGATCGCGTGCAAATCCGATCTGACTTCGCTCACGATCGCAGAGGCCAAGGGCTGCCACGACCCAAGCGGAACAGCGAGGGCGCTTTCCCGCGCCTGGACACAAGCCGGACGGATCGACCTCACGGTCAAAGGCCGCAAGGTTACGGTGAAGAGGATCGCTATCGCCACGCGCTGGGGCGTGGCGAGTCCCAGCCCGGCCGACGCATATCTTTCCGTTCACGATCCGGTCGACATGGGCGAGGCCATCGACCCGCAAGACAAGGACGCCCCTTTCGTAGGCCTGCTTCGCTTGCATGTCGCCAGCATGATCGAACACCTCGGCCATGCAGAACTCGCCCAAGCGCTGCGTGATCTGACACGGCAGGCCCTCCCGCGTGCCTTGCAAAACACTTCGGCCCGAGCCCGCGCCACCTTGGACAATGCGGTGATTAGCGAAGTCGAGAAGGACGGCGATATCGGCGGCCTGGTTGGCGGGATCGTCACACGCGCGGGTCCGATCACCGATGCAAGCGCCAGCGCCGTCGATCAGGAGGCGTTGGCCCGGCTTAACCTTCGTCCGGTTTTCGTCGGCATCGATCGGGATCTGGTCCGCGCGGCAATCGATGGCGAAGCGGACACCATTCGCGGTCGTTTGGCCGCGAAGGCCAGTCCTGATGACTTTGCGCGCCGCGACGGCGCAGGCGGCTGGATCATTCCGCTTGGCGCGGAAAAACGCATTGTCGGCGGCGCATGACGGGGTGGCGACAATAGAACATCAGATGGCAGACCGCTGAAGACGGAGCCATGGGGGACCGAACGATGGATCAACAGAAGACTGACCTCTCGAACGAGGCTGCGGCGCTTGCAGACATACTGAAATGGTCAGTCGACCTGCCCGGCTGGCAGCGCGACGCCTTGCGTCGGCTGTGCGGCCAGACAAAGCTAGAACCTGCCGATGTCACGGCGCTCGTTGCGGTCTGCAAGGGCGGCACTCCCGCAGCTCCGCTGGATGCCACCCACATCCGTGACCCTGCCGCAAGCCATGCGGTCGTCAACCTCGGATCCTTGCATGGATTGTCGAATGTGAACGCGCTCGCGCCAGGCGAGCGGCTGTCCTTCGGCAAGACCGGCCTCACCGTGATCTATGGTGACAACGGTGCTGGCAAATCAGGATATGCCCGCGTCCTCAAGCAGCTTTGCCGGGCACGCTCACCGAAGGGTGATGCCATCCTTCCAAATATCTATGCCGGTGCAGGCGGCGTACCGACTGCCAGCATCGACTTTTTCATCGGCGGCCAGAAGCGAAACGCGACGTGGAATCAGGGCGGAGCAGTCGATCCTATGCTGTCCGCCGTCAGCGTCTTCGACTCCCGGACCGCCAATGTCCATGTCGAGAACACCAACGATCTCGCCTATACGCCCCTTCCTCTCCGCATTCTCGCCGGTCTCGCGCAGGCGTGCCAGGATGTGAAAGCCGAACTTTCGGCCGAAATCCATAAGCTGCAACAGCAAACGCCCGCCGTCCTCTCAAAACCCGAATGCAAGCCGGATACGGCGGTCGGCAAGATGATCGCCGGCTTGTCCGGAAAGACCAAACCCGACGCAATTGAGAAACTGGCTGGCCTGAACGCGCAGGAAGACGCGCGGCTTCAAACCCTCATTACCGATCTCGCTGGCGATCCAGCCCGGACCGTCCGTCAACTCCAGACTCAGGAAACCCGCATCAATGCAGTGATCGAACAGATCGGCAAGTTGACCACCGCCGCCTCTGAGCAGAACCGGACCGCGCTCCGTGAGGCTCATGGGCGTCTTGCAACTGCGCGAGCGGCGGCATTGGCTGCATCCGACGATCTTTTCGCCGCGGAACCTCTGCCGGACATTGGCTCGGATATCTGGAGAGCCCTCTGGGAAGCTGCTCGAACCTATTCACGCGAAGCGGCCTATCCAGAAAAGCCTTTCCCCGTGACAGGCCCGGATGCCCATTGCGTCCTGTGCCAACAGCCGCTCGGCGAGGAAGCCGTCAAACGACTGAGCAGCTTCGAAGCCTTCGTCCAAGACGAAAGCAAGCGCCGTGAAGAGGAAGCTGGCGTGGCTTATGACGATTTGCTGGAGGAGCTATCGTCGCAAAGTTTCCCCATGAAGGATCTGCCTTCATTCCTCGCGCTGATCCGCGACGATATCGGCCACGACGAGTTGGCTAAGATCCTTCGCCGCCAGATCGTCCAACTGTCCTGGCGGCTACGGGCGGTACTTCGAACCCACGCAAGCGAGGTTTTGCACACATTGCCGCCGGACGCGATCTCTGCGCCAGAGGAATTGCGTGATGTGCTGGTCGGGATTGCGACGCGGATCGAAGGCCTGGAATCGGAGGTAGGCTCTCCCCAACGTGCCTCCCTTATCATCGAGCGAGACGGCCTGGCCGACCGGAAATGGCTCGGCGTCGTGCAAGCCGACGTCCTTGCCCAAATTGAACGCTGCAAATCCATCGAGGCCCTGGAAAAGGCCAGTAAGGAAACGACCACAAACAAGATCACGACGCAGAGCGCCCGTATCGCGCAGGCTCTTGTCACCAATCGCCTGCGTGGCCGCTTCGCGATTGAAGTCGACAAGCTCGGCGTTGCCGGCCTCGCCATCGAGCTTCAACAGGCGAAGACCTCAGCGGGGGTGCCCTTCTTTCAGGTGCGTCTCATCAACAAGCCGAGCGAACCCGTCGGCAAGGTTTTGAGCGAAGGTGAGCATCGATGTGTAGCGCTCGCCGCTTTCCTCGCCGAGCTGTCGACCATCGACGCGCAGTCGGCGATCGTTTTCGACGATCCCGTGTCCTCTCTTGACCACCTGCACCGTGATAGGGTCGCCGCACGCTTGGCCGAAGCGGGCGAAACACGGCAGGTGATTGTGTTCACACACGACATGGCCTTCTTGCTTCTACTTGAGGAGGCCTGCCGGGCAACCAAGGACCGTGAAGCAACGCCGATCGCCTACCGGCTCATCAGTCGTGGCGCCGACAATTCCGGCTTCTGTCATCAAGACCCGCCAGCCAGCGTCATGCCGCTCGATAAAGTGATAGACGGAATGAAGGCACACCTTACGAATGTGAAAATCCACCACGAGCGCGGTGATCAGGCGAAATGGTTGCGGGAGGTGACATCCTTCCAAGACCAGCTTCGCACCTGTTGGGAACGGGCGGTAGAAGAGGTGGTCGGACCGGTGATCCGTCGCCTGTCACGCAAAGTCGATACGACCGGCTTGATCAAGCTTACCATCCTCACCGATACCGATTGCGCCACGATGCGTGAGGCCTTCGGCCGTTGCTCCGCGCTCCTTCATAGTCAGCCCGGCGAAATCAATCCCCGCCTGCCCTCAGCGGCGATGATCGAAAGCGAAATCAGCGCGCTAGCGAACTGGATCACTGACATTCGTACCCGCCAGGAGAGGGCCGCATGATGTCCATCAAACCGCTATTTCTAATGAATGTCGGTATCGGTAGTTGCGTGTCCCCGCAACCACTTCTTTCTAGGAAAATCAACGGGTTAAGCCAACGGCTTGACCCGTTTTTTATTGCCTGTCAGCCTTACACAGTCGTTACACACTTTTCGCGACTGGAGGCCGCCATGGTCAGCCACTCAATAAGAGGAGAAAAGGTTCAGGTCTACCGGCGCGAAAACAGCCGGTTTTGGCAGTGCTCGACCTTTCTCAATGGGAAAAACTATCGGAAAAGCACCAAGGAGGAGAGCCTTGCCAAGGCCAAGGAGGTGGCCGAGGACTGGTATCTCGAATTGCGCGGCAAAGCTCGGCTTGGTCTCATCAAGACAGAGAAAACCTTCCGGGAGGCATCCGCTCAATTCCTCCGGGAATACGAGGTCATAACCGAGGGCCAACGCAGCAAGAAGTGGGCGGAGGGCCATGCCATCCGCGTGCGCCTTCATCTCGATCCCTTCTTCGGCGATATGGGCCTGTCCGAGATCACGGCGGGCACGGTGCAGGAATATCGCATGCACCGGATCGTGACCGCCAAGGCTGGAAAGCCTGGGAAGAATGGGGAACCTGCCAAGCCCGGCAAAGCCCCGTCGCGCAGCACGCTCCATGATGAGGTCGTGACTCTCCGCCAAGTCTTGAAAACCGCCATCCGTCATAAATGGCTGGATCATCTCCCCGACCTTTCCCCGCCATACAAGACGCAAGGCAAGATTACGCACCGGCCATGGTTCAGCCCGGAGGAATATAAGCAGCTTTACGAGGCTGCACGGGCCTATGCGAAGGAGCCGTTCCACGAACACTATAAGTGGAACGCCGAGCAGGTCTACGATTTCATCCTGTTCATGGCGAATACGGGCCTGCGCCCGGACGAGGCTTTCAATCTTCAGCACCGCGACGTGGCGATTGTGGAAGACGATGCGACCGGCGAGGAAATCCTTGAGATCGAGGTGCGCGGCAAGCGCGGCGTCGGCCACTGCAAGAGCATGCCCGGCGCGGTGCGGGTCTACCGCCGTCTGCTGGCGCGGCCCAAGCCGGTGCGGGGAGAATCGCGCCGGGAAGGGCAGCGCCGCCGGAAGGAAGGGGGCGAGGCCCCGCCGCCGCCGGTGCCGGCGTTGCCGAAGCCGACCGACCTCCTGTTTCCCGGCAACCATATCAGGCTCTTCAACAATCTTCTCGACCGGACGAGCCTCAAATTCGACCGTGACGGCAAGCCGCGTACGGCCTACAGCCTCCGTCACACCTATATCTGCATGCGCCTCATGGAAGGGGCGGATATCTACCAAGTTGCGAAAAACTGCCGCACCAGCGTTGAAATGATCGAAAAACACTATGCGATCCATTTGAAGAACACGCTCGATGCCTCGGCGATCAATGTTCTCAAGACTAAGATGAAACTCAAACGGAAGAAGAAACCTGAAAGAAATGGTGACGATCCGGAGCCGTGATCGGATGTCTTCCGAACCGCCCGGCGGTTCGGGGCGCGCCCCTTGCGGGCAGCGCCTTGGGGGCTTGGCCCCCTTTCTCCGGCCTTGGGCCGTTTTTGTGTCGGTGATCTGCGTTATACCCCCGCCAAGAGTGGAGAGAGTCCGCGCATGCCTTGTCGAGCATGCGCGGCGGCGGGGGAGCCTACCGGCGCTGACGGCGCGGTGTCGCCCGGTAGCAGACCCGGAGCGTGAAGCTCGGGATGATGTGCAGCAGCCAGTGCAGTTCGAGGATAATCGTCAGTATCCGCATGTTTCTCTCCATGTTTCCGACCGCGCCCGTCGCGGCCTTCATGCGGGGGGTCTTTGCGACGGCGGTAGGCGGCTGCACCCTGTAGGGCCGGAACGGAGAGGAGGAGCGCGACAGCGCTTGCGGCCATGAGCCGATGGACGGCGCGATACAGGAACGCCAGAAGGACGCGAGGGGCGTGGGGCGGATGGAGATCGGAAATATGTCAGGCTGACGGGACAAAATCGAACTACGGTGCTGTCAGATAAATATCCGATCAAATATGGTGAAGGGAGCTTCCCGATAACTCGATAGTCCTAATTCAAACAAGATCATGCCCTGTCAATTTCATGCCGCGCCGCCGACCATGATGGGGCGTATTCGAGAGCGGCAGCAGAGAATTCCTGACGCAATGCCGGGTGCAGGCTGCTATGATTCTGCTCATAGTCAACCTTGTTCGAAGTTATAAAAACTTTATTGCGACGAAAACCGCTAGCCGTAAGCTCTGCCGCAATCCGCAGATAAGTCTCAGTTATGAGGCAATCCTTTACAGACTGCTTGCCGCGCGTTGCTGGCGGAGCCGCCATTTGGACACGGCGGACAGCCTTCACATATTCGCCATCGCTGTCTTCGACCATCAGACCCGTGCGCATGATTCTATCGGCAACATTTCTTCCGTGGCCAGGAAAGCCAAAAGCTGTAAGATCGATTGTCGCCGGAATATCTGTCGCTGTCGGAAAGGCGCGCATCCGAGTGAGAATGCCGCCGATCTTCTCGGTGAGTTTCTGAAGTTCTTTTGCAGCCTCCTCTTCGACCTTATCTACATGCTCAGTAAATTCATCGCTCGTTTGCTGATTGACGATCAATACAAGTTGTTGCGGCTGCGCTTCGGCGCGGACGAGCAAGGTATGCGCCGCGTCGATGTCGTGATGCCGGATGCTGTCCCGAATCGGGGAGCGCAGGAGATCCAAGACGGCGCATGTGTCGAGAAACAGCACCGGCGCGTCGGCGGCCAAGATACGCGCCACAGCGTCGTGGCAGAAAACGGGCGGCATCAGGTCTGGTCGTATTCGTTGAGAATGTCGCGCGCGAATTGGTATTCGCTACCGAGCTTCGCTGCGCGGTCTGCGGGCCATTCGAGTTCTTCGACCAGCCATCTCGCCAGGGAGTCAGCATCGAGCGACGAACCTTCCCTGTGGGCCTGAGCGATGAAAGCTGCCCAGCGCTTGAAGTCCAGCGGATGCGACGAGCCGGTGGACATGTTGGCAAGGGCCGAGAACTTCCTGAGAAGTTCGGCAGCCTCGGGCGAAACCCAATCGGTTATCACTGCTCTTCCAGAAGTGACATTCAGAGAAAATGCGCTGTCTACGGATATGAAAGGCCGCAATATATCGGAAAATTGGTCCAGTATATTATTGTATTGATCGAAGCTCAATTCGCCGGATTGGCGTGGAACGATGTTCGGAATGGACAGTTTTCCCGACTCCTTCAATACGAAGACCCCGCTGGGAGGCAAACCATCCTGATCCAGGGCGAAGGCAAATCCCGTGGCATCTTCACCAAAACCCGCAAGCCGCTTCTCAGCGTCAAGGTCTCGTCGCCATCCTGCCGGTAGATTCTTCGATATAACATCGATCAGAGCTATCAGCTTATCGTCGGGGCCAAATACCTCTAGGTCTTTAAATTTCTTCATATTAGCCCTGCCTTAAATATTAATAGTGACCATATCCTTGGCTCTTTGCCCCCTACAAAGCGCGGTACCGCTAGCCATGTGCCACAATATCATACACCGGCGCGAGCCTGACAACATCGCGTCTTGGCACCCTTGCCCTTGTCAGGACGGCAAGGGCGGTGTCGGGTTCGACGACGAGTTCGCCGAACTCCGCCGCTTCGATCAGCGGGGCGACGGCGAGCTTGGAGGCGGGGCTGTCCTGTTCGCCTGCCATGCTCTTCTTGAACAGGTGGAAGGGGTTGATGCTGCGGATGAGATCGCGGATGCGTCCGCCTTCGCCGAGTTCGAGCGTCGCGGCGGCGAGCGGCTGGTGACGGGCGGCGGCGAGGCGGCCCGATCCCTGCTGCGCCCATGCGGCGCTGCGCACTGTCGGGACGCCGGGGATGCTGTCGAGGGTCGGGCGGAAGCTCGCGCCGATGCGGGCCGTGACCATTTCGGCTGTTTTCGGCGAGCGGTTTTGCAGGGCGACGACCGAGCCGAAGAGGGTGAGGTATTTGGCGGCTTCCTGTTCGCCGAGCTGGGCCTGAATGCCTTCGACCGTCTGTGTCGCGGCGACGACGGCGAGTTCGAGGCTGCGGGCGATGCCGAGGATCGAGGCGTCTTCGCCGGTCGCGATTTCCTGCGCTTCGTCCATCACCAGCACGACAGGGGTTTCGCCGTCGCGCATGCCGAGATCGGCGCGGTCGCGGATGGCCGCGAAGAGGCGCGCCTTCAGCAGCGCCATCGCGGTGCGCCCGGCCTGCCCGTAGCGGTGCGCGGGGGCGAGGATGCCGATGCGCCCGCCTTTGAGGGCGGCGGCGATGTCGGCATCGCTCGCGCCTGCCGGGGTTTGCGCCCAGCGGAGCAGATCGGGATGGCCGGTGATCGTCGTGTACCATGCGCGCAGCGTCGCGACGATGCCGGAGCGGGTCTTGTCCTCAATGTTCGGCCATTCCTCGCGGAAGAAGGTCACCGCTTCATCCTGTTCCGGGTTGGCGGGATCGGTCTTGCCGATCAGCTCGGCGCTCGGGCCGCTGCGGGCGATGGACCAGATGCCCGCGAGGCTGTAGCTCGCGCCGCCTTCGACTTTCGCCAGCACGGCGGCGAAGCGCAGCAGCGCGGCGGCGCTGTCGTCGAAGAACTTGTCCTTGGCGTCGCGGCTGGCGAGGATGTCGCGGATGGTGGCGGCGATTTCAGAAGGGCGGAGACCTTCGATGAGCGAGATCGTGGAGCTTGCGGGATCGATGATCGTCATGCCGTGCACGAAGGCCGCGACTTCGCCCGGCAGCGAGCCCTTGCCGTCCATGACGATGAGGCCGATACCGTCCAGCGCGCCGAGCTGCTGGCAGAGCGGGCGCAGCACGCCCGCCGTCTTGCCCGAGCCGGTGCCGCCGGTGACGAGCAGATGTTGCATGAGGTCTTTGAGCGAGAGCGCCATCGGCAGCCCGGCGCTCGGGGCGAGCGCATCGCCGCGCGCGGCCATCAGGCCGAGGGCGGTGCCGAGATGCAGCGTCGGCGTCTGGTCGCGGATGGATTCCGCGATTTGCGCCGTGCGGGCGGCTTCGGTGCGGGCGGCCCATTTCGACGCGCCACCCACGGCCCAGGCGGCGGCTTCGGCGCTGTGCGCGGCGGCGAGATCGAGCAGCCTGGCGCGGATCGTCGCCGGGTTCGGCGCGAGCTTCAGCCGCAGCAGGGCGTGGATCAGCAGCGCCGCGAGCGTGACGAGGCCGAAGGGCGTCAGCGCCAGCGGTGCGAGGCCCGCCGACACCGCGACCCAGAAGCAGGCACGGGCGCGGGTGACGGCATCGGTCGCGCGCAAGTCCGTTTCGGCAATCTCGGCGGCGACGGGGCGGCCATCGGCGAGCAGCCAGCCATGCCGCCACGGGTCGGCGAGATCGGGCGGCGTCCCGGCGGGCACGTCGCGCAGGCAGACGCGCTTGACCAGCGCTTCCGCCGCCATGCGGGCGTCGGTTTGCGCCGCCGGGCGAAGCTGCCAGCGCACGGCATAGCGTGCGCCGAAGAGGCTCGCCGGAGTCGCGAGCAGGCAGAGAACGAGGCCGGTGCCGAGGCCGGTTTCGCCGCCTGCCAGATAGAGCGTACGCATCCGGTAAGCGCCGCCTTGGCAAAGTAGGGTCCGACGTCTGAGTTTTGCGTGGCGCGTCATCGCGCGGACGCAAACGAGTGGCAAACGTCATGGCTTACCAGCGGGTCGAGGTTCTGACGGGGACGGAGCGGCGGCGGAACTACACGCCGGCGGAGAAGGTCCGGATGGTCGAGGAGGCGTTCCGCCCCGGCGTGGTGGTGACGGAGGTGGCCCGCCGGCTGGGCGTGCACGAAAGCCTGCTGTATCGCTGGCGGGGGCTGATGAAGGCCACGGGGATCGCCGTGGGCGAACCGCCCAGCTTCACTGCGGTGACCATCACGCCGGAGCCGACCGTCACGGAACTGCCGGTCGTGGAGCCCCGTGCGCCATTGCCGCCTCCGGCGACGTCGGCCACGAGCCCGGCGATCCTCGAGGTCATCCTGCCCAGCGGGGCACGCCTGCGTCTGGAAGGGCCGGTCAACCCGGCCCTGGCGGCGGCCGTCATCGGTGCCCTGGCATGATCCCGGTGCCGAGCGGGGTGCGGGTGTGGCTGGCCAGCGGGCACACCGACATGCGCAAGGGCTGGGCGAGCCTGGCGTTGCTGGTGCAGGAACGCTTCGCCCAAGACCCGCACAGCGGCCATCTCTTCATCTTCCGCGGGCGCCGCGGCGATCTGGTGAAGATCATCTGGTATGACGGCCAGGGCAGTTGCCTGTTCATGAAGAGGCTGGAGCGGGGCCGTTTCATCTGGCCCACGCCGGCGGACGGCGCGGTGTCGATCTCGGTTGGGCAGATGGGCTATCTGCTCGAAGGCATCGACTGGCGCAACCCGCAGAAGACTTGGCGTCCCGAGACCGCAGGGTGACTGCGACACGGTGAATCGACGGGCCGGTTCAGGGGAGATTGCGACGGCTCGAAGGCGTGATCCCAGGTAAACTGGCGCCATGACCGCCGCCCCGCCCCCTGCCGCCGTGGCCGACGACATCGCCAGCTTGCGCGCCGCCTTGGCGCAGGCCGAGGCGCGGGCGGACGCGGCGGAAGCCGAAGCGGCGCGGGCCAGGGCGATGGCTTCGAACACCGAGGCGCTGATCGCCAGCCTGAAGCTGGAAATCGAGAAGCTCCGGCGCGAGCTCTACGGCACGCGCTCCGAGCGCAAGGCACGCCTGCTGGACCAGTTGGAGTTCCAGCTTGAAGAGCTGGAAGCGACGGCCAGTGAGGACGAGTTGGCAGCCGAGCAGGCCGCTGCCCGAACCACCGGGGTGACGGCCTTCACCCGCAAGCGGCCCTCGCGCCAGCCCTTTCCCGGCCACCTGCCGCGCGAGCGCGTCGTTGTGCCGGCCCCCGCGACCTGCCCGTGCTGCGGCTCGGACAAGCTGTGCAAGCTGGGCGAAACGATTACCGAGACGCTGGAGGTGATCCCGCGCCAGTGGAAGGTGATCCAGACGGTGCGCGAGCGGTTCTCCTGCCGGGCCTGCGAGACGATCAGCCAGCCGCCGGCACCGTTCCACACCACCCCGCGGGGCTGGGCCGGCCCCAACCTGCTGGCCACCATCCTGTTCGAGAAGTTCGGCCAGCATCAGCCGCTGAACCGGCAGGCCGAACGCTTCGCGCGGGAGGGCGTGCCGCTCAGCCTGTCCACCCTGGCCGACCAGGTGGGCACCGCCGCCGCGGTGCTGAAGCCGCTGCACGACCTGATCGCGGCGCATGTGATGGCGGCTGAGCGGTTGCATGGGGACGACACCCCGGTGCCCGTGCTGGCCAAGGGCAAGACCGATACCGGGCGCCTGTGGGTGTATGTGCGCGATGACCGGCCGTTCGCCGGCCAAGCCCCACCGGTGGCGCTGTTCCACTATTCCCGCGACCGCAAAGGCGAACATCCCGAACGGCACCTGGCCGGCTTCAAAGGCTGGCTGCAGGCCGATGCGTTCGCCGGCTACAACCGGCTGTACGAACCCGAGCGACAGCCGGGGCCGATCAGCGACGTGCTGTGCTGGGCGCATGCCCGGCGCGGCTTCTTCAAGCTGGCCGACATCGCTACGAACACCAGGCGCGGCAAGGATGCCCCGCCGATCTCGCCGCTGGCGCTGGAGGCCGTGACGCGCATCGACGCCCTCTTCGATCTCGAGCGTGCCTTGAACGGCAAGCCGGCGGCCGAGCGGCTGGCGGCACGCCAGGAGCATGGCGTCACCCTGGTAGCCGCGCTGGAGGGCTGGATGCGGACGGAGCGGGCCCGGCTCTCCCGCCATGCCCCCGTGGCCAAGGCGATGGACTACATGCTGACGCGCTGGGACGGCTTCACCCGCTTCCTCGGCGATGGCCGGCTGTGCCTGACGAGCAACGCCGCCGAACGCGGCCTGCGCGGGATCGCCCTCGGGAGGAAGGCGTGGCTGTTCTGCGGCTCCGATCGCGGCGGCCAGCGGGCGGCGATCATGTATGGCCTGATCACCACCGCCAAGCTGAACAACGTTGACCCGCAGGCCTGGCTCGCCGACGTGCTGGCGCGCATCAACGACATGCCACAAAACCGCCTGCACGAACTCCTGCCCTGGGAGTGGAAGGCGATGCGCGAGCAGGCAAAAGCTGCCTGACCGCGGTACTCAGCGGATGCTTACGATAGAGCAGCAGCGCGAGCAGGCCCGCAGCACCAAGCGCCAGCCATTCGAGCAGCCACAGGCGGACACTGAGGAGAAAGGCAAGGTGCCGGTGGTAGATCTGGCGGGCGAAGGCGAGATCGTCGTCGGGCTGATCCAGCGGCGGCCAGAAGGCGAGCGCGTCGAGACCTTCAACACCTTGCCAGAGATAGGTTGCGTAGGGCTGGCGGAATGCGTGCATCACCACCCCCGGAAATAGCTGCCGGTCGGCGAGTCGAACCGGGCGAGGACGATGCGGGTTCTGGTGACGGCGAGCGCGATCAGCAGCGCGACGATGAGCGCAGTGATGACAAGGCCCGGCCCGAGCGATGCGCCGCCGCCGGGCGGGCGCTGCCAGCGGACGGGCCGCTGCACTTCTTTGATGGCATTGAGCGCACTGTCACTCGCGCCCGAAGAGTTGGACGACATCCCGCCACCTCCCTGCATCATGCAGAGGAGGAGGTTAGCACATCCTGCTTTATACCGGGAACGCTCCCTTCAGCAGTCCGGATAGATTTGTCAAGGCTTGGGCGGCGATTTTCCAAGCTCAGGCGCGGATGCAGCGGGCTGCGGATCGGGCAAGACCGCCGGCTGGAGAGGCTGTTTGGCTGAATCGACCGGCGGCGACGGTGCAACCTCTTTGCTCGAAGGTGCCGTTGCTGAAGACGCCCCTGACGGCGAAGCGCCTGCCTTGCCGCCTGTGGCGCAAGGTCCGATATATAGAAAGCAGAGAGTGTTGTTTACGGCATTCGCGTTATTGGCAATCGTCGATATGTTGGCCAGAACGCCCAGAAAGGCAACGACACCAATAGCAACTTTGGGCCACAGCCCGAGTTTTGTCTTGCATACGATCAATTGATTATCAAAGTAAAGCTCATGCCCTTTTAACGTGAACCTCTCCAGATCTTTTTCTGTGATCCGGTGATGCCCAGTCAGGAGCTTTTCCATGATGTCTTCCCGTCTTAAGGAGAAGGAGTCCCTTGCGAACCTCTCATCCGATCAAGAAGTTCTTTTACATCCCTCTTGATGTCGCCGATATCTTTTGTATCTGATTTGATGGAAGCGAGCTGGGCGTCAATCCTGTCAAATTCCGGAGAGACGACTTCCTGCAAGGTACGGCGCGTGTCCTGACGACGGCGCTCTTCAATGCTCATTTCTTTGTTAATCTCTTCGATATTTTTCATGATGATATCAATCTCATTTCTATGGTTTATGGTCTTGGCGTTGACATCGCCGACATCGGCATCCTTGCCAACAAATCTCACTTTGTCAATATTCCAGTACCCGCAATACACAATGACGGCGCGCTTCACTGCATACTCTATCGCGTTGTGCTTTTGCTCATCGGTGATGGCGTTAAATTTTTCAATTTCCTTGATGCGATCTTCAAGCTGCAAGCTCGGCAATGCCCCGGCGGCATCCACGATATAGAGAGCTTCTATATTTTCTTCTTCGACGCCGAGAACGCGCCTTCGCAATTCGCTCAGCCGCCACGACGCTGCCTGTGCAAGCTGTTCGACAGGAGCGCCCGTCGCAATCAACTTCAAAATGATGCCCATTTGCGTACCTTCGGCATGCAGATTGTGTCGGAAAGACTAGCACACCCCTCTTGCCGCTTCCTGCGCATTTGTCTCGCGCCTTTCATTCCGCTCGCTCGTTCGCCGCCGCATTGGCGGCGCAGGCGGCGAGCGAGCGGGTCAGGACGGCGATCAGCTCTTGCTGGCTGCTGGTCTGGGTTTTGGCGAACACATGCTCAAGCTGGCGTTTGACGGTGTTGATGCTGAGCCCGGCATGCCGCGCATAGTCGGCGCGGTTCATGCCGTTGAGCAGCGACTCGGCAAGTTTCGCTTCCGCCCGCGTGAGACCGAAGGCGCAGGCGAGCGCGTCGGCGGCGGGGAGCGGCGACAGCACCGGGTCGCTGATGAAAAGGCAGATGCGCGCTGCCGCGAACAGCCGCCCGGCGGTCGCGTCGCTTGCGGTCGCATCTGTCGGGGCCGCCGGGGCGATGTGCAGCAGGAGATCGGGCAGGCCCGAGGGGCGTTTCGCGCGGACCAGCAGGGGCGATGCGGCGGCGTTGCCGTTGGCGGCGTCGGCAATCTGGCGGTCGAGCGCCTTGCGGGCGGCGCGGTCGTCGAGCAGCAGCCGCTTGCCCTGAAGCCGGAGGCCGTCGCCGATGCCAGCGATGCGCCGCGCCTGCCGGTTGGCGAAGGTCGCCGTCCCATCGCTGGCGAGCAGCACGAGAGCCGCATCGAGCCGGTCGAGCGCGCCTTCGAGCCCGGCCTGATCCGACAGCAGCGCCGAGACGCGCATCGTCGCCGCCATCGCCCGTTGCAGATGCGGCAGCAGGGCTTGCAGCAGGCGCTTTTGCGCCGCGCCGTAGAGTTCGGCGCGGTTCGGGCGCAAAAGCTGGACGCTGCCGATCCGCTGCGCGCCGGTTGCGAACGGCACCGACAGCAGCGGGCCGAAGTCGTAGCGCGGCAAGTATTCCTGATAGAGGCCGTCGCGCTGCCGGACTTCGGCGGGCAACTGTTCGTGGTCCGCCACGACCTGCCCGGCATTCGGCGCGCCGTAGCGCCAGCGCGGATCGCGGTCGTACCAGTTGGCATCGTAATCGGCCTGCGCCTCCTTCGGCACGCCCTGCTGGACGAGATAGCGGCGGACAGGAGCACTACCGGAGAAATCCGAGTCGAGGATATGGCCGCCCGTCGCGCCCACGGCGCGGCGCAGCTCGCGCAGCACGACAGCCCAGCCGTCCGGCTGCCATGGCGCGTCATAGATGATGCCGAGCAGTCGTTCATAGTCGGACACGGCCAAGCCCCCGCTCAACCCGCGTGAAGTGTGACTCAATCCGATGCAGCGGTGCAGCGAAATCACCCACCTGGGCGATGCGGCGGAAATTCCGCGCGGGGATGATCGCAAGGTCGGGCCTGCGCTTCGGGGCGCACCGGCATGGGAGGTCCGGCAGAGCAGGCAGCATCAATGCGAACGGAGCGCTTCCTTCACGGTATCGGCGGCGCTCTCCGCGATGCGCGCGAAGACCGGCCCGGCATCGATGCCGAGCGCGGCGGCGATGACCAGAAATTCCAGCAGATCGACGCGGCGCTGGCCGGTCTCATAGGCCGAGACGAAAGATTGCGGCTTGCCGAGACGGCGGGCGAGTTCCGCTTGCGTCACGCCCGCTTCCTTCCGCGCGGCCTCAAGGCAGGCGCCGACAAGCTTATGGTCCTTCGGCCCGATCCACACACCGCTCCCCTTCTCCGGCAGGCGAGCGGTTCGGTTAAATCAGAAAATCCGATATCGAAAATTCCGATATTCCGGAGTAGGATGCTGGCGGGTGCGGCCCAAGGCCGCCGCATCCCTGTTGTTGCGCCGCCTCCCTTCTCTCGCGCCTGAGGAGAAACAGCATGAGCCGGGCGTCTTACAGAAAAGAGCGTCAGGGTACGGATTGGACCTTCGAGACGCGGCCCGCATCCCCGCCCTTCCCGTGGGGCAGCGCCGCTCTCTGCTTTGTCGGCGGATTCGCGCTGTTCGTCATCCTCGCCGGAATGGTCTCGCGCGGCGGATCGGAAGTCCTGCCTTTCGTCGCCCTGTTCGCCTTCGCCATTCCCTTCGTCATGTGGAAAGGGCCGAAGGCGGCGCGCTATCGCCGCCCGGCCAGCTTTGTCGTCACGCCGACAGCGATCCGGGTTGCGCAGAATGTCGGGGATGCCGAACTCAAGCGCGCCGGGATTCACCGCCTCATCCTGCGCAATCACGTCTCGGATGGCGAGCTGGCCTATTCGCCTGCATCCACCTCCACCGTGTGCGTTGGCAGCGGCTTTGCCGGGATGACCGCCGTCGCAAGTGCGGTGGTCGCGACGGCGCTGTCCGACACCGGGCGGCAGGCGGCGGCGCACCACATGAAGCGGCTCGCCAAAGTCTCATGGCGGCTCGACGCTGAATCGGGCGGACGCGCCTGGACGCTCGCGGGCGGGCTCGACGAAAGCACCGCCTACGGACTCATGACCGAGGTCGGCGGCCTGATCGGCATGCGCGACGCGGCGTAACAGAATCGCAAAACACCTTCAGGGAGGTTCCCATGTTTCCGGGCCGGTCCATTGCTGCGGCGGCGCTCGTCTGTCTCGCCATTCCGGCATCCAGCGCGAAGGCGCAGCAGGCCGACAAGGCCGGGCAGACGGATGTCATCGGGCTTCAGCTCGGCATGAGCCGGGCCGATATCGAGAAGACGTTGCGCGCTCATAATCCCGAATTCAAGTTCAAGGAACAGGCGCAGGATATCGTGCTGCCGAACGGGCGGCCCGCGCTCGACGCGGCGACCGGGGAGCCCCGGAAATTCCTGACCTACCTTATCGCGGAGTTTCATGCGGGCGGCGACAATCCCTATTGGAAGCCGATCCGGGAGTTGGTCATCACCGCCTTCGCGGGCGAACCCGGAAAGGAGGTCGCCGGTTCGATCAGCCGCGCCGTCGCCTTCGAGCCGGGGCAGGAGCCGCCGACCGCCACCGTCGCCGACGGGCTGAAGGCCAAGTACGGCGCGAAGCCGACCGGCTATCTGGATGCGAAGACGGCGCATGAGTATTCATGGTACTTCGACACTAGGGGCCGCTATCAGGAGGGGAACGGCAAATCCTCATCCATCGAGCCCGTCATCGGCGGCTGCACCATCTATCGCGTCTATAACAATTTCGCCATCGATGCCAAGGTCGGCGTCCGCATCGCGCCCGCTACCAACGACCGCGAGAATTGCGGACAACTGGTCAGCGCGAAGATCGTCGCGCGGGACGACAACCCTGGGATTGCCGCCGGGCTCGGCGTCTTCCTCTCCAACGAAAAATACTTCCATGAAGGCTTGATCGCGCGGAAGGCATATATCGCGGCCTTGCAGGCGGGTGCACAGGCCAAGGACGCCGAAGCCGCCAAGCAACGCGGCCAGGGCGTCAAGTTCTGACGGCAGGCGGAGGGTGAACCATGTCCCGGAAACTTGCCGCCCTGTTGCCGTTCGCCGCCGCGTTGCTGCTGACGGGCTGTCTCGCGACGCCCTACGGCGAACTCGGTCCGTGGGGCGGCGGCGTGACTTCGACCCGGCTCGACGAGCGGCGGGTGTCAGTCTTCGCCAAGGGCAACAGCCGCACGGAGCTGGTCACGCTGCGCAACTACATCATCCGGCGCGCGGCGGAAGACACGATCAAGGCCGGTTACACAGCGTTCGAAATTCTGAATGCCGAGGGCGAGATCAGGACCGGCTATTACGTGTCGAGCGGGAGTTCATCCTATTCCTGCGGAAAGCGCGGCTGCGCGAGCTACTACACGCCCGCGCAGACGGTCGCCGTGCAGAACCCCGTCATGCAGGCGGATGTCTACATGTCCGACGAGAAGAAGCCCCGCAATCCCGCCAACGCCTTCTTCATCGCCGCCGATGTGCTGAAATTCATGGCGGCCCCGCAGCCTGCATCTTCGCCGCCCGAAACGGCGGCCAAGTGACATCCGGAAGGGAGCCGGTCATGGGGAGCATGAATTTCCGGAAGCTGGTGGTGCTGGGCATTGCGGCGGCGCTGTCGTCCGGGCTTGCGGGCTGCAATCATCAGGCGGGCAGTGCAGGTCTTCCCGGCCTGATCGGCGCGGCGCTCGGGCAGGATCACGGCAAGGCGACGCTTGTCGGCGTCTGGCGGCAATATGCGAACGGGCGGGAACTCGGAACCGCCCGCCTCGACAGATTCGAGGACGGCACTTACGCGATGACCAATCTGTACCAGCCGCCGAACGCGATCCATTCGCGCGGCCTCAGCGACGTCTATTTCGACGGGCGGCGATGGACGTTCAAATCCGACTGGGGCAACGTCGTCGCCAGCTTCGAGCTGGAGCTTGGTCCGGACGGCGCATTCCATGGCTGGTCATACCGGGACGGACGCCGCTACGAGCGGCAGCGCTATGTCAGGATTCAGGGTGGTGCGGCGGCGATCCCGGTGAAGAGCGAAGCCGCGCCGCAAGCGTCCGGGAGCGGCACGCAGGGCGAATCCCTCTGGAAGCTGGCCGAGCGGGAATATCCGCCTTCGGCCTACAAGCGCCGTCCGCCGCTGCGCAGCTTTCCGGATTGGGCGGTCGCCGCCTTTGTGAGCCGCAATGCCGATGACGAAGGGGTTTACCGGGTGCATCTGAAGAAGAGCGGCGGAGGCTGGTCGGTCGCCTGCAAGGAGGACTGGACGGACGTGCAGCCCTACAGCGCCTATGCGCAGCGATGCCCCGGCATCGACAAGGCGACCTATAAAGCGCTTCTCGGGAAGTTTGCCGTCATGGACTGACCATCTTTTGTATGCCCTAAGCAGATATGCGGAACATGCGTCTCCGTATATCGCGTTCAGCCGAAAGATGCGCCTTTGACGCGCCCATGAGCCTTCACTAAAATCACGTTCCGGTCCGGATCGAACTCGGTTTTCTTTGCTTTTTGGTCGGAAAGACTATTTTCAGGCGCGTCTAAGGGTTTTGCCGCAGGCAGGCATGAACGCGACGGGTAGAATATCATGGACAGGCTGCTTGCGATAAGGGTGCCAAGCACAATTCCCTTATAGAAAGACTTTTTGTCGAGCGGCGTATTTTCTTTATTTATGGCCATTTGTTTCTCCTTATTTTGCACGGCAATCAAGTATGGGAACTAGGCTGTTTTGTCAATTCCTCGAAGATGGAGGGCGTGATGAAGGCGGAATACGAGATTATTATAGAGCATGATGCGCCAATATCTTTGAGCGTTCTGTCTGATATACATCTGGAAATCAGCAGCGTCTTGGAAGGCATGGCTTTGGATTTTTTCAATGAGGAAATATTTCCGGGCATTGAACTGAGTGAGCGTGAGAAAGACGAGATTCTGGACCAGATCAAGGCGCAGAGTAACGACCTTGTTTGGATAAATTCCATAGAGCCAGGATCGACCAAAATTAAAGGGATGTTGATCGGTGTCGCTCTCTGGGCCGCCGCGAATATAGGTGGCGGCTTCATCGTGGATGCCATTAAGGGAACGGAGACCTATAAAACCGCTGTACAAGAAGCCGCCAAGCATACAGATAATTTTCTCAATAAATTCAAAAACGGCATAAACAGAAGGCGTGAGTATGAGCGTGACGAAAACAAGCCAATTCTCATAGCTGAAGTAGAAGGCCAGAAGGTTACGATACGTGTCATTCCTGCGGCGCGCCAAATGAATATGCCGCCCGGATAATCAATCACGGCGGCGGGTCATGGTTTCGGGTGCTTGTCTGTAATCATCGACCGGCGAGGGGGTAATATCCGCGCTGGTCGCGGTGCTGCACTGTTGCCCGGCGCTTTATTGCCAGTCGTAGCCACCAGAAGGCGCGAGCCGGGTGTCGGCAGCGTGACCGGCGTTCGGGCCGTGTCGGCGAGATCGCGCAGGCTTTGCCGGAGCAGATCATCGAAGCGCGGATCGGCGAAAGCAGCATTGAGGCATCCGGCAATGCTGAAGGGCACGTTCCATGCCGCCAGCCCGAGACGGGCATAGCGCGCCAGTTCACGCTTTCCGGTGTCGTGCTCCACGAGCGCCGCGAACAGCGGCAGCCAGACATCGCGTTCCGGCAGCTTCGGCTTGCCGGAGCGGGCCTTGAAGCCGTTGGCGGCGGCCCAGCCATAGGCGGCGTAGATCAGGATCGTCTCGACGGGCGGCGGGAGCAGTTCCGGCATCATCGGTGCGCTTCCTTCATCGCGGCGCTGGTCCGGATCGACGGCGCGGCCATGGCGGCGAAAGCCTTGTCGCGCAGGTAGCTCACCTTGCGCGCTCGCATCGGCGGGAGTCCGGCGATGAACAGCAGCTCGTCGGCGGGCGGCAGATTGCGGATTTCCGCCGGGTAGAGCAGCGGGCGGGCAATGGTGCTGTAGCTCTCCCCGCCCTTCATGGTCCTGTCCGCTTTGCGCTGGTCGCTGCGCACCGTCGCGCCGCGCGTCCCGAGCAGGCGGGAGAGGGTGTCGGCGGTGAGCGGATCGTTGACGCCGAACGCCTGAACGGCACCGGCATTGGCGATGAAGCTCTGCCAGCGTTCGCCATACAGCGCGCGGAGCTGCGACAGGTCTTGGATGACCGGCCAGAGCTGGACGCCGTAGCCCGCCATCAGGCCGATGGCCGTCTCGATCATCGGCAGCCGCCCGAGCGCGGCGAACTCGTCGAGGATGAAGAGGACCGGATTGTCAGGTCGCTGCGGCGTGTCGGCGAGCGTCGCCAGCGTCAGGCTCACCAGCAGGCGCAACCACCTTGCATGCGTTGCGATCCGGGGTGAGGGCAGCACCAGGTAGACGGTGGTCGGCCTGTGCTTCAGATCGGCGGGGTGGAAGCTGGAACCTGCCAGCACCGCGCCCATGCGCGGGCTGTCGAGGAAATGCGTGTGTGCCTGTGCGCTCGAAATCACCGAGGCGCGTTCCCGGTCGGGCTTCTGCCGCAGCCGGTTGGCCGCACGAGCGACGAGGCCGCCCGCCGCCTCGCTGGTCGTCATGAAGCCGAGCAGGATTGCGAAGTCCGCCGCATCCAGCGTCAGCAGGGCGCGGAGACGGGCGAGGTTGTGCAGCTCCGGCGGCTCGCTCGTGACGATGTAGAGGATGAGGCCCGCGATCAGCGCCTTTGCTTCCGTCTCCCAATAGGGATCGAGGCCGGAGGCCCCGCCCTGCGGCACCAGCGCCTCGGCGATCAGCGTCGCATCTTCGGCAAGATCGGGACTGGTCCCGTCGAGCAGATCGAAGGGATTGAAGGCGGCGGTGGGCTGGCCGGTGATTCCCCACGGGTCGAGGATATGCACGTCCTGTCCCATCGCCGCCCGCCGCGCTGCCGTCGCGCTTGCGTTCTCGCCTTTGGGGTCGATCACCAGCACCGAGCCGGGATAGGTGAGCAGGTTCGGGATGATTGCCGATACGCCTTTGCCCGCGCGGCTCGGGGCGACGGTCAGGAGATGCTTGTCGGTCTTGATGCGCAGCAGGCGCGGATAGAGCGGCGACGGCCAGCGCCCGAGGATCAGCCCGTCGCGCCCGAACGCACCGGCGCGGCGCAGATCGTGCAAGTTGGCCCAGCGGGCGGAGCCGTGCGCGGTGGCGGTTTCGTCGCGATGCGGCGCGAGGCAGGTCCAGAGTTCGGAGCCGATGGCCGCCGTCGCGGCGATGCCGAGCGCAGCGGAGGCTGGCGATAGTCCTTCCATCCATGACAGTGCATCGAGCATCGGCATAACCTGAAATCGGATGAACGATAGGAATAATATCATAAGTAGAACCGGAATTCCACTGGAAATAGATCGTTTCCAGTTTTTGCATTCGATGAAATGAGGACTGGGAAAGTTCTGATAATCGGGATGATGCATACGGAAATAAGAAAGCGGATATCGCCTATTCTTTATCGGTCTGTCTCAGAATGGAGATTGGCCGTAGCAGGGATGTAAAGGCAAGAGAACAGCAGAATCACTGGGATTCGCATGATGTCGGCGCGGGTATGGATTATTCCCGTAGCATATGAGCAACACGCGAACGCCGGATGCCTGCGGTCAGGCAAGGTATCTTTGCCGCCTTTTCTGACGGCGCGTGATGCGGGAATTGGATAGCGCGACATCGGCGTGGTAGCATGATTGCCCGCATAACGCAGCAGTATCGAGGATGCCGGATGTTCAATTCATTCTGCCCGGATGTCACGCCTGGACGAATAGAACCTTATATTCGAGCCTTCTGCAAAGATATCCGGGCAGAGTACGATCCCGTATATGTAAAAGTAGCCCCATTGGCGAATGCAGCCTTGAGGGACTGCTTTAATGTTGTGAAAAATCACTGCCATGGATATGGCGGAGAAATGGTCTTCGGGTGGAACATCTGGCTTTGGCCGAACGTCTGTCTTAAGGCGGAGCATCACGCGATATGGAGGAGTCCGGAGGACGGATTAATCGACCTGACCCCCAAAGAGAATTCTGCCGAAAATATTCTATTTCTTCCCGATCCTGAAAGAGTATGCGATGTCACCGGCGAGAAACGGACCTACAATATTTGCAAGAGGCTGAAGGCCGACCCTGACATCGAAGCGATGCTGTCCGCCGAACGCGCGCTCTTCGACTATGAAGAAGCTTGCACCGTTCCGGGGACGCAGGAGATGAGAGTCAACCAGAACGAATATCAAGTCTATCAGGTCAATAAGGCAATCGCGACGGCTAAAGTTGCTCTGAAATACTGCCGCGGCCCGAGCCCTTGCTGTTGCGGGAGCGGAGAAAAGTTTGCTCATTGCCATCGACCGGATATGGAAGAACTAACAGGGCGCGGAAAAAGGCTATGCCCGGCTGGCCGGTCGTGATTCTCTCATTTCGTAGAGAATGAGGCCGGCGAGGGGGCGATGCGGGGTTCGGACGAACGCAGCGAGGGTCTGTTCAGCTACGTGAGCTGTGAGGCTCGGGTTCCGGCCAACCACCCGTTGCGGGCGATCCGGGCCATCGTGGATGAAGCGCTGGAGGTGATGTCGCCAGCCTTCGAGGGTCTGTACTCGAAGATCGGGCGGCCGTCGATCGCACCGGAGAAGCTGCTGCGGGCGCTGCTGCTCCAGGCCTTCTACTCGGTGCGCTCGGAACGCCAGTTGATGGAGCAGCTTGATTACAACCTGCTGTTCCGCTGGTTCGTCGGGCTGTCGATGGACGCCCCGGTGTGGGACGTGACGGTCTTCACCAAGAACCGTGAGCGTTTGCTGGCGGGGGATGTGGCGGCCACGTTCCTGGCCACCGTGCTGGATCAGCCGCGGGTCAAGGCGCTGCTGTCGGACGAGCACTTCTCGGTGGACGGCACGCTGATCGAGGCGTGGGCCAGCGTGAAGAGCTTCCGGCCCAAAGATGGCAGCGGTGAGCCGCCGGGGCCGGGCCGCAACGGCGAGCGCGACTTTCACGGTGAGAAACGGTCCAACGAAACGCATGCCTCCACAACCGATCCCGAGGCGCGTCTCTACCGCAAGGGCAACGGGCAGCCGGCGAAGCTGGCCTTCATGGGCCACGCGCTGATGGAGAACCGCCATGCTCTGGTGGTGGATGTCCGGCTGACGGCGGCTACGGGCTTGGCCGAACGCGAGGCGGCGGTGTCGATGGTCGAGGCCATCTCCGGCTGCCACCGCATCACGCTGGGCGCCGACAAGGCTTACGACACCAAGGATTTCGTGGCGAACATGCGCCGCCTGGGCGCCACCCCGCACGTTGCCCAGAACACCAGCAACCGCCGCTCAGCCATTGATGGCCGGACCACCCGTCACCCCGGCTATGCCGTGTCCTTGCGCATCCGCAAGCGGATCGAGGAGGTCTTCGGCTGGATCAAGGGGGCGGGGCTGCGCAAGACCCGTCACCGCGGCACCGCCCGCGTCGGTTGGATGTTCACGCTGACTGCCGCCGCCTATAACCTGATCCGTCTGCCCAAGCTGCTGACAACGGCATAATCATCCCGGAGTCCGCCTGAATGGCGGCTCCAGGAGCCTGAGGGCGCGGAAAAAGGCGCCATCCAGACCAAAACAGGCCCCGAAAACACCATTTCCAAGCTTCAGCGGAGACAATGCCACCGCATCGGTCCGTTTTTCCGCGCCCTGCTAATCCGCCTGACGCAAAAACGGAGTTAGAAAGACGGGAATTCTGTAATGCCGTTGTCTCTTTTGGCGCCTTCTGTCAATCGTTGCCATCCAGCGCCGGAAGAACGGCGGCAAGCGCGCCCTCGACATTGATGTCGTAATAGGCGGCGAGCAGGGCGACTTGTTGTCCGACCGTTGCGCGGAACGCGCCGAGGGCGACAAAGAATCCCGGATTGCCGCCACGGCGGCGCTCGTCATGATCGAAAAAGCGGAACTCTTCGTTCCGGTCGTCATGGAAGCGGCGTCCCGCCTCGCGTATCGCCCGGAGCGGTGCGACGGCGAAGACATCGGGCGCAAGCGCCTGAAGCGTTCGGGTGCACTCCGCCCGGATTTCATGGATCGAGCGTTCGACTTGGCTGACCTCCTCCAATTCCATCGCATTGTAAAGAACGCGCCGGTCTTCGAGGAACAGCAGGAAGCGCCGCATGATTTCCGCGTCGGACGGGCCGGGATCAGCCCATTGCACGCCGCCGAAGGGGATGCTGATGCCGGTGATGCGCCGCGCGGTCGCCGCCGTGACCTTCCCGCTTTTCTTGAACCAGTCGCGCATGACGTTTCCCCCGGACTTGATAGCGCACCTTACCAGATATCCGATCAGAACTCATGTGCCCCGCCTTACAATCGGGTGAAGAGGGCGCGCCCCCGGCCCTGCGGCCAGGGTCAGGCTCTATGCGCCTTTGGCGCACCGGGCCGCCGGTGGCGTCCCGGCCCATGCGGGTGACGATCCTTCGCGCGCTCGCCGCAAACGGCGGCGAGCCGATGGCAGGCTGCGCCTGATTCCGTTCTTCAGAAAGTGGGGGCTTCGCCCCCGCCGGCGTCAAGGCTGAACCGGCGCTTTGCGCCGGCGGATGGCGGGGTTTCCCCGGCCTTCCTTCGCTGCGCGCCGTGCAGGCCGGGCGATCCCCCTCCCCGCCATCCGGCCCTGACGCCGGACACCCCCGCTCCCCGGCGCGGTGCCTCGCTTCGGGTTGCATGTGCAACCCGAATATGAGGAACAAGAAAATGACCAGCACCAGCAGCAAGGCGGATATTTACACCCGCATCACCGAGACCATCATCGCCGCCATCGAGGCAGGAGCAGGGGATTTCCGCATGCCGTGGCATGGTGCGGGCGACATGTCGCGGCCCATGAATATCATCAGCGGCAAACCCTATCGCGGCATCAACACGCTTGCCCTTTGGGCCGCCGGGCAGGAGAAGGGCTTCGCCTCGCCGGTCTGGGGAACCTACAAGCAATGGCAGGACAAGGGCGCGCAGGTGCGCAAGGGCGAGAAATCCTCCCTTGTCGTGTTCTGGAAGATCAGCGAAGCCGCATCATCGGAGGAGCAGGACAACGAAGGGGAGGAGCAGCAGGGGAAGGCCCGAATCCTGGCCCGCGCCTATTATGTCTTCAATGCCGCGCAGGTGGAGGGTTGGGAAGCGCCCGCGCTGCCGGTATTGCCGCCCGCCGAACGCATTGCCCACGCTGAAGCTTTCTTCGCCGGGCTGGGGGCGACGATCCGCGAGGGCGGGACACGCGCCTGCTACATCCCGAGCCGCGACGAAATCCACATTCCGCCCTTCGCCGCCTTCCGCGATGCGGTCGCCTATTACACGACGCTGGCCCATGAGGCGACACACTGGACGGCGCATCCGACACGCTGTGCCAGCGATCTCAAAGGGCGGTTCGGGTCGGAGAGTTACGCCGCCGAGGAGCTTGTCGCCGAGCTGGGGGCGGCTTACCTTTGCGCCGATCTCGGGCTTGCTTCGGAGCCGCGCCCGGATCATGCGGCCTATATTGCTTCATGGCTGAAGGTCCTGCGCAACGACAGCCGCGCCATCTTCACCGCTGCGGCGCGGGCGCAGGCGGCGGCGGACTGGATGCATGGGCGTTTGGTGGTGAAGGAGGGAGGTACAGAGGAGGGGGAGAGGGCCGCCGCGTAGGCGGCCCAGCGACAATGAGACATGAATGCTCACATGCGCAAAACTTGTCTTACATCGAAGGCGATCGATATGTCTTCTTTTTTCTGGCAAAAGAACTGCGAATTTTCTTGAAAAGATCACCAATTGATTCCCGAAGATTCATGGGAGGACCATCTGCTTCGGGAATAGATATCGGAATCATATTTCCATTTTGAGCCACGACATATTTTGCCCCGGTATTTTTATTTGTCTGAACATCATACCCATGCCATTTTTCTTTCATCGCAACCTCCCGCCTTGCCATCCAGCATGATTAGACCGACCTAAGGTGATGGGCAAGAGCTTTTTGGAAAAAGGGGACGACTACAACAAAAAATTCAGACATAATCTTTCTGCTTTTATACAAGCGACCACTATTGTTTGCGTCTATAGATATAGCATATGTAATAATTTTCCCATTTTCAAATTCTGCGACTGCAGAGTATGCGCATATGTAATAATCTCTAGAATAGTCTAGAGATTCTTCGTATACATTTCCAATGTTCTTTGGCGTTCTTCTAAAAATATAAAGATATTTCTTGTTTTGAATTGATCCCCAGCATGGAATTCCGGAAAGTTTAAACGATCTGCCCGCAACGCCTTGATCCGATCCAAACGATATATTTGAATTAAAGGCATGCCTTCCTGTTTTTCTCCCGAACGAAAATCTTAGAAAATCATCGCCGTCATTAACAACCAACAAAGCGATACGCACGTCTTCCAGGCTAAAATTAACGCTTATAGCGTCTACGAGATAGTCCATTATTCTATCTCTCAATATATTGTCTGCACTTCCCTTGCTCTTAATGTCTTCTGTTATGATAATCTTTGCTAGACCATTGAGGTCATCAACAAATTTTCTCGGGAGAACTGCAGAACGACAATGCAAATATACGAAAAACGAAAAAATCGACACAAGCGCCCAGAATATAATTACGTAGAATCTCACATTCTCCGTAAGTTTTGATTTATCCTCTGTCAGATAAGCTTCGCTAAGATTATCTTTAACGAAGTCAATATCCATAACGCTAGAGACCAAAGACTGAGGAATCACCTGAACAACCACAGGCACTATAGTGACGGCAGTAAACAAAATTACTTTAATGATTCCTCTCCACATTTCAATCCTCATGAAGAATCTATGCGCGGCAAGGAAAGAAATCTCGAATATCCCGCACCGTGCCGCCGATCTCAGCCATGGTGAAATGCAGCCAGCGGACATAGCTGGCGTAGATCGGATTCCCGTGGTCCGGCGGCCCGCCATATTGCATCTGAATGCGCCCCGGCTTGCAATCTTCGGGGTCGCCAACAGCATGGTAGATGCGGCAGGCAAGCGGGCGGTGGCGATAGATACCGCAGCCGCGATCCTTGGCAAGAAACGGACAGGCATCTTTATGGCCGGTGGAAAGCCCCGCGCCCGGTCGATACGGAACACCCGTCATCATCTGGATGTATTCCGCTTCCAGCGTGGTGATTTGAACGTCTATTTTGCAGCAGTGCGCACAGCCCATCGAGCAGGTGGCAAAAGTCCGGACAAAGGGGGCGAAGCGGTCGAGATAGGCATATATCGCCGCGAGCTTCTCACCCAGCGTCCGGCTGGCGTCATTCAGATAGGGGACCAGCGCATTTGCCGCATCGACCAGTTCCGGTGGAATCGGCGGCAGCTTGGGAAGAACCGACTTCGAGGTTGCCATTGCCTCTTCTCCGGCGGCGCGCTGTAGCGTTCGGTTGGGCAGTCTACGCGCATCGCGGGTCCAAATGCCACATTCTCGATGCCCGCACGGGCATTCATGGCCCGGCGACCTGCTGAAGCTGGTCAATCTTCCCGCCTGCCGCCGTGACGGCGGCGGTGGCATCGGCGAGTATGACGCGCCCCTCCCACTGTTGCATCAGCTTGTTCCAGCGGAAGCCGAGCTTCCGCAGCGCCGCCGCCGTCTCGGCTGAAACCCGCTCCGGGAACTTTGCCACCGCAACAACGCGGGCGTCCTCTTCGGCCTGAAAGTGCCTCCCACCTTCGCGCTCCCAGCGGGTGACCTGATCCTTGTCCTGTGCCTCATCGGCAATCCGGAGAAAGCACGCATACAAGGCGGACGGCGGCAGATGGTCGATCTTTGCCTTTACGATCAGCCCGCCAAGCTCTATGAGTTGCCGCGTCCGCTCCTTGCGTTGAGCCGCCTTCAGCCGCGACTCTTCCTGTTCGGCCTGCGCTTTCTTCCGCGCCGCCCGTTCCAGCTTTTCCGCGAGCGTGAGCCGTGCCATCGCATCCCTCCCTTTTGGAGGTAGATGAGCACAGCGCGGTTGAAAATCCACCCCCTCCGCCCGCGCCGCAGGTTATGCAGCAAGCCTTCATACGCAATATGCATCGTGCCGATGCAACCTTGCGAAGTGCACGGAGCCATCCCAATTTGGTGGTATGGCAATCGAATTCGCGCGCATCCGCTACGTCAAGCGTAGCGAAGGCGGCAACGCCTGCCGCTCTGCGGCCTATAACGCGCGTTCCGACGTGCGGTGCCAGCGCACGGGCGAGCGCTTTTTCTTCGCTCACCGGGACGGCGTTCTTCACCATGAGATGCTGTTGCCGGAAGGGGCCGACGCCCGCTTCGCCGATCCGGAAGTGCTGTGGAACGCGGCGCAGGCGGCGGAGAAACGGAAGGACGCGCAGGAGGCGCGTGAGCTTCTTCTCGCACTCCCCTGTAACCCTGAATTGGGATTGGACGACTGCCGCACGCTGGCGGCGGAATTCGCCGCCGCGCATTTCGTCAGCAAGGGCGTTGCGGTCCAGCTCGACATCCACGCCCCGCACGAAGGCGATACCAACATCCATGCGCACCTGCTGATCACGACGCGCCGGATCGAGGGCGCGGCGCTGTCGTCGGCGAAGGCGCGTGACCTTGATCCCGAGGTGCGGCGGCTGAAGAACGGCAAGGCGGCGGTGACGGAGGCCGAGCGCTGGGGCGTGGCATGGCGCGAGGCGCAGAACCTCTATTTCGAGCGGATGGGGCTTGATATTCGAGTCGATGAGACCGGCATCGTGCCGCAACGGCATGAAGGGCCGGTGCGGTTGCGGACGGTGCCCAAGGCCGCCGAGGCGCGGGCTGTCCGCACGGCGGCGGACAATGCCCTTGCCGCCCGCGATCCGGCGGAGATCGTCGCCACGCTGACGCGGCGGCAGGCGACCTTCACGGAACTGGATATTGAGCGCCTGATCAGGAAGCATGTCGCCGATGCCGGCGAGCGGCAGGCCATCCGCGCCGCCGTGCTGGCCCGGCCCGAGATCGTGCCGCTGCATGCCCGCTCTTCGGGCGAATTCGCCGGGCGCTACACGACGGTGCAGGTCCGCGCCGAGGAGCGGCAGGTTGCAGCCGACGCGGCTTCCATCGGCGTCGCGCGGGAAGCCGTCGCCGCGCGGCATGTGCGGGCGGCGGCAGAAGCCCGCACACTCGACGCCGAGCAGCGCGACGCCTTCCTGAAGGCGACGGGCACGGATGGGCTGGTCGTGATCGAGGGTCTTGCCGGGACGGGCAAGAGCTACAGCATCGACGCCATCCGCGATGCGCATGAGCGCGCGGGCTGGCGGGTGATCGGTCTCGCCCCGACCAACACCGTCGCCGACGATTTGCGCCGTTCGGGATTCAGGCACGGCAGCACGGTCCATCTTGAGCTTTACTATCAGGAGAACCCCGCCAAGCGCCGCGACCTGCCCGCATGGGACCGGCGCACGCTGGTGATTGTGGACGAAGCGGCGATGCTCGACACCCCGACCTATGCCCGCCTGATGCGCCGCGCCGCCGAGGCGCGGGCGAAGGTGGTGCTTGTCGGCGACGACCGCCAGCTCGCCAGCGTCGAGCGCGGCGGCATGTTCAGCGAGATCAAGGAGCGGCACGGCAGCGCCGTCATCCGCAGCGTGCGGCGGCAGGGCGAGGATTGGCAGCGGCAGGCGTCGCAGGACTTCGCCGAGGGCCGCGTCGCCGAGGGCTTGCGGGCCTATGCCGAACGCGGCTCGGTGCATTGGTCCGGCGACCTGGAGGAGAGCCGGGCGCGGCTTCTGTCCGATTGGGATCAGGACAGAAGCGAGCGGCCCGACGCGGCCCGCTTCGTCTATGCCAGCACGAACCGCGAGGTGAACCGCCTCAACCGCGCGATCCGGGATATCCGCGTCCGGCGCGGCGAGGTTGCGTCCGGCATCGAGGTCGAGACGGTGCGCGGGCGGCTGGAGGTCGGCATCGGCGACCGCATCCAGTTCCACGGCAACGACCGCCGCGCCGGAATCTATAACGGCGCGCTCGGCACGGTCGAGCGGATCGCCGGGACCGAGATCGTCGCCCGGATGGATGCGGGGCGCGAGGTACGGTTCGATTCCGCGAGCTTCGACCAGTTCGGGCTTGGCTATGCGGGCACGGTCTATCGCGGGCAGGGCAAGACGCAGCTTGAGGTGTATGCTCTCTATGACAACGCTTTCGCCTGGAACGCGCGCACGGCCTATGTCGGCATGACGCGGCACAAGGCGTCGGTGAACCTCTACGTCTCGACCGACCTTGCCGCCGACGAGATCGCCCTTGCCCGGCAGATGGGCCGGGTGCAGCGCGAGGAGGCCAGCCTTGCCTATGCCACTGCGGCGGAGGTGGTCGAACTCGACAAGGCGCGTTCGGATCGTGACGGGCGCGACGGCAGAGGCGGCGGCGAAGGGAAAGGTGCGATGCAGCAACCCCGCGACAGCAGGAAGAAGCAGGCCGAGGAAACGCCGCTCCCCGAGATCGCCGCGGACGATCCCGACCGCGCCGCGAAGCTGACCGATGCGATGGAGGAGCGCCGCCGCACGATCCTCGGGGCCGAGGAGGAAGACCGCCGCGCGAACATCACCGCCGACGAGGAAAAGCGCCTCGCCTTCGTCCGCGAAGCCGAACAGGCCGAGGCCGCCCGCGTCACGCGGATGAACGACGAGGCGGAGGCCGCCAGCCGGGCCGAGCAGCAACGCCTTGCCGAAATGCGCGAGACGCAGCCGCAGCACCATGTGCGCTTCGTCGCCGCCCGCACCGCCGATGCGACGCTCGCCCGCCGCCAGATGCGAGAAGCCGCGCCGCCGCCCGAGCGCGACCCGGCCCGCCCCGCCGACGATGCGCGTGCCGAGACGCAACGCGCACAGGGCCAGCGCGCCCAGCCGGTGCCGGACGACAGGGCGTTCCCGGCGTCGGCGCAGCTTCGCTACACCGAAGCGCTCGCCCGCCACTACAACCCGCGCGACCCCTATGGTTCGCTGGCGCAGGCGAGCTTGGCCGAGGCCGCCGCTTATCAGCGCGAACGCCACCAGCTTGACCATGCCATCGCTACCGAGCCCGATCCCGCCCGGCGGGATATGCTCAGCCTCCGTCGCGACATCGAACATGCCGACCATATGGCGCAGGTGCATGACCGGGTGGCCGGGCTGTCGCGCTGCATCGGCGGCGAAGCGCATGAGCGGCAGGCGGCGGCGCAGGCCGAACGCGCGAAGGACTTCCGCGAGCAGGCGAAGGACGGGCGGCAGCAATGGGAGGCGCGCGGCATCGACCAGCCCGCCCTATACCCGCCACTCGACGAAAAGATGCGCATCCGTCGGGAAGAGACGCGCATGCAGCAAAAGCACCGCGAGGCCGCCGGGCGCGAGCAACAGCGGGGTCGTGATGCGCCGGGGCGGGAGACTTCACCCCGCAACCATGCCCGCGAGGCGCAGACTCCCCCGATCCGCACGCCTGAGCAGGAACGGCAGGCGATGCAGCGTCTCGACCTTCCGGCACATGCCGAAAAAGCGCATGGCTACCGGGTCGAATGGGCCGACGATGCCCGCTTGCGGGCAACGCTCCGCCGGGGCGAGGGCAAGGAGGCCGAAACGCTCGACGCCAGCCGCGACTCCTCCGGCGCATGGTCCTACCGCAACGCCCGGACGCTCAGCGACCAGGGCGATATCGTGAAGTTCGAAGCCCTGCGCAGCCGTTCGACGCTCGGCGCAGCGCAGGACCGCTTGCGCCCGGTACTGGCCGAGGAGGAGCGCCAGCGCGGCGACCCGCTCCACCGCGAGACGCCGGAGCCGCAGCGCCAGCAGGACCGTGCCCGTCAGCAGCGGGAGCGCGATGATGACGAGCGGGAGCGGTGAAGGTACAAAGTCATTGTAGGGACAATGCGTTATATGGCGGGTTGAGCAATGAAATGCATTTGGTGCAAGAAGGACGATCAGGAACCTTCAATCGAACACATTATTCCTGAGGCTTTGGGATGCCCTGAAGGTTTTGTCCTCACCGGCGGCATAGTCTGTCGCGCTTGCAATAATGGCTTGGCGAGCTTGGATCGTGCGGTAATAGATGATTTTGATTTCCCCGCTTTCTTGGCGGGCATCCCTCGCAAAGGAGGACGCTCGCCTGCAATAATGAATCGCGGCAATGTTAAAGGTACATTCGGGCGGAAGGGGCCGGAAATTTCCTTCAATATGGATAAACATCCAGTTCAGGCACATGATGGAACGGTTTTGCCGCCTGTCGGCGGATCAAACCGGCATATCCGGGCTTCATTTGAACGCCGTGGAATGATGGGAAAAGTATCATTCTCGGCTGAGATTGGCCGAAATCCAAAATTTGTCCGTGGCATAGTGAAAATTGCATTTTCATCGGCAGCTTATTTTCTTGGTCCTGAAATAGTGATGTCTGACGAATTTGATAACATCCGGAATTTTGTGATTAATGGTCGTGGGAATAGAAAAATAATAATGCTCATGGGGGATTGTGATTCGTATTATAACCACGCATCGCCGCCATTTGTGAATGATACTGGAGATTATACTGTTAGATTCAGATTGGCTTATATCGATTTTCTCGTGGATATGAGCCGTGACCTTTCTATGTTTCCTGTTTTGCGGGAGAAAATGTTGGAGCTTCACGGAAAGACGGGGTGGACATATCTACCTCTTGATGGTCCTCCGCACAACAGAGCGAAGAAACGCCGCCGATGAATATTCTCCATATGATGATCCCGTATTGAACGGAAATATGATCGCCTCGCCAATATGACTCAATAAGTGAGGATAACATGAAGTCAAAATGGCTGAAGGAGCTGACATGGTTCCAAGGAATCATTGGAGCCGACGATCATCAGCTACCTATAAGATTCGGCGCTCATATCGATTTGGCAGGAGAGGTGGTTTTTACATTTGATCGAATCTGCTTTGATGACAAAAGTCGGTTTATATTCGATATATGGCATAAAGAGAGGCGTCATCCGCATTGGTTTTCTCTGACTGGCGAAGCCGAGGATGGAACGGAATTCAAAACGAAGAGCCTCTCTTTTGATTCCATAGGCCCTCATTCGGATGTGGTGAACGGTTGTTATCTTGTCCTTGTTGGCAATTGTGCGGAAGCCACCTTTACAAGGCAATTGGAAAAGCCTGTGGATGCGGCCTTTATCAAAACCCACCTGAAGGGCTTTAAGAGCTTTCCCAGCAATCACAAGCAATGTGAACTTGGCATGGTCGCAATTGCAGGGATGAGTGAATTTGACAACCCTGACCAAGTTACCGGATATATCGCCATTCAGGCTGAATCAAAAAGGGATAATCTTGATATATGGCGGTCAGATGTCGAGAAATTGATAGAACACATCCGCCGTATATTGTCATTTTCTTCTGGTACGAATTTGCGGCAGCCGGTCACGGAATTTTACCATGATAATATTGTAGAAATTTTTTGCTATTCTCAGGTTGAGCAGCGCAAAGATGCTTTCCCGGTGTTCCATTTCCTGAATCATGGGCCTATTCTGGAAGTGGCCATAAATTCTCATTTCCATCCTCCCATCGAAGCCAAAAGCCTATTCTTCATAATCGAATGGCTTTCCATGAATGCTACTTATAATGAATTTCGCTTGGTCGCAGGTATGACGGCTTTGGAGAATTTGATAGACTCAAACGCAACTGAAGATGAGGCGTTTTTCTTCCCGGAAGCTGATTTCGAAAAGATCAAAAAGGCTTTGAGGCGGGCTGTCCGTGAAACCACGACCGAAAGACTTCCTTCTTATTCCATGGATGATTTCAATAAACATCTTCCGGGAAAAATCAATGAACTGAACCGCCGCCCTTTGCGGGAAAAGATTTTCCTTCTTGCTGATCGCTGGGGTGTAGTTCTGGACGGAATCACCGAAAAGATGATTGGTGATGCGATATCTGCAAGAAACTATATCATCCATCGCGGCTCATATTACGAGGATGGTCTTGAGAAGGTACCGCTCATTGAACATGCAATTGTCATCCGGGAAATCGGCCTGCGTTTTGTCATGACGGCTATTGGCTATAAGGGAGAATACATATCCCTGCTGGGACAGTATCATTTCGCGAAATACCCTCCCACGCCGCCAGCTTGAGAGAGAGCCCAAAATCGCCGGAGAGTTGGGAAACTCTGTCCGTATAGTTTACAAAATCGCGCTTTTGCCAAGCTGGGCTTGGCAAAATTCCGCGTTCTTAAACCTTGTCGTTGGTTTGAGATTAAGCTATTTTGCTAAGTATGGCTGAGCAAAATGGCGGAAAGCTAAACCTTCTTGAGCGGACCCTCCCAGAGGGGTTGCTGGTCGATGCCGCCTGGATGGAGCGTCACGGCTATTCGAGGAGCCTGCGCAGTCAGTATGTTTCCGCAGGCTGGCTCATACAACCCGTGCGCGGAACCTATAAGCGGCCACGCGGTGAGTTGACCTGGGAGAAGGCCGTCGTCTCGCTCCAGACGCTTCTGGGCAGCGGCCTGTCCGTTGGCGGGCGCGTCGCCCTCGATCTTCAAGGCTTCAGCCATTATCTTTCCGCCGCCGGGCCGTCCATCATTCATCTCTATGGCGAGGCACCGCCACCCGGCTGGCTTGCCAAGCTGCCTCTGCCTCAAAAATTTGAGTTTCACAAAGCACAGACGCTATTTCGGAGGCTTCCAGAGAAGCCTGCTCTCCAGGAGGGCACGCTCCGGCATATTCCCGTCGCGTCCGAATGGCAACTGCGCGTCTCGACACCGGAACGCGCGCTGCTCGAAATGCTCAACGAGCTGCCAAGCCATGAAAGCTTCCATCAGGTCGATATGCTGATGGAGGGCCTTAGCGCACTCAGCCCCCGGCGGCTTCAATTGCTGTTGAATGACTGCCGTAGCGTGAAGGTAAAGCGGCTGTTCTTCTGGTATGCGGCGCGCCATCCGCATGCCTGGGTGAAGCAGATCGACCGCAATGCGGTCGATCTCGGCGCTGGCAAGCGCGTTCTGGCAAAGGGCGGCAAGCTTGATCCTGATTTGCTGATAACGGTCCCGGACGATCTCGATGCCCCTGTCTGAACGCTATCAGCGCCAAGTCGCGCTCCTGATCGCCGCTATGCCGTTCGTCGCAGCGGAAAAGGACTTCGCCTTGAAAGGCGGAACCGCCATCAACCTGTTCGTTCGCGACATGCCGCGTTTGTCGGTCGATATCGACCTGACCTATTTGCCGGTCGCCGGAAGGCCGGAGTCGCTGGCTGCCATTAATGCTGCGATGAAGCGTATGGCCGCTGCTATACGTGCCGGGCTGCGTGATGCGCGTGTCACGGAATCTATGAATGAACGCGAACAGGTCGTCACGAAGCTTGTCGTCCAGCGTGCGGATGTGCAGATCAAGATTGAGGTGACGCCGGTCTTGCGCGGCTGCGTCTTCGCGCCGGAACCGCGCGCCGTCTCCCCGGCTGTCGAAGACGCATTCGGCTATGCCGAAACACAGGTGGTGTCCTTTGCCGACCTTTATGCTGGAAAGATCATGGCGGCCCTTGACCGGCAGCATCCCAGAGACCTTTACGATATCCGCGATCTGCTGGCGAATGAGGGGATAACCGAGGACCTTCGGCGCGCCTTTCTGGTCTATCTCGTGAGCCATGACCGCCCGATGTCCGAAGTCCTGGCACCGCGCCGTAAGAATCTCGCCCAGGAGTTTTCGCAAGCCTTTGCAGGTATGACGGCTGAACCGGTCCCCCTGGAAGAGCTGGAGGCTGCGCGCGAAGCGCTGATCGCCACCATTACCGGTGCGATGCCGGAGGAACATAAGCAGTTCCTGACCGGCTTCAAACGCGGCACACCGGATTGGGGCTCCATCGGCTTGCCGGAAGCGGCTGACCTGCCAGCCGTCAAATGGAAGCAACTGAACCTGGACAAGCTTCCTGAAGCAGCGCGGACGCGCTTTATCGACCAACTCATCGCCGCGCTGGCGCGAGGCGGCGTAGCAGCGGAGGACTGACGGCGATGCTCTGTCAAATGGCCCGCCAGTTCCCGCCATTCGTCGAAAGCTTTTTAGAACGATCCCGCCGCTTGCGCCGGCGGTTCCGCGAAGAGACTGTTACCGATCTTTTGATGGGCAATCTCATCAGGGCTGGCAGGATTATCCGTTATCTAAATGGCCGGGGCGTTACGGTGCATAGCCGGGATGGCTCAAGCGTAACCGGATGGTCGAACGGCTAGAATCGAGGTATCAAAGGAAGGGGACGCGCACGCCGAGTCGCGCCTCGAAAGCATGGTTAAAATTACACAGAATCTTACACATTCACACATGTTAGATGATTTTCTCGTTTAAAAACAATTGCTTAGAGAGAAGCTGATCCGTCTCATAACCTGAAGGTCGTCGGTTCAAATCCGGCCCCCGCATCCAAACATTAAGCCGCTGACTTCATTATGAAGTCAGCGGCTTTTTGCTGTCCGGACCACCCCGCTCCAGACCGCTTCCGGAATCACATCGGAAGCATTCGGGCGGAAAGTATCCCTACGGTGTGAGCCGCGTTGTTGGTTTGTCGTTTCTGGCTGAAATTTGCAGCGATCGCGTCATCGCGCGCCTGCAAACGAGTGGCAAACGTCATGGCTTACCAGCGAATTGAGGTTTTGACGGGAACGGAGCGGCGGTGGAGCTACACGCCATCGCAGAAGGTCCGGATGGTCGAGGAGGATTCCGTCCGGGCGTCGTGGTGACCGATGCCGCGCGGCGGCTGGGCGTGCATGAAAGCCTTCTGTACCGCTGGCGGCGGATGATGACGCCGGTCGAGGCCCCGGTGGAGCCCGCTTTTGCAGCGGTCACGATTCTGCCTGAGCCGGTCACGGAGACGGCGGCCGGTGCCGCTGAGCGAGGCGGAGCAGGCGACCTACGACGCGCGGCACGCCGAGTACGAGCGGCTGGAGGCGAGCGAGCCGGCGGAAGCGGAGGAACTGGATCGGGTGGCGCGGCGCCTCGCCGAGATCGACCTGGAGCTGCGGGTACTGGAGGAGCGGCCGCTGGTCTACGAGACGGCCAAGGTGGCGCGGGGCGGGGTGTTCGTCAGCATCGACCTCGAGGGCGGGCTTCAGGTCGACCGCGGCTACGTGCGGCCGGAGGACGACGAAGGGCTGCGCCACTGCCCGAGCGGCTGCTGATCGAGCTGAGCGTGCACCGCACGCTCGCCCTGCGCGACGCGCTGGCGTTGGTGATGGGGTCAAATCCATAACCAAAGTTGTAACTGTCACCTTGGTCCTGGCCGTGGTGACCCATACCACGGGGCTGGCGACCATTCCCGGATTCGATAAGGTCGCTCAGATTTTTGAATACATAAAAAAGGCCCTGGAAATCACAATGGTGCTTTGACCTCACCGACTCCCGTCCCCCTCCTGGCCCTCTCGGGCTACGACGCTGGCAAACAGCCCCTTTCCCCGAGAGGAGAGCGAGATCAAGCGGCTTTGTTGATCTGATGCCGCTCGTCTGGGCATTTTATCGTGTCTGTAGCAAAGCCGGGGAGTGGCCGGCAGAACAGGAGACAACCATAACCGACGACGAACACCCTGCCGAAATGATAGCCGAGGCACGGGCGGCGGCGGGGCAAGTCATTCCCTTCAGCGCGGTCGCCGCATGGCTCGACACCTGGGGCACGTCCGGCACATGCCCTACACCCCTTATCCCTGCAACGCCGCGTCAATCGCCGCGTTGAATTCCTTGACCGCGGCGCCGGGGCCGGCGGGGTGGTTCCACACGGCGGTGACCACGGCGATGAAATCCGCACCCGCCTGCACCAAGGGCGCGCAGTTCTGGGCCGTGATGCCGCCGATCGCCACGCACGGCACCTCGATCATCTCCGCCCACCACGACAGCAACTCAGGCTCGGGGCGGTAGTCGGACGGCTTGGTGGTGGTGGGGTAGAAAGCACCGAACGCGACGTAATCGGCACCGGCCTCCGCCGCTTCCATGGCCAGATGGCGGCTGTCGTGGCAGGTGACGCCGACGATGGCATCGTTGCCGACGATGGCGCGGGCTTTTTTATAGGGGGTGTCGCTCTGCCCCACATGCACGCCGTCACACCCCGCCGCCACCGCCAGATCGGGACGGTCGTTCAGGATGAAGGCGACCTCGCGGGCCTGCGCGATGGGGCGCAGCACATCGCAGGCGCGGCGGATGGCGTCGTCGTCACAGTCTTTCAGGCGCAGCTGCACACAGGCGACATCGCCCGCGTCCAGCGCCTGGGCCAGCGGCACCGCGAACGCCGCCGGTTCGAGAACCGGCGGCGTCACGAGGTACAGGCGGCAGGGGTTCACCGTGGCCGCGGCCACAGGATCACTCCTTGCCCTGATAGATCTTCATGATCCGGTCGAGCAGCTTCAGCGCCTCGTCACGCGGACGCTGGAAGGCGTTGCGGCCGATGATCGAGCCGTTGCCGCCGCCGTCGCGGATGGCGCGGGCATCCTCGAACACCGCGTCTTCGCCCTTGGTCGCCCCGCCGGAGAACACAACGATGCGGCGGCCGTTGAACGAGCACTGCATGATGTGGCGCACGCGGTCGGCCTGGGTATCGATCTTGATGCCCTGGGCTTCATAGACCTTTTTGGCTTCCGCCTGCTCCAGATGGGCCGACGGCAGCTTCACCTTGATGATGTGGGCGCCCAGCAGAGCCGCCATGTGAGCGGCATAGCCGATCACGTCCATCGCCAGTTCGCCGTCCTTGGTCACGTTGCCGCCGCGCGGGTAGGACCAGATGACGGTGGCGATGCCGGCGGCCTTGGCTTCCTTCGACAGCTCGCGGATTTCCTCGTACTGGTTGTACATGGAATCGGAGCCGGGATAGATCGTGAAGCCGATGGCCGACGCACCGATGCGCAGCGCGTCCGCGACCGAGGCGGTCACGGCCTGGTCGGCGTCTTCCTTCTGACGCGACAGGCTGTTGGCGCTGTTCATCTTCAAGATCAGCGGGATCGAGCCGGCGAAGGTGTCGGCACCGGCTTCCAGCGACCCCAGGGGAGCGGCGTAGGCGTTACAGCCGGCGTCGATGGCCAGCTGGTAGTGGTAGTGCGGATCATAGCCGGCGGGATTCGGCGCGAAGCTGCGGGCGGGGCCGTGCTCGAAGCCCTGGTCCACCGGCAGAATGACCAGCTTGCCGGTGCCGCCCAGCTTGCCTTCCATGAGGATGCGGGCGAGGTTGGCCTTGACGCCGGGATTGTCGCTTTCGTAGTTCGCGAGAATCTCTTTGACGCGGCGGGTGAGCTTCATGGTGCTCGTCTCCCTTGGGGCGAATTCTTGAAAAGAGTGCGGCTCTGATAGCCCACCGCGCGGCGCTTTGCAATGGGCCGGTCACGGGTTTTTCACTGGTTATACCAATGATTCACCCCCGCTTCGGCCCGATTCCGCCCGTTCTATGACGTTTCGCCCCCGCAGCGCTCAAGGTGGAGGACCACCGCCTCGTCCGGTGTTCCGAGCGGCAGACGCAGCCCCGCCGCTGCCAGATGCGCGCCGGTGAAGCGCAGCCCCGCCCGTCCCCATGGCAGCGGGCAGGGCGACGGCTCCGGCACCGTCACCCGGTACACCGCACCGGGGGCCAGCCCCGGCAGCCGCACCGTGACGATGCCGGGGCGGGTGACCTGCTGGGCCACAAGATAAAGGGCCGAGCCGCCGTCCCCGGCCACAACCCCGTGTCCGGTGACGGCCCGGTCGTCCAGCGGCAGCCGCACCCAGCGTCCCCCGTGCAGCAGGGCGCGGTGCCGCTTGTGCAGGGCGATCCAGGCGGCCAGCCGGTCCCGCTCCTCGGCATTGATCCCGCGCAGATCCCATTCCACCCCCATGTGCCCGAACAGCGCCACGGCGCAGCGGAAATCAAGCTCCAGCCGCCGCCCGGTCACCGCCGATTGCCCGCGGCCCACGTGGGCTCCCATCACCTCGGGCGGAAAGAACAGGGTGAAGCCCCGCTGCATGGACAGCCGGTCGTGGGCGTCCATGCTGTCGCTGACCCAGATGCGTTCGCACCGCGCCAGAATGCCCCAGTCGGCCCGCCCGCCGCCCGACGCGCAGCTTTCGATCTCCAGATGGGGATGGGTGGCGCGCAGCCGGTCGATCAGGCGGTAGACGCCGGCCACCTGCCGCCGCACCGCCGGCTCCCCCTGCCACCCGGTGCCGGCAAGGTCGCGGTTCATGTCCCACTTCAGCATGTCCACCGGGGCGCTGCGCAGCAGGGCGTCGATTCGGGCGAACAGGTGATCGGCCACCGCCTCCCGTCCCAGGTCGAGCACGTACTGCCGCCGCCCGTCCGGGTCACCGGGCAGGCGCAGCAGCCAGTCGGGATGATCGGTGTGGAGCGTGCTGCCGGGGTTGACCGTTTCCGGCTCCACCCACAGGGCGAAACGCATCCCCAGCGCCCGCACCGCCTCCGCCAGGGGGGCGAGGCCGCCGGGATGCTTCGACGGGTCGGGCCACCAGTCGCCCAGCCCATGACGCTCGTTCACACGCCCGTGGAACCAGCCGTCGTCGAGAACGAAACGCTCCACCCCCACCGCGGCGGCGGCACGGGCCAAGTCGCCCAGCCCCTGCGGGTCGTGGGCATGATAGACCGCTTCCCAGGTGTTGAGATGCACCGGCCGTTCCGGCAGCGGCACGCGCGGCAGGATGCGGCGGCGCACGTGGGCGTGGGTGCGGGCCATCAGCCCGTTCAGCCCACCGTCGGCGGCCACGGCATAAGCCGGCGGCGTGCGGTACGTTTCGCCCGGCGCCAGCACCACCTCCCCCGGCAGCAGCAGTTCGCCGGCCATCAGAACCCGGGTGCCGGCGGCCAGGGTTTCCAGGGTCAGACGGTGGTTGCCGCTCCAGCCCAGATGCACGGCGAACAGGCTGCCGTGGACGGCGCCGAACCCGGCCTCGCCCGCCACCAGGGCCGGGAAACTGTCGTGGGAGGTGCGGCCCCGACGGTTCTCCCGCACCAGGGCGCCGGGGCCGATGGGCTGGCGGTGCTCCTGAAACTCGCGGATGTAGCCGCCCTCGAAGGTCAGCGCCTCGTCCACCCAGCCGGGCAGGGGCAGGCACAGCGCGGCGCACCCGTCGAGCCGGTACGGCTCCGCCCCATGGTTGGTGACGGCGGCGGTGCCGGTCAGCACGCCGGTGTCCGCGTCGAGTTCCCAGTCCAGCACCACCGACAGCGCGCCGCCGGGGTCGGCCAGCGTCAGGCTCAGCGCCTGTCCCTCGCCGGACACCGCGGTCACCGCCAGCCGCGGCGCCCAGCCGCCGCCGGCCCAGCGCCCGGACAGGGCCGGCAACCCGCCATAGCCCCAACCGGTCAGCGGCACCAGCGGCGCGGCGCCGCCGGGGTCGGGGGTGGCCGGCGGTTCGGCGTTCCACAGGCCGTCGGTGATCGCCGGCAGCGCCGGCCCCCAATAAAGCACCCGTCCGGCCCCGCGCGGGTCGATGACCAGGCTGACGCCGCCGCCGTGGCGGCGGAGCAGGGAAGGGGCCGCGGTCACCGCCGGTTACGCCCCGTCGGCGTCCGCGGAATCGCCGTCGCCGGTTTCGGGGGCAAGCCCGGCCACCGCCGCCGTTTCCTCCTGGATCACCGCCATGATGCGCATCAGCGCGTCGGCCTGCAGCGGTGTGGCTTCGTTCAGGCCGTTGGCGAACTTGCGGATGGCGCCGATGGCGCGGCGGCGGTTGACGTGGGCCTCGTCGCCGGGGCGGCGCGGTTCCACCACCGGGCCGTGATAGTAGGACGACCCGAAGGTCCATTGGCGCTTGCCGTCGCTGCGCCACTGCGACCCGTCGGCCAGCTCCATGCAGCGCCCGCCGTGGAGGAAGCGGCGGACGGTGGTCAGGCTCTGCGGCCCCTTCTCGCCCGACACGACGGTCACGGCGTCCCCTTCGCGGAAGGGGGAGGGATGGCGGGCGGCGCTGTCGTCGAAACGGGTCATGATGGGGGGCCGGGATCCTGAAGGGTACGGAATGAGTCGAAGGACGATGGGGCTTCTTGTAACACAAACTGGTGCCGGGCAAGCGCTTGGCCTAGGATCACGCAAACGTCAACCCTGCGGAGCCGTTCCATGACCACGCCCCTTCCCCCCGCCGAAGATCCCTTCGGCACCCCGCCGCCCGCCGGAACCGCGGTGGCGGTGGCGCCGGGTGTGTGGTGGGCGCGGATGCCGCTGCCCTTCGCCCTCAACCACATCAACATCTGGCTGCTGGAGGATGGCGACGGCTGGGCCGTGGTGGATTGCGGCTTCAACGACGACGCCACCCGCACGGCGTGGGAGGCGCTGTTCACCGGTCCCATGGGCGGGCGGCCCGTCACCCGCGTCATCACCACCCATTTCCACCCCGACCACATGGGGCTGGCGGCATGGCTGACGGCGCGGTTCGGCGCCACGTTCCACGCCACGCTCGCCGAATGGCTGTGGGGACGGATGCTGTCCATGCAGGGGGCGGAGGAATGCACGCCGCTGGCGGCCCGCTTCTACGCCGACGCCGGGCTGCCGGAGCCGCTGGCCGAGCGGCTGGCCCGGCGGGCCGACGCCTACCGTCTGGCGGTGCCGGAGGTGCCCGCCGTCCTTCACCGGCTGCGCGACGGCGACGGTCTCGCCATCGGCGGGCGGCGGTGGCGGGTGGTGGTGGGCCGCGGCCATGCGCCCGAGCAGGCGTGCCTGATGGGCGAGGAGGCCGGGGTGTTCATCAGCGGCGATCAGGTGCTGCCCAAGATCAGCCCCAACGTCAGCGTCTGGCCGCAGCAGCCCGACGAGGATCCCTTGAACGATTTTCTGGTCAGCCTGGAGGATGTGTGCCGGCGCGTGCCGGATTCGCTGCTGGTGCTGCCGTCACACGGGCGGCCGTTCCATGGGCTGCACGCCCGCGCCGCGGAATTGGCGAGCCATCACGCCGACCGGCTGGCGGAGGTGGCCGAGGCTTGCCGCGGCGGGCCGAAAACGGTGTTCGACGTGATGCAGGCCATGTTCCCGCGGGAACTGGACCCCATCCAGGTCCGCTTCGCCATCGGCGAAGCGCTGGCCCACGTCAATCACCTGCTGCACCGGGGCGTCCTGGTGCGGGAGGCGGGTGTGCCCGCCCGTTACCGCGCGGCCTGAACCGTTCCTGCGGAAGGCCCCGCCCGGCGCTCACGGGCCGGGGCCTTTCCGCGGGTGCGGACGATCAATGGTCCCGATCGGAACCGATCAATGGTCCCGATCGGAACCGATCAATGATCCCGATCGGAACCGATCAATGATCGTGGTCGTGGTCGTGGTCGTGGCCGCCGGTGGGATCCAGCAGGCGGTGCAGATGCACGATGAAATAGCGCATGTGGGCGTCGTCGATGGTGGCGCCGGTGGCCCCGCGCCACGCCTTCACCGCCGCATCGTAGTTGGGGAAGATCCCGACGATGTGGAGCTTGTTGGGATCGACGAATTCCTGGCTGTCGGGGCGAATGAGCTGGCCACCGAACACCAGATGCAGGAGCTGCTGTTTGTCGGGCATGGGCGCATGTCCTTAAAGGGGGGAAGAAAAATCGCACCGTCATAGCCCCGCGGCCCAGCTGCATCAAGGGAATTGCGATTGTTTCTCAGTGGTGTGACCACTTGCGGCGACGGTTAAGCCAGGGCGCTTCTCCCGGTTTCTTCCGGTTCATTTGCGCAAATCCGCGGCGTTTGCTGTTTGTGTAAGCATTCGTGTGGATGGGGGCTCTTCCCAGCACCCCCGCCATCACCGGCCGCATGGCCCGGTTTCCCCGGATTTCGGCGATTGGAACTCTTCCATAATACCCGAGTATGTTAGGGCCGCGCTTCCCGTCTCGGTTGCTTCATGGTACCACTTTGGTGCAGCCTCGTAAGGCCGGTGCCGGAAGAGGACACGAATCGGACCTATGACCCTGGGAGCCTTCCACACAGCCTCACAGCCCGGAACCGTCCCCCGGTTCGCCGGGGCCTTGGCGTTGCTGTGTCTGCTGGCCGGGGCGGTGCCGGCGCCGGTCCGGGCGGCGGACGGGCGGGCGTTCTACCGGGAAGCCCCGGCTCTGGCCGCCCATGTGGCGGCAGGCACCCTGCCGCCGGTGGCCGGGCGGCTGCCGGGCAACCCGCTGCTGATTCCGGTGGAAGAGGCCGGCCGTTACGGCGGCACGTGGCATCAGGCCATGATCGGGGAGGCGGACGGGCTGCTGCTCTACCGCACCATCGGGTACGAGCCGCTGATGCGGTGGGACGCCGCGTGGCGGCGGGTGGTGCCCAACGTGGCCCAGGCGGTGGAGGTGAGCGAGGACGCCCGCGTCTTCACCTTCCGCCTGCGCCCCGGCCTGCGGTGGTCCGACGGCGTGCCCTTCACGGCGGAGGATGTGCAGTTCTGGTTCGAGGATGTGTTGGGCAACCCCGACCTGACACCGCTGCCGCCGCCGTGGATGCCACGGGCCGGGGCCGGCGTGCGGCTGGAAATTCCCGGGACGGACACGGTGCGCTTCGTCTTCGCCCAGCCCAACGGGCTGTTCCTGCCGGCGCTGGCCTCGGGGCAGGAGCGGCGCGGACCGACCGACTATCCCCGCCATGCGCTGGAACGCTATCACGCACGCTACAATCCCGACGGGGCGGCGGCCATGGCGCGGGCCGCGGGGCTGAACGGCTGGGCCGCTTTGTTCCATCTGAAGGCCAACAGCTTCCAAAGCCTGTCGGATCTGCCCTCGCTGCTGCGCCGCCCGGTGCCGGTGCCGGCGGGGGGGCTGGCCGGGCCGGCGCTGCCCCCGGTTCCCATGGAGGCCGACGACGTGCCGGTGATCGGGGCCTGGCGCGTGGTGCGCTATGAACCCGGCCCGCCGCCGCGGGTGGTGGCCGAACGCAACCCCTTTTACTGGAAGGTCGATCCCGCCGGGCAGCAGCTTCCCTATCTCGACCGGGTGGAGGTGGCGCTGACGGACAGCGACGATTCCTTCCTGGGTCTGCTGCTGGACGGCGGCATCGACATGCAGGCCCGCCATGTGGTGATCCCCCAGGTGCAGGACCGGCTGCCCGCCCTGCTGGCGGACGGGTACCGTCCGGTGGCGATGCAGCCCGGCGACAGCAACGCCGTGCCGCTGATGCTGAACCTGACCCACCCCGATCCGGGCCTGCGCGCCCTGTTCACCCGGCGGGACGTGCGCATCGCGCTGTCCCATGCCATCGACCGGGCCGGCATCATCGCCGGCCCCCTGAACGGCCGGGGAACCCCGGCACAGGTGGCGCCGCGGCCGGAGTCGCGGTTCTATTCCGAACGGCTGGCCCGCCAGCACCTGGATTTCGATCCCGCGGCGGCGGCGGCCGGGCTGGAGTCCGCCGGGCTCGGCCGGCGGACTCCCGGCGGGGTGAGGATGATGCCCGACGGGCGCCCGGCGGCCTTCACCATCCTGGTGCGGGCCGACCGTCCGCACCAGGGGGCCGCGGCCCGCATGGTGGCCGCTGACTGGCAGGCCGCCGGCCTGGACGTGCGGGTGGAGGAACTGGACCGCGCCACCCTGCGCCGCCGGGTGCGGGCCAACCTGTTCGACGCGGTGATCGGATCGGGCGACGGCGGCATGGACCCGATGCAGGAGATCCACGGCTTCATTCCCGCCTTCGACGGCTACAGCGGCGCGCCCGCGTGGGAACGCTGGCGGGAGGCTCCGGCGGCGGACGGGGCCATGGTCCCGCCCGACCCGGTGCTGCAGCAACTGGACCTTTACCGCCGCATCCGCGAAACGGCGGATGCCGAGCGGCAGGATCGGCTGATGCGCGACATCCTGGCCATCGCGGCGGAGGAATTCTACGCCATCGGCATTGCCATCACGCCGGGGGGCGTGGGGGTGGTGCGCTCCGGTTTCCGCAACGTGCCGCGGAGCATGCCGGAAAGCTGGGTCTATCCGACGCCGGCCCCCACCAACCCGGCCCAATATTATGTGGAGGGGCCATGATGCCGCCGCCGGCCCGCAACAACGTGCCCATTCGTTTCAAACGCCCCATGGGCATCGCTGGGGGTGGCGGTCCATGCGCTCATTGCTGAGAAGTCTGGCTTTCCGCATCGGCGCCACGGTGGTGGTGGTCGAGCTGGTGGTGCTCGTCTTCATCGGTGCCTACGCCGTGCAGCGGCTGAGCAGCGAGGTGGAGCGGCGCACCCGCGACCGCATCGTCGTGCCGGGCGACATGATGGAACGGGGGGTGCTGGCTTATGACGCCGTGGCCGACCGCGACATCATGGCCAACCTGATCGGCCAGGAACTGGAAGAGGGGATGGTGGTCGGGGCCAACTGGAACGTGTTCCACGCCCTGCATCCGGCCAATCTGGGCCGCGACATCCGGCAAATTCCCGGCATCGACCCGGCGTGGTTTTCCGTGCGCGAACGGGGGCCGCGGCTCTACGACGTGACCGAGGGGGACCGCACGTCGCTGGTGTCGGTGACGCCGCTGTTCCTGCGCGGCACCGACATCCCCACGCTCTACACGCTGATCAAGGCCAACACCACCGGGCTGACGGCGCAGAAGCAGGTGGTGATCGCCAACGTGGCCGCCGCGTCGTTCGTCTGCGTGGTGCTGACGTCGGCGATCATCTTCCTGGCCTTCAAGCTGACGGTTCTGCGCCGCATCCGTGCCATGGCCGGCTATGTCCACCGCATCGGCGCCGGCGACGAGGACGCCCCGCCCCTGGCGGTGGCCGAGGACGAGCTGGGCCTGCTGGAGGACGGCATCAACCGGATGGCGAGCGACCTGTCCACCCGTGCCCGCCAGCGCGACCGGATGGAGGCGGATTTGCGGCTCAGCGAATCGCGCTTCCGCGACTTCACCGCCGCCGCGTCCGACTGGTACTGGGAACTGGACCGGGATCTGCGCTACGTGGCGCTGTCGGACCGCTTCTTCGAACTGCTGCGCCCGGCCCATGCGCCCATCGGGCTGCGCGCCGACCAGCTGGGGCCGGACGCGGCGGATCCCGGCGGGTGGGACGGCTTCATGGCGATGCTGGAACGGCGCGAGCCGGTGCACGAGTTCGACATCTCGTGGACCGACGGCCAGGGGCATGTGTCGTTCGCGCGGCTGGCCGGGCTGCCGGTGTTCGACGGGGCGGGCGCCTTCGTGGGCTACCGCGGCACGGGCCGCGACATCACCTTGCAGCGCCAGGCGTGGCAGACGCTGGAATCGCGGGTGGAGGAACGCACCCGCGCGCTGACCCGTGCCAACGCCGACTTGCAGGAAACGCTGGAGAACCTGAACCGGGCGCAGGCGGAGCTGGTGCGCTCGGAAAAGCTGGCGTCCCTGGGCGCCCTGGTGGCCGGGGTGGCGCACGAGATCAACACGCCGGTCGGCGTGGCCGTGACCGCCGCCTCCCATCTGGCCGACCGCACCCGCGACATCCACATGCTGGTGTCGCAGAACCAGATCCGCCGCGCCGACCTGCACAATTACCTGGAGCTGGCGGACGAGGCGGCGCGGCTGCTGCTGCACAACATGGAACGCGCGTCGTCGCTGATCCAGAGCTTCAAGCAGGTGGCGACCGACCGCACGTCGGAGATGCTGCGCCCGTTCGAATTGGGCAAGTACCTGGACGACATCATCAACAGCCTGTCGCCCACCCTGCGCAAGACCCCGCACCAGATCACCATCACCTGCGATCCGGGGATCGAGATGCTGGGCTATCCCGGCCTGCTGTCGCAGGTGGTGACCAATCTGGTGATGAACTCCCTGGTCCATGCCTATGACGAGGGGCAGACCGGGCACCTGTCGCTGACCGCGGTGCAGACCGATTTCCATATGGTGGAGATCGTCTACCGCGACGACGGGCGGGGGGTGGCGCCGGAAAACCTGCCCAAGATCTTCGATCCCTTCTTCACCACCCGCCGCGGCAACGGCAGTTCGGGGCTGGGGCTGAACATCGTGCACAACATCGTGACCGGATCGCTGAAGGGGCAGATCACCGTGGCCAGTGCCATCGGCCAGGGGGTGGTGTTCACCCTGCGCCTGCCCCGCCGCCTGACCGAGGATGCGTGCGCGGCGGAATGAACGGGGGCGGAGCCGCCCCCGTTCACCGTGCCGCCGATGCCGGTCAGTTCAGCGCCAGCATCTTGACCAGATTCGGCAGCCCGGCTCCTTGCATATAGGGGTCGCGCTGCAGATCCACGCACCCGTCCAGCAAGATGCGTTTCACCCGGTCGGGGTATCCGATGAACTCCCGCCGGCGGCTGAGAAAGGCCGCAAGGATGCCGGACACATGGGGGGCGGCCATGCTGGTGCCGCTCATTTCCACGTAAAGATGGTTCAGGGGGGGAACGAACGGCTGTCCCGGCGTGGGCGGCAGCGGGGCCCAGTCGTGCCGGGCGGAAACGATCCGTTCGCCCGGCGCCACCAGATCCGGCTTCCGCCGGCCGTCCGCCGTCGGGCCGCGGGACGAGAAGTAGGAGATGCCATAGGTGTGTGGGTTGGTCTTGTGCACCGACCCTACGGCGATGCATTCCTCCAGATTGGCGGGGTCGCCGATGCTGATGTCCATGTTGGCCTGGATGGTGCCGTTCTGGCTGTTCAGAGTGGCGAATCCGGCGTTGCCGGCGGCGACGCAGATCAGCACCCCCTGTCCCCACAGCCGGCGCAGTTCACGGCACAGCGGCGTGTGGCCGGTGCCGTAGACGCTGGGGTCGAAATTGCTGCCCAGGCTGAGGTTGATGCCGTGGACCGTCAGTTCGCGGGCGTTCTCGTTCAGGTCGAAGATGGTTTCCAGCGCCTTGATGATCCAGGCGTCGCGGCCCATGCCGTTGTCGTCCAGAACCTTGAACCCCATCAGCGAGCAGCGCGGCGCCATGCCGGCATAGACCGCGGGCTTGCCGTTCTGGTCCATGACATCCGCGCGCCCGGCAATGATGCCTGCCACATGGGTGCCATGGCCCTGGCGGTCGATGTTGATGAAGCCGTTCGAACCGGGCGCGGCCGGGGCAGGCGTACCGGTGGTGGTGCAATCGTACTGGGCGGTGACGTTGGCGTATTGCTGGAAGTGGGGGTGGCCCGCCTGGATGCCGGTGTCGAGAACCGCCCAGCAGATCCCGCGCCCGTCGGCGTTGTACCCGTGGTTGGCCGTATGGGCCTGGACGGTGTGGGCGGATTCGGCGATCAGGGCACGTTTCTCCGCGTTGTGCCAGATCCCGCCGATGTTGAGATCCTGAAACGACGACCGCAGCGCCTCCACCTCCAGCCGGGTCAGACGGGCGCAGACATAGCGGCGCAGCCGCTCCACCTCCGCTTCCCCGCCGTCGATCCCCTGGCTCTGCAGCAGCGTGTGGATGTGGGTTTCGACCGCCGCGCCCGTGGCGGCCAGCGTGCCGCCCCCGGCCCCGGCCAACTCGATCAGCACATGGTGCCGGTGGTCCCGCCCGCCGTCCTCCAGACGCTCGACCAGATTGCCGGCAATGGCGAAGGGGGCGATCACCTGACCGAAGGCGCTGCCGGTTTCGTCACGGACGGCCGCCCGCACCTCTTCCAACCCCAGATAGCCGGTGCCGGAATGAGGGTGGCGGGGGCTGTCCAGGTTGACGCGCCGCAGATCCGTGATGGTGCCGCCGCTGAATTCGCCGTTCAGGGTCTTGTCCAGCGCCACGGGGTCCAGCGGGTCGGCCACGTTCACCCAGCGCCGGACGCAGGGAGGGAAGGCCAGATTTCCGTTGTCCCAGGCCCGCAGCCGTTCCTGGACCATGGGCAGGCCCAGGGGGGAGCCGATGGTCAGGAACAGTTCGACGTCCAGATCCTCCTTCTTCAGGCGGCGCAGAACCTCGTAGGCGATCATCGAACCCTGGCTGTGGCCGATGATCACGAACGGCCCGCCACCCGCCGCCAGCCGGTCGGACAGGCTCTGGGTCATCTCGGTCTTGCGGTGATCCACATAGAAGAAATCATGGACGTCGCGCAGAAAGGCGCGGGTGATCCCCGGCATGGCCAGCCGCCATAGCCAATCCGCCGACAGGCCAAGCCCCTGGATGCCCGTGGTGCCCGGCTGGGGCGCGCTTTGCAGCATGGCGCCGGCAATGGCCTCCAGGGTTGCTTTGCGGTCCCGGTCGCCGCCGGACAGGGCGTCGATCTCCCGCTGGATGGCGGTCATGGGATCGGGTTTCTGCCCGCCCGCCAGCGCCATGATGGCATAGGGGGAGGCTTCGTCGTCGTCCACGCGGGTGTGGTCGGGCGACCCGCAGGACACGCCGTCTTCCGGGCGGGGATAATAATTCCGGTTGACCCAATAGGCCATCCGCGTCCGGTCGCCCATGGGGTGGCCGAAAAGGGCGGTGTCCCATTGGCATTTCAGCACGGATTCCGACGGCTTGTTGCCGATGCCGTGGATGTAGACGACGGTCCGCGCCCGGTCGGCCCCCAGCGGCATGGGGACGCCGCCGCCCATCGGCAGGGTGTGGTGGGTGAAGTGGGGCCGTGCGGACGAGATGATCACCGGTCCCGCTCCCCCACCGGGGGGGAGCGTGGGTGACGGGGGGATGTTCACGGCATTGACGGTACTATTTCCGCCGCCCGGGCCGGGGTTGAGGGTCGGCCCGGGCGGTATCGCCGTCTGGCTGGGTGCTGCCGGTTTGGGGCCGGGTTTTTCCTTGGTCATGGATCAGATCCTTCCGTTCCGGCGTCAGATGGATTTGCAGAGACGTGAAAGGTCCATCGGATTGGTGGGGCCGGCAGGGCGGTTGAGGTCGTTTGCCCGCACGTCCACGAAGTACGCCTGGTATCCGAAGGCCAGGGGCCGGTCGAAAAGCTGGACGAGTTCGACGCCGGTCGCCGCGGCACGGGCGAAGCTGGCCCCCAACTGCGGCCCCGACCCGCTGGCAAGAGCGGCGCGCAATTGATCGATCTGTTCCTGAAGCGCGGTGATCGCGGCGGCGTTCTGGGCCGCAGCCCCCTGTGCCGTTCCCGCGGTGCCGTTCTTTTCGCCCGCCGGGGCCAGATTGTTCTTGGCCGGCAGGGATGGCAGGGAAACCGGCGTCTGGCCCCCCTGCAGGCTGCTTTGCAGCGCGGCCTGGAGAAAGGCGGCCGACACACGGCTGTCGTCCGTCACGAAACGGACCCCGCGCAGATAGAAGATGCGGCGCATCAACACCAGTTGCGGCTGAACCTGTTGGGTGTCCCCCCGCTCCTGGCGCAACTGGTCGAGTATCTGGTAGGCGCCGCGCACCAGCCCTTTTCCATTCTCGCCAATGTTTCCAAAAAGGCTTCGGCCGGTGGTATCGCTGCAGGCGTTGTAGACGATCTGGCGCACCTGATCGTAGGGCACCTCCGCCATTTCCACCCCTTCGGGCTCCATCCGCAGGTACGAGGTGTGGCGCAGACCAAGCGAACCGAAGAATGTGGCGGCCAGCCCGGGCAGGAAGCCGCCCAGCGTCCCCTGGTCCACCGAGGCGAGGGTGTAGCCGGGTATGGCCGCCAGGGCGAGGGAGTCCGCCGGTGGCGCCGGGTCGTCCTTTGCGGCGGGTTGCTGGCGGTAGAAGACCTGCCCCGCGGCGGGCCGGAGCGCTGAACCGAGGTCGGCGTGTGAACGGGGAAACCGGGTCTTGAGGGATGGCCGGTTCTGGCGGGCCTGTTCGAACGCCGGCACCAGTTCTTCTGTCAGGAGAAGGGATGTTTCCTGCCAGATCGGGGTCTTGTCCCCCGGTTTGGCCGCTGAGGCGTCAACGATGTGCAACGCGCCGATGCGCAAGGTCTCGCTGAAGGGATAAATGGGCCGCATACTCAGCGTGTTGACGGATTCCGCCACCTTTTGGCGGATGTTCGGTGGTTCCGGTGTTCCGCACCCGCACAAGGCCAGAAGAGCGGTGGTGCTGCATAAAAAGGAAAGGGAGCGCCGCGGCGGCCGTGCAGCCGCCCCGTTGACGGGGTAATCCATCGTTTCCTCCACAATGAATGCACAGAGTAGGGAAGTCGCCGGCTCAAAAAGTCATGAGGCCGCCGTCTTTAAGGCGTGCCAACCTGGACGGCAGGAAAAAGAGAATGTTTCCCTGACAGGGATGGTCATGGGAAGGGGCGTATTCCCAAAATCCATATTTTTTGATATGGATGTTCGATAAGTAATTATCTCCATCAACTTCGTAAGAAGTCAACATTGATATACAAAAATAATGTCATATGAATAAAGTTATCAAAAAGAATATATTTGTATGTTCTTTTGTATTTTAAATAGAAACAGCGATATCTTTGGTGGAAAAAGTCATAAACAATATTTGTTCGCCATGCCGTTGCCGGATGATTTGGGTTTTTGGTTCTTTGATGGTAAGCATTCTTTCCATAAAGACAACAGGGTTTCTTTCCCCGGTTATGGGATGGACCCGGCAGGGTCGGCGCCGGTTCAGGCTTTTCTGGCCCGCGTGGCGTTCCCTGCGTATGGTTGCGGTCTTCGACGTGGCAGCCGGCGGGAACCTGTGGCCATACGCAAGGGTGAAACGCCCCATCCTTTGAACATGGCCCTGTCCCGGCACCGGGCCGGCGATTGGGCGGGGGCGGAGCGTGCCTACCGCGTCACGCTGGCCGGGGCGCCGGCGTCCGCCGATGCGCTGCATTACCTGGGGGTGCTGGCGCATCAATGTGGCCGCGATGACGCCGCGGTGCGGCTGATGGCGCGGTCGCTGGCCCTCGACGGGCGGCGGGCGGACGTGTTCGCCAACTACGGTCTTGCCCTCCACGCCCTGGGCCGGGTGGGGGAGGCGGAGGCGGCCTACCGCGCCGCCGTCGCCCGGCGGGACGATTATGCCGAGGCGCACAACAGCTTGGGCACCGCCCTGCAGGACCAGGGCCGGCTGGACGAGGCGGAGGCCCATTACCGCCGCGCTCTCTCCCTGCGCCCCGCCTATGACGAGGCGCGGCTCAACCTGGGCACCGTGCTGCGCGACGCCGGGCGCTGGACGGAGGCCGAGACGGAACTGCGCGCCGTGCTGGACCGCACCCCGGACAACGCCGCCGCCCTGACCGCGCTGGGCGTGGTGGAGAAGGAGACCGGGCGGGTGGAGGCGGCGGTCCGCACCCTGGACTCCGCCCTGCGCCACACCCCCGGCGACCCGGACGCGCTGGTCACGCTGGGGCTGATCCATGACGCCCGTGGCGACGGGGCGGGGGCGGAAGCGCTCTATGCCCGCGCGCTGGAATACGCCCCCGGCTTTCCCCTGGCCCGCTGGAATCTGGCCCTGCACCGGTTGGCGCAGGGGGACGGGGCGGGGTGGGAACTGTACGAATCCCGTTTCGACAGCCCGCGCATCCTGCCCCCGCCCACCACCCGCCTGCCCCCGTGGCGGGGGGAGCCGCTGGGTGGCCGGCGCCTGCTGGTGTGGCGGGAACAGGGGGTGGGGGACGAGATCCTGTTCGGCGCCCTGCTGCCCCGTCTGGCCGCCCGCCTCGACGGTCCGCTGGTGGTGGGGTGCGACGCGCGGCTGGTGCCGCTGCTTCGCCGCTCCCTGCCCGGCACGACGGTGCTGGCGGGGGCGGACCATGACGGGGCCGCCGACTGCCAGGTGCCCATGGGGTCGCTGGCCCACCGGCTGGGCTGGCGGCTGGACACGCCCATGCCGTCCCCCTGGCTGGTGCCCGATCCCGCCCGTGCCGCCGGGGCGCGGCGGTGGCTGGAGGGTTTGGGGCCGGGATTGACGGTGGGCATCTGCTGGCGCAGCGGCCTGACCCGTGGGGAGCGGCGCCACGCCTACACCACGCTGGCCGACTGGGCGCCGCTGCTGCGGCTGCCGGGGGTGCGCGTGGTGGTGGTGCAATACGGCGACTGCGCCGATGAGGTGGCGGAGGCCGAGCGGCGGTTCGGCGTCACGCTCCACCGCCCCGTGGGGCTGGATCTGAAGAACGATCTGGACGGGGTGGCCGCGCTCATCGCCGGGCTGGATCTGGTGGTGACGGTGGCAACCTCGGTGGGCGAGATGGCCGGGGCGCTGGGGGTGCCGGTGTGGCGGCTGGTGCCGGGTGGCCGCGATTGGACCATGCTGGGCACCCAGGCCCGGCCCTTCTTCCCGTCCATGCGCGTGTGGGCCGCACGGCGGGGCCAGCCGGTGGCGGCCCTCCTGCCCGCGGTGGCCGAGGCTTTGGCGCCGGGAGGCCGGCGCAATCCCCCTCTCCCCGCCGGGGAGAGGGATGGGGTGAAGGCCGCTTTTCGCGCGTCAGCCCGAAAAGCGAGCCGTGAGGCTCTCGAAACCTCAGATTCGGCGTTGCCTCGCAACGGTTCTCGGGCGTTCCGCGCGGCATCCGGCCTTCACCCAACCCTCTCCCCGGCGGGGAGAGGGCCTGTTGACCCGGTTTCGGAAGCCGAGGCCGTGGCCGCACTGGTGGAGGAGGGGTGGGCGCTGATCCGCGCCGGGCATCTGCCGCAGGCGGAGGGCGTGTTTCAGCGGGCGTTGGCCCTGTGCGACGGGGACGCCGCGGTGCTGGACGGTTATGCCGCGGTGGCGGAGGCCGCCGGGCGCCCGGATATTGCCGCGGAATTGCTGGGCCGGGCGGTCGAGGCCGAACCCACCGCCGACCGCCACGCCCGCCGGGCGGCGGCGCTGCGCGCCGTGGGCGGGCCGGCGCTGGCCGATTACGCCGCCGCGGTGGCCCTGGGTGCCGGCGATCCGGTGACGCTGGGCAACGGCGCCATGGCCGCGCTGGACGCCGGGCGGGCCGATCTGGCCGGGGAGTGGCTGGCGCGGGCGCTTGATCACGCACCCGATTGGGCCGGGCTGCACGCCAACCACGCGCTGCTGCTGCGGCTGGCGGGACGGCCCGTTGCCCCGGCGCTGGCGCGGGCCCTGGCGCTCGACCCCGCGCTGGCCGAGGGGTGGAACATGCGCGCCGGGCTTCTGGCCGGCAGCGATCCGGCGGCGGCGCTGGCGGCCGCCGAACGGGCGCTGGCGCTGGTGCCGGACCACGCCGGGGCGCTGGCCAACCGCGGGCTGGCCCTGCTGGGCCTGGGCCGGGCGGAGGAGGCCGCGGCGGTGTTCCGCGCCACCCTGCACCGCACCCCCCATGACGCCGCCGCCTGGGCCAATCTGGCCCACGCGCTGGTGGCGGCGGGGCGGGGGGATGCCGCGGGGCTGGCCTGGTGGCGGGTGATCTGGCTGGCCCCCGGCGGGGCGGAGGGATTCGCCGGTCTGGCCGGGCTGCGGCAGGGGCAGAACCGTTCCGAGGCGGCGTTGCGCGCCTGGGACCGGGCGCTGACCCTGCGCCCGGACGACGGCGGGTGGCGCTACAACCGCGCCAACGCCCTGCACGCCCTGGGCCGGGGGGACGAGGCCGACGCCGCCTATGATACGGTGGCGGACCTGCCGCTTGCCCGTTTCAACCGCGGTTACGCGGCGCTGGCCGCCGGGCGGCTGGCCGATGGCTGGCAGGGGCTGGAGGCGCGGTTCACGGCGGGGCAGGCGCTCCCCGACCGCCGGTTCCCCATCCCCCGCTGGCAGGGGGAGGCGCGGGCCGGCAAACGCCTGCTGGTCTGGCGGGAGCAGGGGGTGGGGGACGAGATCATGTTCGCCTCCGTCTATCCCGACATCCTCGGGCCGCCCCGCCGGCTGGCCGCCCCCTCGGTGGTGATCGAGGCCGACGCGCGGCTGGTGCCGCTGCTGGCCCGGTCCTTCCCCGCCGCGGTGGTGCGGGCGGAAACCGGCGCCCCCATGGACGCCGATTGCCACATTCCGGCGGGATCGCTGCCGGTGCTGCACCGCACCCGGCTGGCGGATTTCCCGGCGGTGCCGGCGTTCCTGCGCCCCGACCCGGCGCGGGTGGCGGCGTGGCGGGACCGGCTGCCGCCGGGCCTGCGGGTGGGGCTGTGCTGGCGCAGCGGGCGGGTGTCGGCGGAGCGCGCGGGCCATTACACCCGGCTTGCCGAGTGGGAACCGCTGCTGCGTCTGCCGGGGCTGGTGCCGGTGTGCCTGCAATACGACGGGTGCGCCGGCGAGGTGGCGGCGGTGGCGGCCCGCACCGGCATCACCATCCACACCCCCGATGGGCTGGACCTGCGCAACGACCTGGACGGGGCGGCGGCGCTGACGGCGGCGCTGGATCTGGTGGTGTCGGCGGGCACCTCGGTGGCCGAGATGGCGGGGGCGCTGGGAGTGCCGGTGTGGCGGCTGAGCCATCCGCGCGAATGGTCGGCGCTGGGCACCGGCTGCCGGCCCTGGTATCCCTCCATGCGGCTGTTCGTGCGGGGCGACGGCGAACCCATGGGCGCGCTGCTGCCGCGGGTGGCGGCGGCGTTGAAAGGAATGACGGAATGACGGGTGGCCGGGTTGGGGAATGGCTGAGCGCGGCGCTGGCCCGCCACCGGGCCGGTGATTGGGCGGAGGCCGCGGCCCTTTACGCCCGCGTGCTCGACGCCGACCCCGCCAACGCCGACGCCCTGCACCTCTCCGGCGTGCTGGCCCATCAGCGGGGGGACCACGCCGCCGCCGCCGGCCTCATCGCGCAGGCCATCCTGGCCGACGGCACCATGCCCGATTTCCACGCCAATCTCGGCCTTGTCCTCATGGAACTGGGGGAGGTGGGGGAGGCGCTGGCCGCCTTCGACCACGCGGCGGCCCTGTCCCCCGGTTTCGCCGCCGCCCACCACAACCGCGCCCTGGCCCTGGCCGCCCTGAACCGCAAGGAGGAGGCCGCGGCCTCCTACGCCGAGGCGGTGCGGCTCGACCCCGCGCTGGGCGAGGCGCACCTGAACCTGGGCGTGCTGCTGCACGAACTGGGGCGGGCGGAGGAGTCGCTCCCCCACCACGCCCGCGCGGCGGAACTGCGGCCCGATGATCCCACACCCTGGACCAACCGTGCCGTCGCCCTGCAAACCCTTGGCCGCAGTGCCGAGGCCGCCGCGGCCTACGCGGAGGCGGTGAAGCGCCAGGGCGGCGGGATGACGGCGCAGGTGGGGCTTGCCGCCGTGCTCCACGCCGCCGGACGGCTGGAGGAGGCTGCCGATCTCTATGTGGAGGCGCTGCGCGCCGACCCCCGCGACGTGGGGGCCCTGGTGGGGTTCGGGCTGGTGATGCGGGCCATGGGCCGGGCCGGCGATGCCGCCGCCTGTTTCGAGGCGGCCACCGCCGCCGATCCCGCCCGGCCCGAGGGCTACGACAATCTGGGCACCCTGCGGCTGGAGGCCGGCGACGCGGCGGCGGCGGCGGACCTGCACCGGGCGGCCCTGGACCGGCGCGCCGACGCGCCGGGGGCGTGGAACAACCTGGGCAACGCCCTGCGGGCGCTGGGCCGGGGAGGGGAGGCGCGGGCGGCATGGGTGCGCTCGCTGGCCCTGGACCCCGCCGGGGCGGTGGTGTGGAGCAACCTGGGCAACGCCTTGAAGGAGGCGGAGGAACTCGCCCCCGCCGAACGCGCCCAGCGCCGCGCCCTGGCGCTGGACCCGGCGGGACCGATGGTGTGGAACAACCTGTCGTCCACGCTCCACAAGCGCGGGCGGTACGGCGACTCCCTGGCCCCCCTGGCCCGCGCGGTGGCGTTGGACCCGGCCTATGCCGAGGCGCTGAGCAACCGGGCGCTGGCGGTCCAGCGCACCGGCGACGCCGCCGGGGCGGCGGTGCTGTTCGAACGCGCCCTGACGCTGAACCCCGACCTGCCGCTGGCCCGGTTCAACCGCGGCCTGCTGCGGCTGGAGCGGGGGGATCTCGACGGCGGCTGGCCCGATTACGGCTGGCGCTTCCTGTCCGGCCAGATCGGGCGCGGGCGGCAGCCGCCGGTCCCGCCCTGGCGCGGCGAGGACATTGCCGGCAAACGCATCCTGGTGTGGGGGGAGCAGGGGGTGGGGGACGTGATCCTCTTCGCCTCCCTCCTTCCCGGCCTGATCCGCCGGGCCGGGCGGGTGACCGTGGAATGCGACGCCCGGCTGGCGGGGCTGCTGGCCCGGTCGTTCCCCGCGGCCACCGTGCGGGCGGAAAGCACGGTCTGTGACTATGACCTGCATGTGCCCATCGGCTCGCTGGCCCGCGTGTTCCGGCAACGGCTGGGGGATTTTCCCGGCGGCGGGTGGCTGGCGCCCGATCCGGTGCTGGCCGAGCGCTGGCGGGGGCGGCTGGCGGCCCTCGGTTCCGGTCTGAAGATCGGCATCGCGTGGCGCAGCGCGTGGATGACCGAGGAACGGCGGCTGTCCTACACCGGGCTGGACGATTGGGCGCCGGTGCTGGCGCTGCCGGGTGTCCACATCGTCAACCTCCAGCACGACGACGAGACGGCGGACTGGCGCGGCGTGCCGCTGCACCGCTGGGACGATCTCGACCGCCGCGACGATTTCGACGGTATGGCGGCGCTGGTGGCCGGGCTGGATCTGGTCGTCGCCCCGGCGGTGTCGGTGGTCGAGATGGCGGGGGCGCTGGGCGTGCCGGTGTGGCGGCTGGGGCGGCGGGACTGGACGTGGCTGGGGGCCGGCGCCCGCCCGTGGTTTCCGTCCCAGCGGCTGTTCAGCCCGCCGCCGCACCAGCCCATGGCGGCGGTGCTGCCGGCAGTGGCCGCGGCGCTCCGCGCCCTGATCCCGCCCCCGGCCAAGACGGACACGGACGGGGCCGTCCGGCAGGTGGCCGCCGGGCTGGCCCGGCATCAGGCGGGGGATCTGGACGGGGCGGAGGCCGCCTACCGCACCGCCCTGGCGCTGGACGGGGACAACGCCGACGCCCTGCATCTGCTGGGCGTGGCGGCGCACCAGCGGGGGAACGATGGGGAGGCGGCGCGGCTGATCGCCGCCGCCATCGCCCGCCGTCCGGCGGTGGCCGAGATGCACGGCAACATGGGATCGGTGCTCCAGGCGCTGGGCCGGACGGACGACGCGGTGGCGGCGTACGAGGAAGCCTTGCGCCTGAAGCCCGCCTTCCCCGACGCGCTCAACAATCTGGGCAGCGCGCTCCAGACCCTGGGCGACGGGGCGGGGGCGGAGCGGCGGTTCCGCGCCGCGCTGCGCCACCGGCCCGGCTTTGCCGCCGCCCTGGTCAATCTGGGCGGGCTGCTGTTCGCCGCCCGCCGGTGGGAGGAGGCGCAGCGCTGCTTCGCCGAGGCCATCGCCAAAGACCCCGGCTCCTCTGCCGCCCGCACCGGCCTGGGCACCCTGCTGGCCGAACAGGGCCGCTGGGACGGGGCGGAGGAGCAATACCGCGCCGCCCTGGGCCTGGACGGCGGGGACGCCGATGCCTGGGGCGGGCTGGGGCAATGCCTGTTCCACCGCAGCCGCATTGCCGAGGCGGCGGACGCGCTGGCCCGTGCCGCCGCTCTGGGCAACCGGCGCGGGGCGGTTCTCGACCTGCTGGGGGCGGCGCTGCGGATGCAGGGCGATGCCGCCGGGGCGGTGGCGTGGCACCGGCAGGCGGTGGCCGCCGATCCCGAGCGGGCCGCGGGTTTCACCAACCTGGGCCTTGCCCTGGGGGCCGCCGGGGACGGGGCGGCGACGGTGGCCGCCCACCGCCGGGCGCTGGCGCTGCACCCGGCCTTCGTGGACGCCTGGGACAATCTGGGGGTGGCGCACCAGCGGCTGGGGCAGGGGGGGGCGGCCATGGCGTGCCACGCCCGCGCCCTGACCCTGCTGGGCGGGCGGGCGGAAAGCTGGGGCAACCGGGCCGCCGCCGCCCTGGCCGGCGGACGGACGGAGGATTGCCTGCACGACTCCCGCCGGGCGCTGGCGCTGGCGCCGGCCCTGGCCGGGGCGCTGACCACGCTGGGGGCGGCGTATCAGGCCGCGGGCCGTTTCGCCGTGGCGGCGCAGGCGCACCGCCGCGCCCTGCGCGTGGCCCCGGACCATGCCAAGGCGTGGTCGAACCTGGGCAGTGCGCTGGCCGGGCAAGCGGATTGGGACGGTGCGAAAGCCTGTCACGCCCGCGCGCTGGCGCTGGCACCGGCGCTTGCCGACGCGCTCCACAACATGGGCCACGTCCACCAGACCCGGAACGAGGACGGGCCGGCGCGGGTGCTGGTGCACCGGCTGCTGCGGCTGGCTCCCGGCCATGCCAAGGGGCGGATGAACCGCGCGCTGCTGCGGCTGGCCGCCGGGGATCTGGACGGCGGGTGGGCCGATTATGAATCCCGGTTTGCCGCCGGGACCGCGCAGGCCCGCCGCCGCTTTGCCGTGCCGCCGTGGCGGGGCGGCGACCCGGCGGGCCGGCGCATCCTGGTGTGGGCGGAACAGGGGCTGGGCGACGAGATCCTGTTCGGCAGCCTGATCCCCGATCTGGTCCGCCGCGGTGCGCGGGTGACGGTGGAATGCGACGCGCGTCTGGTGCCGCTGTTTGCCCGCGCCCTGCCGGGGGCCGTGGTCCAGGCGGAAGGGGCGGGAACGCCGCCGGACATCGACGCCCATATCCCCATGGGATCGCTGCCGGGGCTGCTGCGGCCCCGTGTCGGCGCTTTTGCACCGTCCCCGGCGTGGCTGGCGCCCGATCCGGTGCTGCGGGCCCACTGGCGGGACCGGGTGGCGGCCCTGGGGCCGGGGTTGACGGTGGGGCTGTGCTGGCGCAGTTCGCGCATCACCGCCGACCGGGCGGGGGCCTACACCCGTTTGACCGACTGGCTGCCCCTGCTCACGCTGCCCGGTGTTCGGGTGGTCAACCTGCAATACGACGACTGCGCCGACGAGATCGCGGCGGTGGAGGGGCGGGCCGGCGTGCGGCTGCACCGCTGGGACGATCTGGACCTGAAGGACGATCTGGAAGCGGTGGCGGCCCTGATGGCGTCGCTGGATCTGGTGGTCACCGCGCCGACGGCGGTGGGCGAGCTGGCCGGCGCGCTGGGGGTGCCGGTGTGGCGCATCGGCGGGCGGGGCGACTGGTCGCGGCTGGGCACCGGGGCGCGCCCCTGGTTCGCGCCGCAACGTGTGTGGGCCGAGGCCGTGGGACAGGACGCCGCATCCCTGCCGGCCCACGTTGTGCAGGAACTGTCCCGCTTTTCCCGGACGGACCCGCGTCCTATGATGCCGGTCCCCCGTCAGGAGACGATCATGAGCGCGCCGCTTCCCCCATCACCCCCCTCCGCCGTTCCGGCCCCGCCGGTGACGGCGGCATCGTCCGCGGCGGCGGTGGCGCAGGCGATGATCGACGCGCTGATGCCGTTCCTGACCGACCGGCAGTTCGACGCCGACAAGCTGAACCGCTTCGCCGCCCATGTGGAGGTGATGCGCACCCAGTTGCCCGCCGACGTGCGGGGGGAGATCGTGGCCCATCTGATGGTCAACCCGCCCAACGGCGACACCGTGCGGCTGCACTCGGTGCTGTTCCAGTTGTCGGGCGACCTCTATCATTTCGAACGCATCCTGCATTACCTGCTGCTCGGCGGGCGGGAGGTGGAGCCGGCCCTGCTGCACTACGTCTATTGGTGCGTGTCTCGGCAGCTTTTCCTGGGGCTGGCGGCGCCGGAGAAGCGCGACTGCTTCGTCCCCTGCGATTTCTACCGCTATTACGAGGCGATGGTCCGCCACATCGCCGATGTGTGGAACATCCGCCCGGCCCCCCGCACGCCCAAGCCCGGCCCGGTCCGGCGGGTGGCGGTGGTGACCAACCAGTTTTCCGGCGACCGCCACCAGCCGACCCGCGACTGTTTCGATTACGCCGCCCGGCTGAAGGACGATTGCGGGCTGGAGGTGGCGATCATCAACGCCAACCTGATGCCGTTGCAGGTGGAAAACCTGTTCATCCCCCCCATGATCGCCGAAATGGCGGGGTATGAGGAGGTGCAGACCGTCACCATGTTCGGACGCGCGGTACGCATGGCCTCCTTCAACGGGCGGGTCTTCACGGCGCAGAAACTGGCCGATATCGTCGGTGTGGTGGACGAGTTCGACCCCGACGTGATCGTGTCGTTCGGCGGGTCGAACATCGTCTGCGACCTGTTCTCCATCGCCCATGCCCGGCCCGTGGTGTGCCTGCCCACCACCTCGGGCATCACCATATCCCTGTCGCCGCTGGTGCTGGGGTATGACGAGCATGATTTCACCGGCGGGATCCCGGCGCTGTACCGCGCGCCCTTCGCCCGCCGGTTCCGCCCGTTCAACTTCGGCTTCTTCCTGCCGCCGGAAGGGGACGGCAACCCCGGCCCGCTGCCCCAGGCCCCGTTCCGCTTCGGCATCGTCGGCAACCGCCTGGATGTGGAGGCGGATGCCGCCTTCGTCGGGCTGGTGGACGACGTGCTCGACCGCTGCCCCGGCGCGGTGGCGGTGTTCGCCGGCGGGGTGGAGCATCTCCAGGGGCGCCTGGACGCCGCCCGCAACCGGGACCGGCTGGTCAGCATCGGCCATGTGAACGACATCCGTGCCTTTTACCGCCAGTGCGACGTGTTCCTGAACCCGCCGCGCCAGGGCGGCGGGGGCAGTGCGGCCATCGCACTGGGGGAATCGGTGCCGGTCGTCACCTTCCCCTGGGGCGATGTGGCCAGCGTGGCGGGGCCGCGGTTCCACACGCCCGACCGCGCCGCCTATGTGGACCGTGCCGCGGCCCTGTGCGCCGACGCGGGCTTGCGGGCGGAGCAGGGGGCGGCGGCGCGGACGCGGTTCGACACGGTGGTGGACCGCCGCCATTCCATGGCCCGGCTGCTGGCCTATTTCGAGGAGGCGCGGCGCATCCCATGAGCACCCAGACCGTCACCATCGACGGGCGCCCTATCGGCCCCGGCCACCCGCCCTATCTGATCGCCGAGCTGTCGGGCAACCACAAGGGCGAGCTGTCGCGCGCCCTGGCGCTGGTGGACGCGGCCAAGGAAGCCGGTGCGGACGCGGTTAAGCTCCAGACCTACACCGCCGACACCATCACCATCGACCACGACGGCCCCGGCTTCCTGCTCCAGGGGGGCCTGTGGGCCGGCTATACCCTGCACCGGCTCTATCAGGAAGCGCACACCCCGTGGGACTGGCACGCGCCGCTGTTCGCGCGGGCGCGGGAACTGGGGCTGACCATCTTCTCCTCCCCCTTCGACGCCACGGCGGTGGATCTGCTGGAGGGGCTGGGGGCGCCGGCCTTCAAGATCGCGTCGTTCGAGATCATCGACCTGCCGCTGATCCGCCGCGCCGCAGCGTCGGGCAAGCCGCTCATCATCTCCACCGGCCTCGCCACCCTGGGCGAGATCGAGGAGGCGGTGGCGGCGGCAGCCCCGGCCCCGGTGGTGCTGCTCCACTGCGTCAGCGGCTATCCCACCCCGGCGGCGGACTGCAACCTCGCCACCATTCCCCACCTGGCCGCCGGTTTCGGCGTGCCGGTGGGGCTGTCGGACCATACCCATGGCGTGGCGGTGCCGGTGGCCGCGGCGGCGCTGGGCGCCTGCGTCATCGAAAAGCACTTCACCCTGTCGCGGGCCGACGGCGGGGTGGATGCCGGTTTCTCGCTGGAGCCGGCGGAGTTCCGCGCCATGGCCGACGCCGTGCGCACCGCCTGGACCGCTTTGGGCCGCGTGGATTACGGGGTGAAACCCAGCGAGGCCGGCGGGCGCGATTACCGCCGCAGCCTGTACGTCACCGCCGACGTGCCGGCGGGCGGGGTGCTGAGCGAGGGGAACGTCCGCTCCATCCGCCCCGGCTTCGGCCTTCCCCCCCGCCATTTGCCCGACGTTCTGGGCCGCCGTGCCGCCCGTGCCCTGAAGCGGGGCGAGCCGCTGGCCTGGGACATGCTGGCCGCCCCATAACACGAAGAAACGGAGGATTTCCCATGCCGCTGGCCCAACGCATCGTCTGCGTGTCGCAGGCCCGCATGACCTCCACCCGCCTGCCGGGCAAGGTGCTGATGCCGGTGGCGGGGCGCCCGCTGATCCGCTATCATCTGGAACGGCTGATGCGGGCCAAACGGCTGGACGGGCTGGTGCTGGCCACCACCACCAACGCCACCGACGATCCGCTGGCCGAAGCGGCGGTGCAGTTGGGCGTGCCGGTGTTCCGCGGCGACGAACACGACGTGCTGGGCCGCTTCGCCGGGGCCGCCGCTGCCGCGCGGGCCGACATCGTGGTGCGGGTCACCGGCGACTGTCCGCTGATCGACCCGGCGCTGGTGGACGACCTGATCGGCTGCTTCGTGCAGGGGGAGCCGCTGGATTACCTGTCCATCGACCCCACCCGCTACCCCCGCGGCCTGGATGCCGAGATCTTCACCCGCGCCGCCTTGGACGCCGCCGATGCCGAAGCCACCGAGGCGGCGGAGCGGGAGCACGTCACCCCCTTCATCTACCGCCACCCGGAGCGGTTCCGGCTGGGCACGCCGCTGGCCCCGAAACAGGCGGTGCCGCCGCACCGCTGGTGCGTGGACGAACTGTCGGATCTGGAGCTGGTGTCGCGCATCCTGACGGCGCTGGGGCCGCGGGTCTTGTCCGCCGGGTGGCAGGATGTTTGCAAAGTTCTCGACCTCAATCCCGGCTGGACGCTGATAAACCGTGACATTCGGCAACGTCTGGTGCATTGACCCCGGCTTTGAGGATCACGTTTTTCCCGCGGAGGGTAGCACCCATGAACACCACCGAATTCCTGCTGGCCCTGGACGAAATGCTGGAACTGGACCCCGGCACCCTGACCGGCGCCGAGGCTCTGGAGGATCTGGAGAACTGGGATTCCCTGGCCGTCATCAGCTTCATTGCACTGGTCGATGAAAAGCTGGGGCTGGTGGTCGAGGGGGAAAAGCTGGTGAAGGCCAAGACGGTCGCCGACCTGCTGACCCTTGCCGGCGTCGCCGTTCCCGCCTGAAGGCGCCGGGATATGGACACCGCTGCCGTGCGGGCGATGATCGCCGAGGAACTGGGCCGCATCGCCGCCGACAAGGGGGAAACCCTGCCCGCCCTGGAACCCGCCACGGTGTTCCTGGACGGCGGGCTGCCCATCGATTCCCTGGACCTTGCCACGCTGCTGGTGGTGCTGGAACAGCGCACGGGCCTCGACCCCTTCCGCGCCGGTTTCCGCCAGTTCAACACGGTGGAGGAACTGGCGGTCCTCTACGCCGCGGCGGCGGCATGACCGAGCCGCCCGTCTGGATCGATCCCGCCTTCCGCCTGACCGAATACGGAGAGACGCTGGGCTGGCCGCAGCTTGCCCGGCGGGCCGGGGCGCTGGAACAGGCGTTCCGCGGCGGGCACGGGCGGGCGGTCTGCGACGGCAACCGGGTGGCGACGGTGATCGCCGCCCTGGTGGCCGCCGAACGGGCGGGGGTGGAACTGGCGCTGCGCCGTCCGGGGGTGGAGATCCCCGCCGGTGTCCCGGCGGCGGACGGGTTTGCCGTGCTGCTGCCCACCAGCGGCACCACCGGCGCGCCCAAGCTGATCCGTCACGGGCTGGACCGGCTGCGCGGGCGGCTGCGCGGCACGGGCGACGGCGGTGCACGCTGGCTGCTGACCTATGAACCGGCGTCCTTTGCCGGGCTGCAGGTGATCCTGACCGCGCTGGCTGCGGGCGCGGAACTGGTGGCCGCACCGGGGGAGGGGGCCGCCGGGCTGGCCCGCGCCGCCTTGGCCGCACGGGTGACCCGCATCAGCGGCACCCCGTCGTTCTGGCGCGCCTTTCTGATGGCGGTGGGGCAGGCTGTGCCGCCCCTGGCGTCCATCACCCTGGGGGGGGAGGCGGCGGACCAGCCGCTCCTGGACCGGCTGGCGGCGGCATTCCCCGATGCGTCCCTGCGCCACGTCTACGCCTCCACCGAGGCGGGCAGTCTGTTCGCCGTCGCCGACGGGCGGGCGGGCTTTCCGGCGGCGTGGCTGGAGAGCGGCAGCGACGGGGTGCGGCTGCGCATCGTTGATGGAATCCTGCAGGTGGACAGCCCCCGCGCCATGCTGGGGAAGGGCGGGTGGATCGACACCGGCGACCGGGTGACGGTGGCGGGGGACCGGGTACTGTTCGCGGGCCGGGCCGACGGGCGGGTGAACGTGGGCGGCGTCAAGGTCTCGGCGGAAGAGGCGGAGGCGCTGATCCTCGCCGTTCCGCTGGTGGCCGACGCCCTGGTGACCGCGGTGCCCAACCCCATCACCGGCCACATCCTGACCGCGGCGGTGGTGCCGGTGGCCGGCGCCGATCCGGCGGCGGTGCGGGCCGGGGTGCGCGACGGGGTGGCGGGGCTGGTGCCGGCGGCCCGCCCGCGGGTGATCACGCTGGTGGACACCATCCCGCTCGACGCCACCGGCAAGAAACGGCGGAGGGTGGAGCCGTGAGCGCCAAGCGTCACGTCATCGTCACCGGCGGCAGCCGGGGCCTGGGTCTCGGGCTGGTGGAAGCGTTGCTGGCGGACGGCTACCGCGTGTCCACCTGCTCCCGCGGGGCGGCGCCGGAACTGGAGCGTCTGGCCGGGCCGGACCTGTTCTGGCAGACGGCGCGGGTGGGCGACGGGGACTCCGTGCGCGCCTTTCTGGACGCCGCCATCGCCTGGGCCGGGGATTCCCCCCTGTGGGGGCTGGTCAACAACGCCGGCATCGCCCGCGAAGGCGTGCTGGCCACATTCCCCGAGGTGGACGCGGATGAGGTCATCCAGGTCAATCTGACCGGCGCCATGCAGGCGTCGCGGGCCTTTCTGCGCGCCAAGCTGGTGCGGCGGGGGCCGGGGCGGATCGTCAACATCTCCTCCATCATCGGCCAGCGGGGCTATGTGGGGCTGGCAGCCTATTCGGCGTCGAAGGCCGGGCTGGACGGGCTGACCCGCGCCCTGGCGCGCGAGGTGGGGCGGCTGGCGGTGACGGTCAATTCCGTCGCCCCCGGCTATCTCGACACCGAGATGTCGGGCACGCTCCAGCCCGGCCAGCGCGACCAGATCGTGCGGCGCACGCCGCTGGGCCGGCTGGGGCGGGTGGACGACGTGGTGCCGGTGGTCCGGTTCCTGCTGGGGGACGGGGCCGCCTTCGTCACCGGCCAGACCATCACCGTGGACGGCGGGATCACCGTCTGAAAGACGGCGGGATCACCGTCTGAAAGACGGCAGGATCACCGTCTGACCGGCGGTTCAACAGGGGGGAGGGGGCCATGGTTGCCAGCGTGATCGACGGGGTGCGGATCGCGGGCCTCGTCTCCTGCCTGCCGGGCCGGCGGGAAACCCTGGACCATCTCTCCGCCCGCTTCGGGGAGGAGGCGGCCAAGCGCATCGGCAAGGCCACCGGCATCCACGCCCGCCATCTGGCGGGGCCGGGGGAATGCACCTCCGATCTGGCCGAGCACGCCGCCCGCACCCTGCTGGACCGGCTGGGGTGGGAGCCGGGCGGCGTGGATCTGCTGATCCTGGTCACCCAGACGCCCGACCATCCGCTGCCGGCATCGGGCCTGCTGCTGCACCGGCGGCTGGGGCTGGCGAAGTCGGCGGCGGTGTTCGACATGGGGCTGGGCTGCTCGGGCTATGTCTATGGCCTGTGGACGGCGGCGGCGCTGCTGAAGGCGGCGGGGGGGCGGCGGGCGCTGCTGCTGGCCGGCGACACCACGTCGCGCGTGCTCGACCCCGGCGACCGGGCGGTGGCGCCGCTGTTCGGGGATGCCGCCTCGGCCACCGCGCTGGAGGTGGACACGGATGCCCCGCCCATGGCCTTCACGCTGGGCAGCGACGGGGCCGGCGCCCCCTATCTCATCGTGCCCGGCGGCGGCATGCGCGCACCCGACGAACCGAAACATCTGTTCATGGACGGAACCCAGGTCTTCGCCTTCACCCTGCGCGAGGTGCCGGGCAGCCTGAAGGCGGTGCTGGATCTGGCCGGATGGTCCATGGCCGAAGTGGGGCGGGTGGTGCTGCATCAGGCCAACGCCCAGATGATCCGCCATCTGGGGCAGAAGATCGGCGCCCGTCCCGATCAGACCGTGGTGGCGCTGGACGGCCACGGCAACACCAGTTCCGCGTCCATTCCGCTGGCCATCACCGACACGCTGGGGAGCGCGCTGGCGGCGGGCCCCATGCGGCTCCTGCTGTCGGGGTTCGGGGTGGGCTGGTCGTGGGGGAGCGCCGCGGTTACCGCCGGCCCGCTGGAGGTCTGCGCCACAATGACTCTCGACAGCATTTCCGTATCGGCAGAAACTGCCGGCTGAGCGCGGCAGTTTTTGCCATCCCGGCAGATTTTGCCCAGCTCGCCCGGCAAAATTTGCCGGTCTGGTTTTGCCCGGTGCAGGGATTACCACGTTCGGAAGGCAGTTTTTGCACTGGTACGTTTTTTGCCTACCCTGTCTAGCGGGGAATTAGTCCCCAGCCGGCGCTGATAAGCGGCAGCCGGCTCCAGATGCTCCAAAGGAGAGACGATCATGGCAAGCTCACCCGTCACGCTCACGGCTTCGATGCGGACGAACCTGCTTCAGCTGCAATCTGTGAATGATCAGATTTCGAAGAAGCAGAACATCCTTTCCACCGGCAACAAGGTCAACTCGGCCCTCGACGGCCCGACCGCGTTCTTCTCGGCCAAGGGGCTGAGCCAGCGTGCCGGCGACCTGACCTCGCTGAAGGACAGCATGGGTCAGGCGGTCAGCACCATCAAGGCCGCCGACAAGGGCATCACGGCCATCAACGACATGCTCGATCAGGCCCGCGGTCTGACGACCGCCGCCTATGCCGCCCTGGGCACTGATGCGTCGTCGGTCTCGAGCCGTGCATCGCTTGCCAAGCAGTTCAACTCTCTGAAGGAACAGATCGACAAGCTGGCCGGCGACAGCGGCTATGCCGGCAAGAACCTGCTGGCCGGCAACGGCATGTCGCTGGACAGTACCAGCGCGTCGCGCGCCCAGGCCAATTCCATGATCGGCGTGGACAACTCCCGCGTCACCAACGTCACCGCCACCGACACCTACGCGGTGCGCGTGAAGGGGACGGGTGCCGTCACGGGTGCCTCGGGCGACATCAACTCCGCCGAACAGGCCCACGGCCTGACGAACCTGAACGTCAGCGGCACCATCAGCGGCACCAAGGGCAATTTCAGCGACGTCTCGATCGAAGTGCGCGGTGCCACGGGCCGCGAGCGCACCTTCATCGTGTCGGACGGCTCCGAATCCCGCACCATCTCCTACTTCGACAACAGCCAGACGGCGGCGGCCACCACCACCACGGCGGCCAAGACCGGCACGGCGCAGGTGACCAACGTCAACGTCGGCGGCACGATCGAAGAGGGCGACACCTTCTCCATCACGGTGGAAGGCCAGACCTTCAAGTATTCCGCCACCGCCGATGACGTGGCTCTGGGCCAGGACGGCCGCAAGAACGTCGCCACCAAGCTGATGCAGTCGATCAGCGCCGCCCTGGCCGGCAACGGCCGTCTGGTCGGCAACTCGGTCGATATCGCCAGCGTGTCGGTGGACAACAACGGCACCATCACCCTGACCGGCAAGACCGACGCCCTGGTGTCGCGCGACATGGCGGTCAGCGCCCAGGCCGAGAACGCGGCCACCAAGCGCATCTCCGAAAGCTTCGCGTCGGGCACGGTGGTGTCGTTCACCGTTGACCGCAAGCTGCTGGAAGCTGCCGCCAACTCCGGCAACGGCACCTCCACCATCGAAAAGAAGGTGGACCTGCAGGTGAGCGCCACCAATCTGGCCGGCAACACCATCACCCGCGACGGCATGGCCGCCCGCGGTGAAGGCAAGCTCGCCAACGGTGAAAACTCCTTCGCGTTCGACACCGGCACGGTCCGCATGGACCTTGACCAGAAGACGCTGAAGCAGGCCGCCGACGCCAGCCAGGCCGCCAACCTGGTGACGGTGCAGGTGACCGACTCCAACACCAAGAACGATCTGAGCGTTCAGCTCAACGAGACGAACACCAACTCGATCGCGGTGCAGAGTCAGAACATGTCCACCAGCGGCCAGGGGCTGCAGATGGACTATGCCCAGAACGGCTGGACCGACCGTTCGGACATCGACAAGGCGGTGGCCGGTCTGGATCACGCCACCGATTACGTGCGTTCCGCCTCGCAGAGCCTGTCCACAAACCTCAGCATCATCACGACACGCGAAAACTTCACCAAGGAGTTCAGCGATGTGCTGACGGAAGGGGCCAACAAGCTGACCCTGGCCGACCAGAACGAGGAAGGCGCTGGCTTGCTCATGCTGCAGACCCGTCAGCAGCTGGGCACCATCGCTCTCAGCCTCGCCAACCAGTCGCAGCAGTCGATCCTGCGTCTGTTCTAAGCCGGCCAGTTGGGATAGGATCTATCAGGCGGTATGGGCGGCGGTATCAACCGCCGCCCTTCGTCGTCTCAGAAAGGCCCGCCGGCCCGGCGTGGCCGCCCGGACCCTGCCCGCTACGGATCTTTTTCCATGCCCCTGAAGTTCGTTCTGCGTCCCAACGAAAAGGTCATTATCAACGGCGCCGTGATCGGGGCCGGGGACCGTCCGGGATCGTTCTACCTGTACAACACCGCCAATTTCCTGCGCGGGCGCGAGGTGTTGAAGGAAGAGCAGATCGACAGCATCGAAAAGAAGCTCTATTTCGTTATCCAGCTCGTCTACATCTTCCCCGAGGACGCGCATCTCAATCTGGCGCGCTTCGGCACCATTTGGGAAGAGACCCGCGCCGCCCGCCCCGATGCCGCCGACGACCTGGACGAGATCGCCCGGCTGGTGGAGGCGCGCAACTATTACCGTGCGTTGAAAATCTGCCGGAAGATGTTCTCGGCGGCCGGCGACGGCGATCCCAACGGGGGGGATGACGCCCCCGGCTCCCATCCGTGACCGTGCCGCCTGGGAACCATGCCCAGGACGTGCTGCTGCGGGCCGTGGAGCGCCACCGGGCCGGGGCGGTGGCGGAGGCCGCCTCCCTGTACGGCCGGGTTCTGGCGCTGGCGCCGGGTCATGGCGATGCCCTGCACCTGTCGGGCGTGGCGGAAACCGCTCTTGGCCGGTGGCCGCGGGCGGTCCGGCGGCTTCAGGCGGCGCTGATCCTCGATCCCGATTTCGCCGAGGCGTGGTCCAGCTTCGGCACCCTGTTCACCGCCATGGGGCAACCGGAGGTGGCGGTTCTCTGCCATGCCCGCGCCCTGTCCGTTGCCCCGGCGCTGCCGGCGGCGCTGGCCGGTCTGGCGGCGGCGGCGCGCGCCCTGGCGGTGGTCCGCCACGGGGCCGGCGCCGTGGACGGTGCGGCGGCGGCGCTGGCCGTGGCGCTGGCGGTGGACCCCGCCGACGCGGTGGCCTGGAACAATGTGGGCGGATTGGGGGAGGATGACGCGCCGTTCCGGCGTGCCGCCCTGTCCCGGCCCGATTACGCCCGTGCCCATCTGAACCGGGGCCGTGCCGCGGCGCGGGGCAAGTGGCTGGAGCAGGCCGTGTCCCTGCTGATGCGCGCGGTGGCGCTGGAACCGGAGGGGGCTGAGGCGTATGGGCCCCTGGCGCTGGCCTTGCGCGACGGCGACCGGCTGGATGCGGCGGAACGGGTGCTGCGGCACCTGTGCCGGCTGGCCCCCGAGGATGCCGCCGCGTGGGTGGACCGTGGCACGCTGGAACAGATGCGCGGCCGGGCCGGGGCGGCGGGCCGGCTGATGCGGGCCGGGCTGGCGTACGATCCCGCCTGCACCGACGGCCTGAGCGGGCTGGGCCTGCTGTGCTGCGCCGCCGGAGACGAGGGGGAGGGGGAACGCTGGCTGGAACGCGCCCTGACCCTCGCCCCCGAATTGGCCGACGCGCGGCTGAACCGCGGGCTGCTGCGGCTGGGGCGCGGGTGTCTTGCCGCCGGGTGGCGCGATTACGGCTGGCGTTTCCGCGCCAAGGGCCAGGGCCAGCGGCACCCCGTGGGGGCCGTGCCCTGGAACGGGCGTCCGCTGTCGGGACGCACGCTGCTGGTGTGGCGGGAACAGGGGCTGGGGGACGAGATTCTGTTCTCGTCCCTCTACGGCGCGCTGGAACGGCTGGGGGGGCCGGTGGTGGTGGAGGCCGACGCACGGCTGGCGCCGCTGCTGGCACGCTCCTTCCCCGCGCTGACGGTGCGGGCCGATAGCACCGACGCCCAAGGGGGGGAGACGCTGGCGCGGGCCGGCGCGCATGTCCATGTGGCCGCGGGCAGCCTGCCGCTGGTGCTGCGCCCGCGGCTGGATGCCTTTCCCATGGTGGGCGGCTGGTTGGTGGCGGATCCGGTCCGGCGGGAACGCTGGCGGGGGCGGCTGGCGGCCCTGGGGCCGGGGCTGCGGGTGGGGATCTGCTGGCGCAGCAGCCTGATGACCACCGAGCGGCGCCATGCCTACACCCGGCTTGAGGACTGGGGGCCGGTGCTGTCCCTGCCGGGAATCCGTTTCGTCAACCTGCAATACGATGACTGCGCCGCCGAAATCGCGGCGGCGGAGGCCCGTTTTGCCGTGCGCATCGACCGCTGGGCCGATCTCGACCTCCGCAACGACCTGGAAGAGGCGGCGGCACTGGTGGCGGAGTTGGATCTGGTCATCAGCCCGGCGACGGTGGCGGGGGAATTGGCCGGGGCGCTCGGCGTGCCGGTGTGGCGGCTGGGTCATCCCGACTGGACCCGGCTGGGCAGCGGCGTGCGCCCGTGGTTCCCCGGCATGCGTCTGTGGCCGCCGGGGCGGGGGCGGGTGCCGGGGGCGGTGCTGCCGCGGCTGGCGGTGGAACTGGCGGCCCTGGTGCCTTCCCGGCCCGTGGACGACGGTGCGTGGCGGGACGATCTGGCCCGCGCCGTCACCCTGTACCGCGGGGGGCGGCTGGACGAGGCGGAAAAACTCTGCCGCGCCATCCTTGCCGCCGGGCGGGGCCGGGGGGAGGCGCACCAGCTTCTGGCCGTGCTGCTGCGGCGCCGGGGCGACCATGCCGCGGCGGCGGAACAGTTCACCGCGGCCACCCGTGCCGATGCCGGCAACGCCGCCGCCTGGGCCGGGCTGGCGGGCGCGCTGGACGGCCTGAACCGCGCGGAGGCGGCGGAACGGGCCCAGCGGGCCGCCCTGACCGCCGATCCGGCCCTGGCCTCGTCGTGGCTGAACCTGTCGGTGCGGCTGGTCCGGCGCGGGGGGAGGGGGGCCGGTACGGCGGCGCTGCGGGCGGTGCGCCTGTCCCCCGGCCTGACGGCGGCGTGGGTGCAGGCGGGTAATGCTCTGGCCCCGCTGCGGGCGGATGCGGCGCTGCGGCGGGCGCTGGCGCTCGACCCGGCGTCGGCGGACGCGCTCAGCAATCTGGGCACCCGGTTGCGGAACGATGGGGATGTGACGGCGGCGCAGGCGGCGCTGTCCCGCGCGGTAGCGGTGCAACCGGGCATGGCGGCGGCCTGGACCAACCTCGGCACCGTGTGGGGCAGCCTGGGCCGGGCGGATCGGGCGGCGGAGTGCCATCGCCGCGCGCTCGACCTCTCCCCCGGTCTGGCGGAGGCTCAGGCCAACCTGGGCCTGATGCTCCAGCGCGAGGGACGGGTGGACGAGGCGGCGGCGGCCTTTGCCGCGGCGGTGGCGGCGGCCCCGGACTTTGCCCAGGCCCACCACAATCGTGCGCTGCTGTTGCTGGAACACGGGGCGCTGCGCCAGGGCTGGCAGGAGCACGAATGGCGCTTCGCCACGCCCCAGTTCGCCGGGCAGCAGCGCCGCCTGTCCGCCCGCCCGTGGCGGGGGGAGAACATCGCCGGCAAACGCATCCTGGTGTGGGGGGAACAGGGCATCGGCGACGAGATCCTGTTCTCCGCCGCCATTCCCGACCTGATGGCCCGCGCCGGCCATGTGGTGGTGGAATGTGAGCCGCGGCTGGTGCCGCTGTTCGCCCGCTCCTTCCCCGGCGCCACCGTGCGCCCGGCGGGCGGCGGGGCCCGCGATGTGGACGTGCAGAGCGCCGCCGGGTCTCTGCCCCGTTTTCTGCGCCCGGCGCTGGCCCGCTTTCCCGCCCGCGCCGGCTGGCTGGTGGCCGACACGGCGCGGGCACGGGCCATGGGGGCGTGGCTGGATGGTCTCGGCCCCGGACTGGCGGTGGGCTTATCCTGGCGCAGCGCCGCCATGGAGGGGGAGCGGCGGTGGAGCTATGTCTCCCTGGCCGCCCTGGCGCCCCTGTTCGCCGTGCCCGGCGTGGTGTTCGTGTCGGTCCAGTACGGCGACACCGCGGACGAGATCGCTGAGGTGCGGCGGCGGTTCGGCGTCACCATCCACCAAGCCCCCGGCCTGGACCTGAAGAACGACATCGACGGGGCGGCGGCGCTGACGGCGGGGCTGGATCTGGTGATCGCCCCGGCGGTGTCGGGGGCCGAGCTGGCGGGAGCGCTGGGGGTGCCGGTGTGGCGCTTCGGGCGGTCCGACTGGACGCAGTTGGGCAGCGGCGTGCGGCCCTGGTACCCGTCCATGCGGCTGTTCCAGCCGGCGCGGGGGGCGGACATGGCCTCCACCGCCGCTCCCATGGCCGCGGCCCTGCGGCAACTGGCCGAACCGCCGGAGGAGGATGCCGACACCCTGCTGGAACGGGCGGCGGCCCTGCATCAAGCCGGTGACCGGGCGGGTGCCGCCCCCCTCTACGCCCACGTGCTGCGGCGCCGGCCCGGCGATCCGGTGGCGCTGCACCTGTCGGGGCTGCTGGCCCTGCAAGAGGGCGACGCGGTGGCGGCGCTGCCGGCCATCGCCGCTGCGCTGAGGCTTGATCCCGGCTATGGTGCGGCATGGGCCAGTCTGGGCGGCGCGCGGCTGGCGGCGGGGGATGCCGCCGGGGCGGCCGCGGCGTTCGGCGCCGCGTTGGCTCTGCGTCCCGCCGACCCGGCGGTGCTGACCAACCGCGGCAACGCCCTGCTGTCCGCCCGCCGCGCGGGTGAGGCCGTTTCGGCGCACCGCCGGGCGCTGGTTCTGGCCCCGGGGCTGGTGGCCGCGCGCGACAATCTGGGGTGCGCCCTGCTGGCCGCGGGCGATGGCGAGGGGGCGGAGCGTGCCCATGCCCGCGCGGTGGCCGACGCCCCGGACTTCGCCGCCGCCCACGCCAACCGTGCCATTGCGCTGCGCCGTCTGGGCCGGGTGCCGGCGGCGGTGGACTCGCTGCACCGCGCCGTCGCGCTCGACCCCGCCCAGTCCGACGCCGCCGCCACCGCCGGGCGCCTGTTGCGGGAGGTGGGGGACGATCCGGCGGCGGAACGCTGGTGCGCCCGCGCCCTGGCCCTGGACCCCGGCCACGGCGGGGCGGCGTTCAACGCCGCGCTGCTGCGGCTGGCCCGCGGCGATCTGGCCGGCGGCTGGCCCGGCTATGACGCCCGCTGGGCCGACCCCGAGGCGGCGGGGCACGCCCGCCGCTTTTCCATCCCGCCGTGGACCGGCGAAGACCCCGCCGGACGTCGCATCCTGGTGTGGGAGGAGCAGGGGGTCGGCGATTCCCTGCTGTTCCTGTCCTGCCTGCCCGATCTGGCGGCGGTTGCCGGCGGCGTGGTGGTGGAGTGCGAGGAACGGCTGGTGCCGCTGCTGGCCCGGTCCTGTCCGGGGGTGACCGTGCGCACGCCCACCGCCGATCCCCGCGACGCGGACTGGCATGTCCCCGCCGGGTCGCTGGCCCGCTGGCTGCGCCCGTCGCTGGCCCGTTTTCCCGGCCGTGCCGGCTGGCTGGCCCCCGATCCCGGGCGGGCGGCGCTGTGGCGGCGGCGGGTGGCGGCGCTGGGGCCGGGGCTGGCGGTGGGTGTCGGCTGGCGCAGCGGGGTGATGACGGCGGAACGGCGTGGCAACTACCTGCCGCTGGCTGCCCTGGTGCCGCTGCTGTCTCTGCCGGGCGTGGTGCCGGTCAGCATCCAGTACGGGGACACGGAGGCGGAGATCGCCGATGTGGAGCGGCGTTTCGGCCTGATCATCCACCGCTGGCCCGATCTGGACCTGAAGAACGATCTGGACGGGGCGGCGGCGCTGACGGCGGCGCTGGATCTGGTGGTGTCGCCGGCCATGTCGGCGGGCGAACTGGCCGGCGCGCTGGGGGTGCCGGTGTGGCGCTTCGGGCGGCGCGGCGACTGGACCCGGCTGGGCACCGGGGCGCGCCCGTGGTTCCCGTCCATGCACCTGTTCACCACCCCGCCGGGGCAGGGGCTGTACGCCGTGCCGCCGGCCATGGTGGCGGCCCTGCGGCGGATGGCGGGGCCGTAAAGGCCGGGGCGCGGATCGCCTACACCGCCCCGTCGGTGATGGTGCCGGCGGTGATGCGGTCGCTGCGGATGCCGGTGTCCACCACCTTGACGCAGGTGACATAGCCGCGCAGCCGGCCGGGCGCGACGCTGGGGAACACGTCGCCGGCCAGCGTGTCCATGTCGGTGGCGGCGATTCGGTCCATCATGGCGGCGGAAAACAGGTAAACCCCGGCGTCGATGATGCCGGGACCGGGGGCGGGGGGAAGGAAGCCGCGCACCCGTCCGTCCGCGCCCACATCGACCCGGCGGAAGCGGCTGGCGTCCTCCACCTCCACGCACAGCAGGGTGGCATCGGCCTGGGCCAGCTTGTGGGCGGCGACGAAGGCGCGCAGGTCCATGTCGGCGAAGCGGTCGGCCTTGACCATCAGCACCGGGTCGGACCGCAGGTCGTGGCGGATGAAGCGCAGCGCACCGGCGGTGCCCATGGGCTGCGGTTCGATGTGGCAGAGGATTTCCAGGCGGTTGGCCGCATCCCCCTGGGCCAGCCACGCCGTCACCTGATCGGCGTGGTGTCCCAGCGCCAGGATCACGCGGCTGGCGCCGTACCGGGCCAGATGGGCCAGCAGATGGTGCAGGAACGCCCGCCCGGCCACCGGGGCCAGCAGGCGCGCGTCGGCATCACCCGTTGCGTTGCGGATGCGCGACCCCAGCCCACCGGCCAGCAACGCCACGTCGATCCCGGCCAAGGCCCGCTCAGGCTTCACTCGTCTTCCTTTCGCGGACCATCGGGCGGGCTGTCTCCTGCCGCTCAGACAAAAAGGTTGAACGAACCCATCAGCTTTTGCGTTCCGGTCTGGCCGGAGGGCATCGACTGCATGTTCGACAAGGCGTCGGTCATCCCGCTCAGCATCGCCTGCTGGGCGCCGGAGAGGGAGAACGGACTATCCCCCTTGGCCGGCTGCTTGGCAACCGTGTCGAAGTCCTGGCTGTAATTGCCCATGCTGAGCTGGAGCGCGTAGTTTTTCGGATCGGACGCTTTTTCGCCCTTCTCGCGGGTGACGCGCAAGGTGTAATCGCCGCGGTCCAGGGTCATTTCGCCCTTTTGCAGCTTGTCGAAGTTGTCGAACTTGTCGCCCGCGTCCTTGTTGCTGTCGGCGACGACCACGCCCAGCTTGCTCATAAGCTGCACGCGCACGCCGTCATCCCCCACCTTGCCCAGGGTGGGTTCGCCCTTGGTGGTGACGCGGAATTTGTAGAAATCGACGGGATCGTTGGGGGCCAGACTGCTGACAACGTTCAGGCGGGTGGTGTTCTTGGCCAGAACCCCGATGTCGGTGGCGAATCCAGGGGTATTGACCGTGGATTTCTTCACATCCTTACGGAATTCCTGAGCATTGGCCGTCGGCTCGCTGGCCTGGGCCTTTGCGCGGTCAACGGCGGCCTTGATGGACTTGTTCAAGTCCGAGACCATTTGGTTGACGCCTGCAAGTCCGTCGTCGGCCATGCTCGCTCTCCCGTTCTTCCCTGGGGGCAACCTTGCGTGGTGCCGTGGGTCCGTTCCGCCGGATTCAGTCTACACTAGGCCGGCCCGTTTAAGCGATTGTTAATAGCGGTGCGCCGGGCTGGTCCAAGAGTTTATGCAGGTCTTGTGCCATCGGTATCACCACGCTGTCCAGGGGGGCACCGGGGGGTGGGGTAAACAGCCGCATGGCCGGGTACCACGGGCGGCAGCCGCTGCCCAGGCGGGTCCAATCGGACGGGCCGAAACGCCAGACGGGCACCCCCAGCGCGCCCGCCAGTTCCCCCGCCGACATGGCCGGCGACACCACCAGATCCAGGGCTGCCATCAGGGCCGCGGTGTTTTCGAAATCGTCGGTCAGGTCAAGATCGTCCCAGCGGTGGATCTTTCTGCCGCTCAGCGCTTCCGCCGCGGCAATTTCTGCCGCCACCGGCCCGTATTGCAGGTTGACCGCAACCAAACCGGGCACCCGCAGCAGCGGCGCCAGGGCCGGGGCGGTGATGTAGGAGGATTGGCGCTGCGCCGTCATCACCTGGCTGCGCCAGCCGATCCCCACCTTCAGCCCCGGCCCCAGGGCGGCCAGCCGCCCCCGCCAGCGTTCCACGAGGCGGGAATCGGCGGTGATCCAGCCGCCGGCCCGCCCGTCGGGGAACCGGGTCAGCCGCCCCCGCATCAGCGCCGGCAGCGACCCGGCGGCAATCTGCACCGCCGCGTCGGGGGCGGCCGTTTCACGGCCATGGGCGCCGATGCGCTGTTCCCGCACCTCGGCCCAGGGGAAGGAGCGGGCGAACAGCCCGGTCAGCCGCGGATCGCATTCCAAAACCACCGTGCCGCCCATGTCCCGCAGGGGGGGATAGCAGGACGCGAACAGGATCTCGTCCCCCACCCCCTGTTCCCCCCATACCAGCAGCCGGCGCCCGGCCAGCGCGTCTCCGCGCCATCCGGGGGCGGCGATCCGGCGGCCGCGCTGCAGATGGGGGCTGGAGAAGCGATGCTCGAATCCGGCCCATCCTCCGGGCAGATCGCCGGTTTCCAGCCGGATCAGCCCCAAATTCCACGCCACCAGGGGAAAGCCGGGGGCCAGCCGTTCGGCCCGGCGCAGCAGCCGCGCCGCCGGCCCGGTGCGCCCCAGCGCCTTTTCCAGCGAAGCCAGGTTGTTCAGCGTGTCGGGCAGGGCCGGCTGAAGCGCCAGTGCCTGCCGGTACTGGCGGGCGGCCCCGGCCACGGCGCCGCGTTTTTCCAGCGCCACGCCCAGATTGACGTGCACCGCCGGGTTTGCCGGGTCCAGCCGCCCGGCGCGGCGGTGGCAGGCTTCCTGCTCCGTCCCCTCGGTCACCAGGCCGCGGTGGGTGTAGGCTTCGGCGAAGGCCGGGCGCAGCGCCAGGGCGCGGGCGAAGGAATCGCGCGCCGCCGCCGGGCGGCCCAGCGCCTGCTGGATCAGGCCGCGGTGGTTGAACGCCTCGGCGAAGGCGGGGTCGGCGGCCAGGGCCCGGTCGATGCTGGACAATGCCTCGTCCTGGTGTCCCGCCTGATGATAGAGCAGCCCCAGCAGGTTCAGCGCATCGCCGTGGCGGGAATCATGGGCCAGCGCCTCGCGGTAGGCCGATTCCGCCGCCGCCAGCCGGCCCGCCCGGTGATGGCCGATGGCCCGTTCCAGCGCCTCCTCCGCCGCCGCCCGCGCGTCGGGGGCGGGCGGGGCGGGCCGCCGTGCCGCCGGGACCGGCACCGGTGGCGCCAGCCGGGCCAGCGCCGCGGCCATGGGCGCGATCACCGCGTCCATCGGCGCGCCGTGCGGCGGACGGAACAGACGGGTTCCGGGACACCAGGGCCGCGTGCCGGTGCCGAGCTGGGTCCATTCCCGCGGGGCGAAGCGCCACACCGGCACCCCCAGCGCGGCGGCCAGATCCCCCGCCGCCATGGCCGGCGAGACCACCAGATCCAGCGCCGCGATCAGGGCGGCGGTGCCGTCGATGTCGTCGGTCAGGTCGTGGCCGTCCCAGCGGTGGATGGTGACCCCGGTGCGCGCCTCCACGCGGCGGATTTCGTCTTCCGTCTCTCCGTATTGCAGGGAAACCAGATGCACGCCCGGCACCGCGAACAGCGGCGCCCAGCGGTCCAGCGGGACATAGCAGGGCCGGTGGTCGGGGGTCAGCATGGCCGTGCGCCAACCGATCCCCACCGTCAGCCCCGGCCCGAGTGCGGCCAGCCGGTCCCGCCACGCCGCCACCCGCACCGGGTCGGGCGCCAGCCACGGGGCCGCCGGCACCGCCGCCAGATCCCGCCGCAGCAGGCCGGGCAGGGAGCCGGTGGGGCAGTGGGCCGCCATGTCCGCGGGCGGTGCGCGGTCCAATTCCGCCTCATCCACCACGGTGACGGCGGGGAAGGAGCGGGCGAACAGGGGCACCAGCCGCGGATCGGTGTAGAGCGTCACCGGCCCCCGGGCCCGTGCGGCGGCGTCGGCCAGGGTGGCGGCGAACAGCGTCTCCATCCCCACGCCCTGCTCGCGCCACAGCACCAGCCGGCCCGTATCCAGCGGCGTGCCGTCCCACCGGGGCGGCGGCAGGGGGCGGTCAACCGTCACGGCGCGGGCGGCGAACCGCCGCTCGTACCCCGCCAGCCCATGGGCCAGATCGCCGTTCATCAGCGCCAGCAGGGCCAGCCCGTGGGTCGCGGTCGCCAGATCGGGGTTGCGGCTCAGCGCCTCCTCATGGCAGGCCATGGCCTCGCCGTAACGGCCCTGGGCGGCCAGCGCGTTGCCGAGATTGTGATAGGATTCGGCGAAGTCCGGCGACAGGGCGATGGCCTGCCGGTGACAGTCCTCGGCGTGTTCGGGGTGGTTCAGCCGGCGCAGCACCCCGCCCAGATTGTTCAGGGACGGCACATGGCGCGGATCGCGCCGCAGCGCCTCGCGGTAGGCGATTTCCGCCTCTTCATAGGTTCCGTGCTGCTGGAGGGCGGCACCCAGATTGTACCACGACCGGGCGTCGGCGGGCCGCTGGCGCACCACCAGCCGGTGCTGGGCCACCGCCTCGTCGTGGCGCCCGACGGCGGCCAGGGCGTCGCCCAGATTGTTGTGCGCCTCCGCCATGTCGGGGTCCAGGGCGATGGCGCGGGTGAAGGCCTCCACCGCCGCGTCCGCCGCCCCCAGGGTGCGCAGCGCGTTGCCCATGTTGAACCACGCCTTGCCGTGGGCGGGGTTGAGCGCCAGCGTCTGGTGAAAGGCGGTGACCGCCGCCGGGGGATGGCCCCAGGCGTGGAGCGCGTTGGCGAAATTGAACCGCGCGCCCGTGTGGGCCGGGTCCAGCCGCAGGGCGCGGGCGTGGGCGTTGGCCGCGTCCTGATGCCGCCCCAGGGCGGCCAGCACGCTGCCGTGGGTGTCGTGGAAGGCGGCGAGCCGGCGGTTGGCGGCGATGGCCCGCTCCACCAGCGCCAGCGCCTCCGCCGCCCGTCCCGTTTGCAGCAGCACGATGCCCAGCAGGTGCAGCGCGTCGGCGTTGCGCGGCTCCGTCCGCACCACCATGCGGTACAGCGGCTCCGCCCGGTCCAGCCGCCCGGCCTGGTGATGGGCCAGCGCTTCGTGCAGCCGTCCGGCGGCGGGGGAGGGGCGGGTGGAGGGCATGGTGATCCGGAAGGGTGCGGGCGGAAGGTGCGGAATGCCCTGTCATTCTACGCCCACGGCGGTAAAATTGCTGCGTTTTCGCGCAACGCCGTTTCGCCGGACGTCTTCCATGACCGAGCCCTCCCTCCCCCGGCGCCCGTCCCGTCTGGCCCGCCCCTCCGCCGGGGGGGATGCCGGGCTCCTGAACGAACGCGCCATCCGCACCGCCGCGGCGGGGGATGCGGGCGGTGCCGCGTGCCTGCTGCGCGCGGCCCTGGCGTGCGATCCCACCCACGGGGAAGCCTGGACCAACCTGGGCAAGCTGCTCGCCGACGGGGGGGAGGGGGCCGCCGGGGCCGCCGGCCACGCCCGCGCCCTGCGGCTGGGGCTGTGGCATCCGCTGGTTCTGTTCAATCTGGGGGTGGCGCGGCGGCAGGCGGGAGACCGGGCGGGAGCGGCCACCGCCTTCCGCGCCGCCGCCGTGATGGCACCGGACCATGGCGACGCGCTCAACAGCCTGGGCAATCTGGCGGAGCCGCCGGGGGCGGCGGTGGCGCTCTATCTGCGGGCGCTGCGGGTGCAGCCGGGGCTGGGGATCGTGCACGGCAATCTGGCCGGCGCGCTCTACCGTCTGCATCAGTCGGGAGGAGCGGCGGAGGCCGCCCGCGCCGCGGCCCTGTGGCTGGCCGCCTTTCCCGATGATCCCACCGCCCGCCACATCGCGCCTGCGCTGATCCGCGGGGATGGGGGGGCGGCGGAGACCCGTGCCTCCGATGCTTATGTCCGCACCACCTTCGACCAGTTCGCGGACGCGTTCGAGGACACGCTGACCGCGCTTGGCTATTGCGCGCCCCAGCGGCTGGCCGAAGCCATGGCGGCGGAAGGTGTGGAGCCGGAATCCGGTCTGTCGGTGCTGGATGCCGGCTGCGGCACCGGGCTGTGCGCTCCCTTCCTGCGCCCCGCCGCCCTGTGGCTGGAGGGGGTGGACCTGTCGGGCGGCATGCTGGAGCAGGCGCGGGCGCGCGGCCTCTACGACCGGCTGACGGAGGCGGAACTGACGGCGTTCCTCACCCGCCACCCGGCCCGGTTCGACGTGATCCTGGCGGCGGACGTGCTGTGCTATTTCGGGGATCTGGCGGAGGTGCTGGCGGCGGCGCGGGCCGGCCTGCGCCCCGGCGGGTTGCTGGCCTTCACGGTGGAGCGGCTGGCCGACGGGCGGCCCTACCGCGTCAACCCCCATGGCCGCTACGCCCATGCCCCCGGTTACGTGGAGGCGGCGGTGGAGGGGGCCGGGCTGCGGCTGTCGGTCCTGCGCGGCGAGGTGTTGCGGCACGAGGGCGGGCAGCCGGTGGCCGGGCTGCTGGTCACCGCCCGGCACCGCTGAGCCGCCAGACCGCTGAGGCGTCAGCGGGATCCGTTACGGCACCCGTCAGGGCGCCACATCGGCCAGCAGCGCGTCGCAGGACAGGCCCGCCACCACCTCCTGCGCCACGCTGCCCAGGATGGCGCGCATCACCCCGTTGCGCCGGGCCGATCCCAGGGCCACCACATCGTACCGCCCCTGGCGGGCGGCCTGGACGATTTCGGCAACGGGGGCGCCGATGCGCACCTCGCAGGTCACGGCATCGGGCGGGATGCCGTCCAGCAGGGCCGCGAACTCGTCGGCGAAGGCGCCGGTCAGGGCATCGCCCTCCGCCGTGGGCCGTGCGGCGGACGGCAGGTCGAGCACATGCAGCAGATGCAACGCCCCATCGGGCAGCAGCCGCCGCGCCGCCGCCACCGCCGCCCGCGACCGGGGGGAGAAATCCACCGGCACCAGCGCACAGGTGTAGGGGGCGAGCGGCTTGTCCCACACCGCCAGCACCGGCGTGCCGTCGGACACCGCGATCCGCTCCACCGTGGCGGGCAGGAACAGGCCGGTCATGCGGTTGCGGGCGTGGCCGCCCACCACCACCAGATCCGGTTGCCACAGCCCGGCATACCCCGCCACCTGCGGCCCCACCGCCCCGCCGCGCACCGCCACCACCCGCAGCGTCAGCCCGGCGGCACCGGGCACGGCCAGCAGCAGGCGCTGCAACTCCGCCTCGATATGGTGGAGGGGAAGGTGGGCATAGGGGCTGCTTTCCTCCTGCACGATGTGCAGGGCGGTCAGTTCGGCCCCGGCCTGGCCGGCAAGGGCGACCGCCCGCTCCATGGCCCGGTCCGATTTCGGCTCCAGGTCGGTGGCCAGCAGGATCCGTCCCAGACGGGTTTGCCGAAGGTCGGCCATATCGGTCGCTCCCTTGCCCTTTTTTCCTTCATGCTAAGATCGTGACCGGGGGCGGGGCCTGTCCATGCCGGGTACTACGGACCCTCTATCCGTATGAATACGGAAAACGGCGGGGAGCGGCTGGCGGGGTGGGGGGAGTGCGCTATGATCGGGCCGTTTTTCGTGGGGCGGGGGACTATGCCGGCGCTTTTCCGCAGCCGCTGGGCGTTCGCCGCGGCCTATCTGGCCGCCCATGTGACGCTGGACTGGGTCAGCTTCATTCACGAGGTGCCGCCTCTCAACATCACCCCCTGGAACCCTCCGGCGGGGCTGATGGTCGGCGTGCTGGCGGTTTTCGGGTTGCGGGTGGTGCCGCTGGTGTGGCTGGGGCTGATGCTGGCCGACATCGCGGTGCGCGGGCTGCCGGTGGCGCTGTGGGCGACGGGTCTGGCCAACAGCATCGTTGCCATCGGCTATGGCGCGGCGGTGCGCCTGCTCATCACGCGGATGGAATTCGACCCCCGACTGCGGCGGATGCACGACATCGTGCTGCTGTTGACCGGCGGGGCGGGGGCGGCGCTGGCGGTGGGGACGGGCTACATCGCCGTTCACACCCTGCTGGGCCTGTTCCCCTGGTCCTCCCTCCCTGAGGTGCTGATGCGTTTCTGGGTGGGGGAGGTGATCGGCATCGCCGTGCTGACGCCGCTGGTGCTGGTGTGGCTGAACAGTCCCCTGCGCCGGCTGTCGCGGGCCGAAGCGACGGAGGTGGGCGGGCAGGGGGTGATCATCGCCTTCACCCTGTGGCTGGATTTCGGCCCCCTGGCGTCGGAACGGTACGAGTATTTCTACCTGCTGTTCCTGCCGTCGCTGGCGGTGGCGGTGCGCCACGGGCTGGGCGGGGCGGTGTGGGCGTCGGCGGCGACCCAGACGGGGCTGATCGCCGCCATCCTGCTCACCGGGGTGGAAACGGCGCGCATGACCCATTTCCAGCTCCTGATGCTGACGCTGGCGGTGACCACGCTGCTGCTGGGGGCGGTGGTCAGCGAACGCCGCCGGGTGGAGGCCGCCATCCGCGAGCGCCAGTCCGATCTGGCCCATGCCGCCCGCCTCACCGAAGCGGGGGAGATGGCCGCCGCCCTGGCCCACGAGTTGAACCAGCCGCTGGCCGCCGCCATGAGCTATGCCCGTGCCGCCCGCAAGATCGCGGTGATGGAGGCAGCCTCCCCCCGCCTGACCGAGATCCTCGACAAGACGGTGGCGCAGGCGGAACGGGCCGACCGGGTGATCCGCAGCCTGCGCGATTTCGTGCGCAAGGGCGGGCGCGGGCATGCCGCCCTGCCGGTGGCCGGGCTGGTCGCCGACTGTCTGGCTCTGGCCGCCCCGCTGTCGGGCCAGCACGGCGTGCCGATCCTGGCCGAGGTGGCGCCCGGCCTGCCGCCGGTGCGCGGCGATGCGGTCCAGCTTCAGCTCGTCATCCTCAATCTGGTGCGCAACGCGGCGGAGGCCATGGACGGCGCCGCGTCCAACGCTCATACTGACGATCCCCGGCGGCGGCGCATCGTGGTGTTCGCCCAGCCGGCGGACGAACCGGGGTTCGTCGCCCTGGGCGTGCGCGACAGCGGCCCCGGCCTGTCGGGGGTGGTGGAGCGGAACCTGTTCGCCCCCTTCATCACCACCAAGGCCACCGGCATGGGCCTGGGCCTGTCCATCGCGCGCAGCATCGTGGAGGGGCACGGCGGCACCCTGGCCGCCCGGCGCCTTCCCCACGGGGAAACCGTGTTCCGCTTCACCCTGCCCGTTTACGGGGGCGAGACCCATGACGCCTGACATCCCGCCCGGCACCCCCGTCACCTTCGTCGTGGACGATGACGAGGCGGTGCGCGATGCGCTGGCGCTGCACCTGGACCTTGCCGGTCTGGTTGTCCGCCCGTGCGCCTCGGCGGCCGACTTCCTGGCCGCCGCCGATCCGGCCCAGCCGGGCTGCGCGGTGATCGACATCCGCATGCCGGGGATGGACGGGCTGGAGCTGCAGCAGGAGATGTCCCGCCGCGGCCTGACCCTGCCGGTCATCATCATCACCGGCCACGGCGACGTGCCCGCCGCCGTGCGCGCGTTCCGCGCCGGGGCGGTGGATTTCCTGCAAAAGCCGTTCGACGAGGATCTGCTGATCGAACGGGTGAAAGAGGCGCACGCCCGTGACGGCGCCGCCCGCCGCGCCAACGGCGAGGCCGCGGAGCTGCGCCGGCGCCTGGAGCTTCTCAGCCCGCGGGAGCGGGAGGTGATGGATCTGGTGGCGCAGGGACTGCCCAACAAGCTGATCGCCCGTCAGCTCGACATCGGCATCCGCACGGTGGAAACCCACCGGGCGCGGGTGCTGGAGAAGATGGGCGCGCGCAACGCCTCGGAACTGGCCCGCATGCAGATGACGATCGACGCTCCGTAATCACCGCTATTTCGCGGTGCAACCGGATCACCCACGTTTATGGGGCCGGGTGGTCCGTTGCGGCGGCCCGGTTCCCCACACGCCAGAGACGAAGGGACGACGCCGCGGCATGATTCACGCTACCCCCCTGATTTCCACCATCGTGGCCGGCATCGGCCTTGCCTTCCTGTTCGGCACGCTGGCCGCGTGGCTGCGGTTCCCGCCGCTGGTGGGGTATCTGATCGCGGGCATCGTGGTCGGGCCGCACACACCGGGCTTCGTCGCCGACCCGGCCCTGGCGTCGGAACTGGCGGAACTGGGCGTCATCCTGCTGATGTTCGGGGTGGGGCTGCATTTCTCGTTGAAGGATCTTCTGTCGGTCAGTTCCATCGCCATTCCCGGCGCCATCGTGCAGATCGGTGCCGCGACGGCGCTGGGGCTGGGGCTGGCGGTGCTTTTGGGCTGGAGCGTGCCGGCGGGCATGGTGTTCGGCCTGGCGCTGTCGGTGGCGAGCACCGTGGTGCTGCTGAAGGCGCTGCAGGAACGGCGGGAGATCAACACCCGCCGCGGCCAGATCGCCGTGGGCTGGCTGATCGTCGAGGATCTGGCGATGGTGCTGGCGCTGGTGCTGCTGCCGGCGCTGGCCAGCGCCATCAACGGCCCCGGTGCGGCGGGGGTCGTTGGCGGCCACGACTGGATCGCCGAGCGCTTCGACCTGGGGCTGACCGGCACGCTGCTGCTGACGTTCGCCAAGGTGGCGGCCTTCGTCGCGTTCATGCTGGTGGTGGGGCGGCGGGTGATCCCGTGGATGCTGCACATCGTCGCCCACATGGGCTCGCGCGAGATGTTCCGGCTGGCGGTGCTGGCCATCGCGCTGACGGTGGCGTTCGGGGCGGCCAAGCTGTTCGGGGTGTCGCTGGCGCTGGGGGCGTTCTTTGCCGGCATGGTGCTCAGCGAATCCGAACTCAGCCATCAGGCCGCCCAGGAATCGCTGCCCTTGCGCGATGCGTTCGCGGTGCTGTTCTTCGTGTCGGTGGGCATGCTGTTCGACCCGTCCATCCTGTGGCGGGAGCCGCTGCCGCTGCTGGGCGTGCTGTTCATCATCCTGATCGGCAAGTCGCTGGCGGCGTTCCTCATCGTGCTGGCCTTCGGCCATCCCCTGCGCACGGCGCTGACCATTTCGGCCAGTCTGGCGCAGATCGGTGAATTTTCCTTCATCCTGGCCGAATTGGGGGTGAAGCTGGACCTGATGCCGGAAAGCGCCCAGTCCTTCATCCTGGCCGGCGCCATTCTGTCGATCCTGATGAATCCGGTGATGTTCGCGCTGGTGGATTGGGTGCTGCGGCGCACGGCCCAGCCGGTCCCCGCCGCCGTGCCCGCAGCTCCCGAGCCGGCGCCGGAACTGCTCCACACCACCGCCCTGGAAAACCATGCGGTCCTGGCCGGCTACGGCCGGGTGGGTGCTCTGGTGGGGCAGGAACTGCGCGACCGCGGCGTGCCGCTGGTGGTGATCGAGGACGCCGACAAGCCGGTGGCCCAACTGACCGAAGGCGGGATGGAGGTCGTCGTCGGCAACGCCGCGAAACCGGAGGTGCTGAAGGCCGCCAATGTGGTGCACGCCCGCTTCCTGATCCTGGCGATCCCCAACGCGTTCGAAGCCGGGCAGGTGGTGCAGCAGGCCCGCACCGCCAACCCGTCCCTGCGCATCATCGCCCGCGCGCATGCGGACGTGGAGGTGGAGCACCTGACCGCGCTGGGCGCCGACGTGGTGATCATGGGCGAGCGGGAAATCGCCCACGGCATCACCGAAAGCCTGTTCGCCACCCCCCCCGCCGCACCCGCGGCGGCGGAGGAACGGGCGCTCCCGGCGCCGGAGGAACGCAAGCCGGAAGCCCCCGCCGCCTGATCCGCGTCAGCAGTCGGGAAACAGGCAGCCCTTTTCCCGGTGGGTCGGGAAAAGGGCCGTGGTCAAATGGCCGACCAGGGCGTCGAAGGCGGGATCGTCCGCCCCCTTGGGCGCGTCGAGCCAGCCGGTGGCGTAGGTCAGCGGCCCGCCGCGGCAGAAGGCGCCCATCACGATCATCGGCCCGGTGGGCGACGGGGCGGCCGCCGGCACCGGCTGAGACCCGCACAATTCGGAATCGGTCAGGTTGATGGGCGGGTTGAAGGCCAGCGCCACGCGGTAGCCGGGCCGGGCCGAGTCGCCCGGCGTGGTGGTGAAATTGGTGACGACGCCGGGAATGCGCCGCTGCATGGCGGCGGTGACCCGGCGGGCGAAGGCTTCGCCGTCGCCGCCGAACGGGTTGCCGGCGATGGTCACGCGGAAATCCCGCCCGGACGCGGCGTAGGACGCCTCGTTGATGGAATAGGCCGCAGACGGCTGGCTGGCGACCACGCGGGGTGTATCCGAACACCCCGCCAGCATGCCTGCGGCCATCATCGCCGCCATGAACCGCATCATCTCCGCCCCCTTCGGTATCCGAGCCTCTCCTACATTAAAGCACCCCACCGCCGGGTTCCAAGGGCCGCCGGCCCTTGGTAGGGTCAAGGGACGAACGTCCCTCGAATCTTCCCGTGCCTCTATACCCCCTCTTCCTCTCCATCGTCCTGTACGGCCTGTTGAGCCACCCGGCTCCCCCATCGGTGCGGTGGGTGGAGGCGGCGGTGGGCTGCCTGCTGCTGGCGGTGACCGGCGTCCGGCGTCCGGCATCCCTGCTGTCCGGCCACGCCGCGGCGGTGGCCGGGGATGGGTGGACGTGCGCCATGGCGCTGTCGTTCCTGTGGTTGGCGTGGGCGCCGCTGCTGCGGGGCCTGAGCCTGGGGTGGGATGGGGTGATGCGCGACGTGGTGCCGCTGGGGTTCCTGTTCCTGCCGCTGATGCTGGTGCCGCCCCTGCGCGCCCACCGGGCGCGGGCGGTGCGTATTCTTGTGGCGGCGCTGGCGCTGGCGGGGGTTCTGTTCGCGGTGCGCTGGTGGAATCAGAACGGCTGGGCCTTCGGCCTGGTGGGGGGCGTGCCGCTCGGCGACGGGCCGCGCTATTTTCTCAACGCGCCGTCGGTGCTGTTCGCCGGCATCGGCCTGACGCTGGCGGGCGCCGGGGCGCTGGCGGGCCGGATGCGCGGCGGGGGGCCAGCGGCGGTGGCGGGGCTGGCCGGCGGATTGCTGTGCCTGGGGGCGCTGGCCGGGGCGGTCCACCGTCTGGCGCTGGTGCTGGCGGTGTGTGCGCTGACCTGGGCGGCAGTGCGGCAGGCACGGGGGTTGGTGCTGGCCGCGGCGGCGGCGGCGTTGCTGGCGCTGATGGTGGAGGGCAGCCTGCCCGCGGCGCTGGCGCAGGCGTGGGAGAAAAGCCGGATCTACGGCGTCAACGCCCGCGGGGCGGAGCTTGACGCGGTGCTGGTCCAGGCGGGGGACGGGCCGTGGCCGCTGCTGTTCGGCCAGGGGTGGGGGGCGCTGCTGGCCAACCCGGCGGTGGGCGGGTGGCGGGTGGGGTACACCCACACCCTGGTCAGCTACGCCTTGTTCAAGGCCGGGATTCTGGGGCTGGCGGCGTTGACGGTCTATCTTCTGGGGGCGCTGCGGGCGGTACCGGGGCTGGTGCGGCGTCATCCCGTCCTGGCCGCGGCGGTGCTGCCGCCGCTGGCGGTGTCGCTGACGCTTCACACCAGCTTCAAGTACCTGGATTGCGGCCTGCTGCTGACCCTGCTGGTGCTGGCGGGGGAGGACGAGGGGAAGGCGCCGGTTACGGCGCCCCGTACCGCCGTGCCGCCATCGTGTCGGCCATCCGCAGCGCCGCCATGAGGCTGGACGGGTTGGCCCGCCCGGTGCCGGCGATGTCGGTGGCGGTGCCGTGGTCGGGGGACGTGCGGATGAACGGCAGCCCCAGCGTCACGTTCACGCCGGTGTCGAAATCCACCGTCTTCAGCGGGATCAGCGCCTGATCGTGGTACATGCACAGCACCGCGTCGTACCGGGTGCGGGCGGCGGCGTGGAACAGGGTGTCGGCGGGCCGGGGGCCGGTGGCGTCGATGCCGTCGGCGCGCAATGCTGCGATGGCGGGGGCGATGACGTCGATCTCCTCCCGCCCCATGGCACCGTCCTCGCCCGCGTGGGGGTTGAGGGCAGCCACGGCCAGACGGGGCGAGTCGATGCCGAAATCACGGGCCAGGGCCGCCGCCGTCACCCGCCCGCAATGGACGATGGCGTCGGCGCTCAACTGGTCCAGCGCATCGCGCAGGGACACGTGGATGGTCACCGGCACCACCCGCAGATCGGCGGTGGCCAGCATCATCACCGGCTCGTCGCTCATGCCGGCCAGATGGGCCAGATACTCGGTGTGGCCGGGATGGCGGAAACCGGCGGCGTAGAGGGACGATTTCTGGATCGGGTTGGTGACCACGGCCGCCGCCCGGCGGGAGCGCACCAGATCCACCGCCCGGTCGATGGCGGCGATCACCGCCGGCCCGTTGGCCGGATCGGGGCGCCCCGGCACCACCGCGGCGGGCAGGGTCAGCGGCAGCACCGGCAGCGCGTGGCCGAACAGGGCCACCGCCTCTTCCGGGCTGTCCACCGGACGGACCGGAACGTCGATCCCGATCTGTCCGGCCAGCCACGTCAGGCGGGCCGGGTCGTCGATCATGACAAAGGGCGGAACGCCCGCGTCCCGGCGCGCGGCCCAGGCCATGAGCGCCAGTTCCCCGCCGACGCCCGCCGGCTCGCCCATGGTCACGGCCAGGGGAAGGGGCGGGCGGGCGGCGGTCATCAGACGCGGTACTCCACGAAGGCGCCGCGGCGCAGGTCGCGCAGATAGCGGCGGGACAGCAGTTCGGCCCGTTCGTTCATCAGCTCCCGCTCGATCTCCTCGCGCGTGGGCATGGCGGCGGGGGTGGTGGAGGCCGGCGGCGGCGGAGGCGGCGGCGCCTCGGCCTGCTGCTGCGGCGGGGGTTCGGGCTGGGTGATGGTCACGCCGTCGCGCGAGCACACCATCAGCACCAGCGACCCGGCACCGCCGCTCAGCACCGGGCTGGCCTGCCCGATGGGGATCACGGCGACAAGCTGGCCGAGCTGGGGCGGCATGTCCTTGATGCGCACGGTGCCCAGGTCGCCCGACTGTTCCTGGCCGCTGGCCTTGGCGCGGGCGATGAAGTCGGAGCAGCCCTTGACCGACTTGCGCAGCTTTTCCGCCTGTTCGGCGGCGGGCTTGCGCTGCTCGGGGGTTTCCGCCGGGAACACGATCTGGACCACGCGGGCCTTGGCGTTGGCGGCGATTTCCACCTTGGGCGGCTGGGGCCGGGCCTGACGCTGCTGGGGCGGGGGACGGTTGGCCTGGGCCTGCGCCATTTCGCTGGTGGTGCTGCCGAAGGTGCGGCGGTCGCGCACCAGCATGACGTGATAACCGGCGGCGGTGCGCACCGGGGCCGACATCTGGCCGGGGCGCAGGGACTGGAGCGCCGTATCGAGTTCGTCGGACAGCTCGCCCGGACGCACCCACCCCATGTCCCCACCGTTCTGGGCGCCGGCGGACTGGGAGAACTGGCGGGCCACGGCGGCGAAATTGCCGGTGCGGCGGATGTCCTCGATCAGCCGGTCGGCGGCGCGGCGGACCTGATCGTCCTGGCTGGGGTTGTCCACGGCCAGGAAGATTTCGGCCACCAGATATTCCGGCTTGCCGATGTTGGCCTTGGCGTGCTGGAGGGCTGCCTCCACCTCCTCGTCGCCGATCTGCACTTCCTGGCGGATGCGGCGCTGGACCACCTTCTGCCAGGCGAGGGCCGCCTGGATCTGGGTCTGGAGGGTGGAGACGCTGATGTTCCGGCTTTTCAGCATCCCTTCCAGCTGCTGCCGGTTGAGGCGGTTCTGCTGGGCGATGCGGTCGATGGCCTGGTTGACTTCCTCCGCCGAGGCGGTGGCGCCGACGCGCTTGGCCTCCTGAAGCTGGAGCTGTTCGTCCACCAACTGGCGCAGAACCTGCGGCTGGAGCCGCTGGCGCACCTCCCCGTTGTCGGGCAGGCCGGCGTTCAGCAGCATCAGCCGCAGCCGCGCCTCCACATCCGACACGGATATGGCCTGATCGTTGACGACGGCGGCGATCCGTTCCGCCGCACGGCTGGTGGCGGCGGCGCTTCCCTTTTCGGCGGCAACACTGGTCCGGGCGGCGGACACCCCGACAATGCCCGCAACGGCGGCGGCGATGGCGGCCCCGACGGCACGCTTACTGACCATGGTCCTTACCCGTCTTCCCGTGATGCCCGAACGCTACGGCTTGATACGGCCCCGCCGCGGGCGTGTAAACCGACTCTGATAGCCGTCTGTTTATGGTTTTTCCATGGCTTTCGCATCAGCCGTCTTCCAGATGCAACAGAACCGCCGTGCCCAGAAGCAGCGTGATGCCCGCCGGCATCCACGCGGCCATGGCCACGGGGATGGTTTCCGACAGGCCGAAGGTGCGGATGATGTCGGTCAGCATGAACACCACGAATCCGGTGACGATGCCCGCCGACACCATGATGAGCGTGCCCCCCCGCCGCGGCATGCGCAGCGAGAAGGCGGCGGCGAACAGCACCATGGAACAGAACAGCAGCGGCTGGGCCAGCAGCGCGTTGTAATGCATCCGGTGGCGGGTGGCGGGGAAGCCGCTGCGCTCCAGCACCTGCATGAAGCGGGGCAGATCCCAGAACGAGATGGTTTCCGGCGGGGCGTAGCTTTCCTCGATGGCGGCCATGTCGAATTCGGTCGGCACGGTGTAGATGGGGGCCATCTGCGGGTCGCCCTGGGGCTTGTAGATCACCGCGTCGTGCAGTTCCCACCGCCCGCCGTGCAGCACCGCCCTGGGGGCGTCCACCCGCCCGCGGTACACGGATTCGTCGTCGCCGAACAGGAACACCGTGACGTTGGTCAGTTGCATGGTCTGCATCTGCACCGCTTCGGCGTGGATGAAATAGCGCCCGTCGTCGTCGCTCTGGCGCAGCCACAGCCCCGTGCGCGACACGTCCATGGAGCTGTTGCGCAGCTTCAGATAGCGGTTTTCCATCTGGTCGTAGCGGGCGATGAACACGGCGCCGATGGGGTTGACCACCATCACCCGCACCGCCCCGATCAGCAGCGCCACGATCAGCACCGGCGCCAGGAACTGCCACGCCGAAATGCCCACCGCCCGCGCCACCACCAGCTCGTTCGAGCGGGTCAGGCGCCAGAAGGTGAACATGCCCGCGAACATGATGACGAAGGGAAAGATCTGCTGCCCGATTTCCGGCAGTTTCAGGAACGCCATGTGCAGGACGATCCCGAAGGTGACGCTGGGCTTGTTGCTGGCCCGGCGCAAAAGCTCCACCGTATCCAGCAGGAAGATGATCCCCAGCAGGATCGCCAGCAGCAGGACGAACCAGAACAGGAATTGCCGGCCGATGTAGCGCGAAAGCGTGGCGGAGGAATACATGGTGATCCGGATCCGGGCCGCGGCGGTAGGTGGTGGCAGAGGCTGCCGCCACGGCTATGTACCTCCCTTCGGCATCCGAAACAATCGTCATGGACCGGCGCCGGGGGGTAACCCGCACGGGCCCAAGCGCATGGAGACGCAGCGATGAGACTTCCGGCCATCCGCGATTTCGCCGCCGAAGGGGCCGATCCCCGGCGTTTCGCCCCCCTGGACCGCGGCTGGGCCATCGCCGTGGCCGACGTGACCGGCAGCACGGCGCTGGCCGCCGCCGGGCGGGCGCGGGACGTGAATTTCGTGGCCGGCGGCGTGGTGGCGGTGCTCAGCGCGGTCCTGGCGGACGGGGACGGCGGCGCCCCCGCCTGCCAGTTCGGCGGCGACGGCGCCATGGCCGCCGTTCCGCCCGGCCGCCAGGACGCCGCCCGGCGGGCGCTGGCCGCCCTGGCCCATTGGGCGGGGGAACTGGACGTGCCCCTGCGGGTGGGCATGGTGCCGGTATCGGCCCTGGACGATGCGGGGCTGGAGGTGCGGGTGGCGCTGCAGGATTTCGGCAACGGCAACGCCTTCGCCCATTTCCTGGGCAGCGGCGTGGCGGCGGCGGATGGGTGGGTGAAGGCCGACACCCGCTGGCACATCCCGCCCGCACCCGGCGACCTGCCGGGGCTGGAGGGGCTGTCGTGCCGCTGGAACCCGGTGCCGCCCAGCCGAGGGGTGGTGCTGTGCGTCATCGCCGACCCCCTGCCGCCGGGGGAGGCGGGTTTTGCCGTGCTGCAGCGGCTGTCGGCGGACCTGGCCGCGGTGGTGCCGGTGGCCACCGCGGCACCCTTGGGCGACGGCGGGCGGCTGCTGCCCAAATGGCCGCCGTCGCGCCGCGCGCTGTTTCTGGAAAGCCGGGCGGTGCCCCGCGGGCGGCGGCTGAAGCGCGTTGCCGTGGCGCTGCTGGGGGCGGCCATCATCGCCGCGGTCAACGCCCTGGGCCGCCCGCTGTTGGGGGTGGACACCGCGCTGTACCGCCGGGCGCTGGCCCAGCGGTCGGATTACGCCAAGGAATCCGGCGGCCCGCGCTTCGTTCTCGACGTGACGGCGGACGAGGCTGCGGCCATCGAAGCGGTTCTGGACCGCTTCGCCCAGGCGGGAGACATCGTGTACGGCACCGCCCGGTCCGCCGCCACCACCATCACGTGTCTGGTGGGCGATTTCGCCGCCGACCGCCATGTCCATTTCGTGGACGGGGCGGATCTGGGGTTCTGGCGGGCCTCGGTGGTGCTGAAGGAGCGGCAGGCGGCGTTGAAGGCCGCCCGGCCCGAACCGCTCAACAGCCGTTGAGGGCCTTGATCCGCTCGATGAGCGGGGCGCCGCCGCGTTGGCTGACGGCCACCTCGGCCACCCCGTCGCAGCGCCGCCCGCTGGCGTGGGTGTAGGTGTAGCGCACCTGCACCATCCCCGGTTCCTGGGCGTTCAGCCCCAGCACCCGCAGCGGTTCGCGCATGGCGCCGTAATAGCGGCTGATGGCCGCCGGCTCATAGGCACCGCTGCCCCGTTTCTCGGGAATGAGGGCGCTGTTGGCCGCCGCACCGTCGGCGCGCGACAGCGCGTCGTAGAAGGCGCGGACCACCTGTTCCGGCGTCGCGGCGGGGGGGGAGGTGGGGCGCGGCGGGGCGGTCATGGCCGCCGGGCGGGCCGCCGCCGCGGGGGCGGCGGGCTGGGCCGGGGCGGCATGGGCCTGTGGCGCGGGGGCGGGCGCCGGCATCGCCGCCTTGGGCGTCAGGGCCATGGGGGTGAGGGCCGTGGGCGGCAGCGCGGCGGGCGAGCCGGCCTTCGGCGCGGCGGGCGGTGCGGCCACCACCGGCTGCGCCACCGTGGGGTGCGGGGCGGCGGGCGGCGGGGCGGGGTTCGGCTGCTGGGCCGGCGGCTGCGGCGCCGGCTTCACCGCCGCTTCCCGGACCGGAGCCGGCGAGGCCGGCACCAGCGACACCGGCGCCCCGGCGGTTGCGAGCGGCGTGCCGCGGGGGCTGCGCGGACCGCGGTAGCAGTCGTCGCGTTCGGCGGCGGTCTTCAGCGGCTCGCACCGCTCCATCCGTTCCTGGCACGCCCGGCGCAGGCCGTCGTCCAGGATCTTGTCGCAGGAGGGAGGGGCGGCCAAAGCCGGGGCCGCCGCGGATGCCACGGCGACGGCCGCCGCGATCAGGGGGATGCGCATGGGGAAAACAGACGGTAGCGGGAAGGAAGGGGACCGGATCAATTATGGCCCTGAAGCCGCTCCAAATAAAGGAGCAATGCCGGGTACAGCGGATGTCCCTTGCCGGCGACCCGCTGGCAATAGCGCTTGCCAGCCCCGGTTGCCAGCCAAGCATCCAGTTCGCCCCGGCTGCGCTTTTCCATGACCATGCGGTCGATCTTGTCGAGGATCTTGTGAGTCATCACGATGCCTTGCCCAAAATATGCCAGGCGAAGCGCCGTCCCGCACGGGGCGGCCCATCGTCTTGACTTGATGGGAATGACTATGGGCCGCCCCGTGCGGATTGTGGTGCGCGGTGTCGGCATGGCTTTCATGCTGCGCTGCACAATGATTTAGGGCTTGGCGGTGCGGCATTTGCGCAACAGCGTGCCCACCGCCTCCCGTTCCCGCGGATCCTGGGACAGGGACCAGTGGGTCTTCACCTCCACCCACGCGGCGATGTAGGGGCAGACGGCGCCGTCGTCGGGGGGCAGCCAGTCTTCCGGCCCCTTGGCGCCCTTGGACCGGTTGGCGGCGGCGGACACCACCACCAGCGTGTTGGGATCGGTCAGGTCGTTGGCATAGGCCGCCCGCCGCTCGCGGCTCCAGCGGGCGCCGCCGCTGTTGTGGGCCTCTTCCAACGGCACGCGGTGGTCGATGTCCAGGTCGGCGGGCTTGCGGAACTCCTCCCCCGTATAGGCGTCGCGCCAGCGCCCGAACAGCACGTGGCAGCCGTCGCGGGTCAGGCGCGGCGGCTCCAGGCTGTCGCGGATCAGCACCTCGGTGCGGGTGGTGCGGCAGTTGCCGTTGCGGTCCAGCCAATGCGGCCAGTCCTCGCGCGCGTAGCCGCGGGCGGTCTCGGCCTGCACGGGCAGGGCGTCGAACTGGGTCTGCACCTCGGTCCAGTCGATGGAGCCGGCATCCAGCCGGCGGGGGCGGCGCCACGGCTCATCCGCCTGGAAATCGGGGAGCAGAAGCTCGGCCACCAGGGTCAGGCCGCGTTTCAGCGTGCCGCGGGGCAGCCAGTGATAATGCTCCAGCGCCCAGACCACGGCGGCGAGCAACAGCAGGTTCAGCAGAACCCGCCGCCCCAGCCGGCGCAGGCGGGCCGTCAGGGTGGACAGGCGGGGAACGGGGGACGGAGCCATTGGGAGTGTACGCCGGGCAAGAGCGGGATGAAATCCCCCGAGTCGGGACAGTCTTCCTCATGGTGCGCCGCACCTTCGCGCCGCACCATGAGGAAGGCCCCCACCCCATGGGGGTATGGGTGGCGACATTGCGCCGCGGATGACCGATTTTTCCAGTCTTCTCATGGCTCTGACCCTTATTTCCCCACCACCGGGGGCGTATAGTCGGGAACGCCGGTCTGAGGAGGGGAAGGACTATCCGCCCATGGACAGCAACGACACCACCCGCACCACCCGCACCATCCGCCACACCCTGCGCCGGCTGGACCGGGCCGGGCTGGACGCCCTGACCGCCGCCCTGGCGGCGGACGGGCGGACGGTCATCGGTCCGCGTGCGCGCGACGGCGCCGTGGTCTACGACCCCATCGACGGGGCCCGCGACCTGCCCTGGGGCCTGATCGACGAGCAGGACGGCGGCCATTACCGGCTGGTGCCGGGGCCGGACAACGCTGCCTTCGCCCACGTGGTGGGGCCGCAGAGCTGGAAGAAATACCTGTACCCTGCGCGCCAGACCCTGTGGCACGGCCGGCGCGACGGCCAGCGCTTTTCGGTGGAGGTGCCGGCGGACCCGCCGCCGCGCTATGCCTTCATCGGCGTGCGGGCGTGCGAGCTGGCGGCCATGGCGGTGCAGGACCGGGTGTTCGGCGTGCGCGCCCATTCCGGCCAGTCGGCGGGGCAGCAGCAGTACACCGACACCGGCTACGCCGCCCGCCGGGCCGGCGCCTTCATCGTCGCGGTCAACTGCGCGCGGGCGGGGGGAACCTGCTTCTGCGCCAGCATGGGCACGGGGCCGAAGGTGGAGTCCGGCTATGACATCGCGCTGACCGAACTGACCGGGGGCGGCCAGTCCGTCTTCGTGGCCGAGGGCGGCAGCGATGCCGGGTGGGCGTTGCTGGACCACCTGGGTGCCCCCGATGCCGGCGACGGCGATGCCCGTGCGGCGGACCGGGTGGTGGCGGCCACGCGCGAGCACATGGGCCGCACCATGGTGCCCGGCGTCGAACGGCTGCTGGCGGACAATCTGGAGCATCCCCAGTGGGACGTGGTGGCGGCGCGGTGCCTGTCGTGCGCCAACTGCACCATGGTCTGCCCCACCTGCTTCTGCACCACGGTGGAGGACACCACCGACCTGACCGGCGAGCATGTGGAGCGGTGGCGGCGGTGGGATTCCTGTTTCACCGTCGATTTCTCCTACATCCACGGCGGCAGCATCCGCCAGGGGGCGGCGTCGCGCTACCGCCAATGGATGACGCACAAGCTGTCGCACTGGCACGACCAGTTCGGCACGTCGGGCTGCACGGGCTGCGGGCGATGTATCACCTGGTGCCCGGTGGGGATCGACATCACCGCAGAAGCCCGCGCCATCCATGAAACCGGCGCCGGCACGCATCAGGGAGGATAAGCCATGGTCGCCATCGAGGGTCTGGGCCGGCTGCTGGCCGAACACCCGTTCTTCCAGGACATGAAGCCGGACGTCCGCGATATCGTGGTCGGCTGCTGCGCCAACGCCCATTACCGCCCCGGCGAATTCCTGTTCAAGGAGGGGGGGAAGGCCGACCATTTCTACCTGATCCGCCAGGGTACGGTGGGGGTGGAGGTGCATGTTCCGGGCCGCCCCGGCGTGGTGGTGGAAACCATCGGCGAGGGCGACATCATCGGCTGGTCGTGGCTGGTGCCGCCCTATGTCTGGTCGTTCGATGCCCGTGCCATGGATCAGGTGCGCGCCATCACCATCGACGGTGCGTGCCTGCGCCCGAAGCTGGAGGCCAACCACGAGCTTGGCTACGAGATGTACAAGCGCTTCATCCCCATCATGGGGCGCCGCATCGGCGAGGCGCGCCTGCGCATCGTGGAGCTGACCACCGAACCGGGCCGCGACTGACCCCGCCTCATCCCCTTACGGAGTGCTGACCCCATGGACGGCGCCCTGCTTCCCCGTCCCGCCCCGGCGGACGATCCGATGGTCCCCCGCACCTTCCGCATCGAGCGGCGGGCGGCGGAGGTGGATGGGTGCTTCACCCTGACCCTGAAAGCCACCGACGGACGGCCCTTCGCCTTCCAGCCGGGGCAGTTCAACATGCTCTACGTCTTCGGCGTGGGGGAGGTGGCGATCTCGGTGTCCGGCGACTGCCGCGACCTCAACACCCTGACCCACACCATCCGCGAGGTGGGGACCGTCACCCGCGCCATGGCGAAACTGCGGGTGGGCGACGTGATCGGGGTGCGCGGCCCGTTCGGGCGGCCCTGGCCGATCGCGGAGGCGTACGGCAACGACATCCTGTTCGTCACCGGCACCGTGGGTCTGGCCCCGCTGCGCCCGCTGATCTACGAGGTGCTGAACCGGCGCGAGCATTTCGGCAAGGTGGTGATCTGCTATGGCTCCCGCGGCACCCACGACATCCTCTATGAAAAGCAGCTTCACCAGTGGCGCGGGCGGTTCGACCTCCAGGTCCACGTCACGGTGCATTCGGCCCCCAGCGGTTACCGCGGGCGGGTGGGCAGTGTCGCCAATCTGGTGAAGATCGCCCGTTTCGACCCCGACCACACCACCGCCTATGTCTGCCGGTCGGAAACCATGACCCGCCCGGCGGTGCAGGCGCTGCATGACCGCGGCATCACCTCCGACCGCATCTATGTGACGCTGGAGCGCAACATGAAGTGCGGTGTCGGCTTCTGCGGCCATTGCCAGATGGGGCCGTCGTTCATGTGCAAGGACGGGCCGGTCTACCGCTACGACACCATCGAGGACATCTTCACCGTACGGGAGCTGTGACCATGGCGGCTGTTCCGACAAAGCCCCGGCGCCGGCCCAAGCTGGCGGTGTGGAAATTCTCCTCCTGCGATGGCTGCCAGCTTTCGCTTCTCGACTGCGAGGACGAGTTGCTGGCGGTGGCCGAGGCGGTGGAGATCGCTTATTTCCTGGAAGCCACCCGCGCCGAGATCGCCGGCCCCTATGATATTTCCCTGGTCGAAGGGTCCATCGGCACCGCCCACGACGCCGCCCGCATCCAGCAGATCCGCAAGCAGTCCAAGGTGCTGATCACCATCGGCGCCTGCGCCACCGCCGGGGGCATCCAGGCGCTGCGCAATTTCCGCGACGTGGACGGATTTATCCGGGCGGTCTATGCCCGGCCCGACTACATCGACACGCTGGCCACATCCACCGCCATCCAGGATCATGTGAAGGTGGATTTCGAGCTGCGCGGCTGCCCCATCAGCAAGGAACAGTTGCTGGAGGTGCTCAACGCCTTCCTCAACCACCGCCGCCCGGTGGTGCCGCCCATGAGCCAGTGCATCGAGTGCAAGATGCACGGCACCGTCTGCGTCATGGTCGCGCGCGGCACGCCGTGCCTGGGGCCGGTGACCCAGGCCGGGTGCGGCAACCTGTGCCCGGCCCACGACCGCGGCTGCTACGGCTGTTTCGGGCCGAAGGAAACCCCCAACGTGGCCGCACTGACCAAGCAGTTCGCAGCGCTGGGCCGCACCGACGGCGACATCGCCAACGCGCTGCGCTCGTTCAACGCCAACGCCGAACCCTTCCGGGCGGAAGCCCAGCGCCGTGAAACCCCGCCACACCGGGTGCCGTCATGACCATCACCGAAACCGCCCCGTCCGCATCCCGCACCATCAAGGTTGACGCCCTTGCCCGCGTGGAGGGGGAGGGGGCGCTGACCGTGCGCGTGAAGAACGGCGTCATCCAGGATGTGAAGTTCCGCATCTTCGAGCCGCCGCGCTTCTTCGAAGCGCTGCTGGTGGGCCGCCCACTGACCGACGCGCCCGACATCACCTCGCGCATCTGCGGCATCTGCCCGGTGGCCTACATCACCGGCTCGTCCCAGGCGATGGAAGATGCGCTGGGCGTCGATGTGGGCGACGGCATCCGCCGGCTGCGCCGGATGATGTATTGCGGCGAATGGATCGAAAGCCACGTCCTGCACGCCTATCTGCTGCACGCCCCCGATTTCTACGGGCTGGAGGATTCCATCCAGTTGGCCCGCCAGGCGCCGGGGGTGGTGGAGCGGGCGCTGCGGCTGAAGAAGCTGGGCAACCGCATCCTGGAGGTGATCGGGGGCCGCGCGGTCCACCCCGTCAACACACGGGTGGGCGGATTCTACAAATCGCCGGACCGGGCGGCGGTGCGTGGGCTGATCGAGCCGCTGAAGCAGGCGGTGGAGGATTCGCTGGCAACCGTCCGCCTGTTCGCCGGGCTGGAATTTCCCCACTTCGAACCCGACTACACCTTCGTCGCCATGCACCACGGCACCGATTACCCCATCGAACGCGGGCGCATCGTGTCGAACCGCGGGCTGGACATCGCCATCGCCGATTTCGAGCAGCATTTCGACGAGGAGCATGTGGCCCATTCCAACGCGCTCCACGGGGTGATGAAGGACGGCTCCGGCCCCTACATGGTGGGGCCGCTGGCCCGCTACGCCCTCAACCACGCGCAACTGTCGCCCCTGGCGCGGGAGGCGGCGGCGGGCGCCGGGCTGGGACCGGTGGTGCGCAACCCGTACAAGAGCATCATCGTGCGGGCGGTGGAGGTGCTCTACGCCTGCGAAGAGGCGCTGAAGCTGGCCGAGGATTACCAGGAACTGGCCGTCCCCGCCATCGACCTGCCGTTCCGGGCCGGCACGGGCACCGGCTGCACCGAGGCGCCGCGGGGCATCTGCTGGCACCGTTACGGCGTGGACGGCGCGGGGCGGATCACCGCCGCCCGCATCATCCCCCCCACGTCGCAGAACCAGAAACAGATCGAGGCCGATTTGCGCGCGGTGGTGCAGGACAATCTGCACCTGCCCGACGACAAACTGAAATGGCGCTGCGAGCAGACCATTCGCAATTACGACCCCTGCATCTCGTGCGCCACCCATTTCCTGACCCTGACGGTGGAGCGGGATTGATGGACCAATGTCGTATAGAATGTATATAAACGCGAATAACGTCTTCTTTGTTATCAATCAGCCCCGCCTTTTTGGCGGGGCTTTTTGTTCTGTATTTTGCATCATTAGAGTGTGATCGGTTCAAACGGAATCGTTTGAAGCGTGAATCACACGGGAAAACCAAAAGCTTAGAGTCCTTCAGGTGCTTCAATAAGCACCTGAAGGACTCTAAAAAGATCGCGGCACTGCACGCGGACTGGACCGGGAGTCCGGCGAATCGGGAGGCTGCACCTTCCAGATGTGGCTGCCGGCGGACGGGGTGTCAGATATCTGACGTTTTCTGATACGCCGAAGCCGGGGCGGCAGGATATTTCATCAGATTTCGTAAGAATAAATAAGAATTAGATCATTGACAATATTTGATTGTTTGGCGCACTCTTTCTTCATGAAAAGATAGAGAAATTCATTCAATAATCAATAATGACATCAAATATAAAGTTATTACTTGATGAATATGCCTAAGTATTTAAAAATATTTCTTAATATATTGATGGAGAGGATATTTCGCGCCCGCCGGTTATACTGTTTCCTATACAGCATGGGAGTATGCTTGAGAACAAGACACAGCAGTCCAGCCCGAGCGGAATGATTCCCATCAGCGCATCGGTCGGCGGCGGTGCGGATACCGTCACTCCGCTGGGCTATTCCTTCTGTCCGCCCGCTACCGCTTCGGCCCCCCCGACGGTGGCGCCGGTCACCGTCGGCTCGCCCACTCCCGGCTCGGTCAACGTCGGTATCCGGCCCCTGATCCAATACGACTACAGCTTCGACGCCGCGAACGGCCGGCTGACCTTCACCGTGCGTTCGTGAACGCCTCCGCGGGCTTTCCGTCTGTCTTCAACGGCCCGAACCAAAGGAACGACATTCATGTCCGATACGACCCCAACCCTGATTCCGCCCCTGGTGGCGCCCCTGACCCCGACCCCGCTGCCGGCCCCGGTCACCGGTCTGACCGACAAGCAGGTGGCGGCGCTGGGTGGGACCATCGTTCCGCTCTACATCTACCCGATTCCGCCCAAGCAGTCGGATCTCGCTCCTTTCGAGCCTTCGACGGGAAAGACGTCCGATCAGGGCCACAAGATCGGCATCGTGGTGGATGTCACCATCCCGTCCACCGGCGCCACGGCCACCAACGTGCTGTATGAATTCGACACGGGTGGCAAGGGCTTCTGGGCCAGCCAGGGGCAGTTCACGGCGTCGGGCACCAACCCGGTCGTCCCGGCTTCGGGGAATGCCGCCAACCTGGGCGCCGTAATCACCCAGTATTCCAGCGGCATCACCTATCTGGGGACCGGTGTGGTCGCCACCGTCAGCCTCCCCCAGGCCGTCGTGCCCGACAACGGCCCGGTGCCCACCGTCACCACCGGCATGGCCGTGGTGGAAACCATCCTGGAACTGTCGGATGGGCAGGAGCTTCCCGGCTCCTTCCCTATCTTCGGGAATTTCTCCGGCGACTTCGGTGTGTCGCTGCAGCAGACGGCGACGGTGACGCCGCCGCTGAAGCACAACCTGCCGTATCCTTTCGACCTGCAGGTTCCCTCCCAGCAGCCCGCCCTGCTGAGCATCATGGCACAGCTCGGGGTGGACAGCTTCATCGTGGATCTGGTGACGCTCACCACGCCTGCGGCGGCGCCGGGGGCCGGCACGCTGCCGGTGAAGGCCGGGCGTCTGATCCTCGGCCCGTCGTCGGCCTTCGCACCCTATTTCCCGCAGTACCAAGCGATGACGGCGACCGGCACCACCTACACCCCGCCGCAGTCCAGCGCCTCCGCCGCCTCCGCCAAGCCCATCGCGACCTATGAGGAAGCGCTGCTCTTCGGCTCCCTGGCGGTGGCGTCGAATCAGGCGGTGGGCGTGCCGGTGGTGTTCGATACCGGTGCGCCGGGCGTGATGCTGCACAGCGGGGAGCAGCCCCCGCAGCTTTCCAAGGACGGCTTCACCCCCGTGGTGGGCGATCAGCTCCTCCTCAACACCCAGCTTGATAGCGGTGAGGGCACCGGGTTCGAATCCAACGTCCAGTCGCTGCTGTCCTTCACGGTGGGCGAGGTGATCGGCGAGAACGCCGCCAGCATGGCGGGGATTGTCGGCCAGACCCAGTCCGGCTTCATCAACACCGGCCTGACCACCTTCCTGGCGTACCAGATCATGTACGACCTGCAAAACGGCCTGATCCGCTTCCCGGCGCAAGGCAAAGCGACGACGTGACCCGTATCCGGGACAATTCCCGGTGAGATGACGGCCCGGAATCCCCGCCGCGGGGGTCCGGGCCTTTTCCCGTTTGGGTCTTTGCCCGTTACCGGGCGGTGGGGGTGGGAAGAGTGCTGCCGTCCAAATTTAACAATTCAAATTAGTTATTTTATCTATTCCACATGTATGCTGTATTATGTCCATTCGTTCTATAGGGAAATGGGGAATAGCCATGACACACCCGACAGGCACCCTGGTGGCGGAACGGTGGACGGCGGCCGCCGGGATGCCCGGCGGCTCCGGCCCCGCGGCCCTGGCCCGGCTGGCCCGGCGGCTGGCGGGGGTGCCGGACCGGCTGCTGCCGCTGGTGCTGCCGGCGGCGGTGCTGGCGCTGTGGCAGGCGGCGGCCTTCTGGGGCTGGCTCTCGCCCCAGATCCTGCCGCCGCCGCTGATGGTGCTGGACACCCTGGCCGATCTGGTGCGCACCGGCGAACTGGGGGACGCCATGCTGATCAGCCTGCAGCGGGTGGTGTCGGGCTTTGCCATCGGCGGCACGCTGGGGGTTGCGGTGGGGGTGGCCATGGGGCTGTCGAAACCGCTGGAACAGTACCTCAACCCGCTGTTCAAGGCGATTGCCCAGGTGCCGTCGCTGGGCTGGCTGCCGTTCCTGATCCTGCTGGTGGGCATCGGCGAATCCCTGAAGATCATCATCATCGCCAAATCCTGCTTCGTGCCCATGGTGCTGAACACCCACGAGGGCATCCGCGCCATTCCCCGCCAGTACAAGGAGGTGGGACAGGTGTTCCGGCTCGGCCGCTGGACCCTGATCCGCCGGGTGATGCTGCCGGCGGCGCTGCCGTCGGTGTTCGGCGGCGTGCGGCTGGCGCTGAGCCACGCGTGGATCGCGCTGGTGATCGTGGAGATGCTGGCCTCGACCGAGGGGGTCGGCTACCTGATGACCTGGGGCCGCACCCTGTTCCAGATCGACATCGTGATGGCCGGAATGGTGGTGATCGGCATCATCGGTCTGGCCATGGACGCCGGGCTCAAGCGCATCGAACAGCGCCTGCGCCGCTGGGCGCCCGATGCGGCCTGACGGGTGGGGAAGGGGGACGCGCCATGACCGCTGACCGCCACGCCGTTCTGCGCGGTGCCGCCGTGCCCCTGGGGCTGCTGGCGGCGTGGAGCGCCGCGGCTCATCTGGGCCTTGTGAATTCCCACCTGCTGGTGCCGGTGGAGCGGGTGCTGCTGGTGCCCTTCACCGATCCCCACGGGCGCAACCTGTGGCCGGGGCTGGCGGCCAGCCTGACGCGCATGGTGGCGGGCTTCGCCATCGGCGCCGGGCTGGGGCTGGTTCTGGGCGTGCTGATGGGGGTGTCGCGCACGGCCGAGCGCATGGTCGGCCCCAGCCTGAACGCCGTGCGCCAGATTGCCCTTTATGCCTGGATACCGCTGCTGACCGCATGGTTCGGCAGCGGCGATCTGGCCAAGGTGGCGTTCATCGCGCTCTCGGCGTTCTTTCCCATGGTGCTGAACACCCACGACGGCCTGCGCGCCGTGCCCGCCCCCTTGCTGGAGGTGGCGCGGGTGCTGCGGCTGTCGCCGGTGCAGACGGTGCGGCGCGTGCTGCTGCCCGGTGCCCTGCCGTCGATCTTCATCGGGGTGCAACTGGCGCTGATCTACGCCTGGATCGCCACGGTGGGGGCGGAATACGCCATGGGGCTGGGTCTTGGCGTCGGCACCGTGCTGTCGGAGGGGCGGGAGCATTTCCGCATGGACATCGTGATCGCCGGTGTCCTGACGCTGGCCCTGGTGGGCTATGGCATCAACACCCTGTTTGACCGTCTGTTCCGCCGGATGCTGGTGTGGCAGCCGGCGGGCCGCTGAGGATCGTAGGGGAGCATTCGTTATGGCTGTTGCGGGTACCTTGGATCTGCGCGGGGTCGGCAAGACCTATCACGTCAACGGGCAGTCGCTGCCGGTGCTGCACAACATCAACCTCACCGTCGAACCGGGCAGCTTCGTCGCCATCGTCGGGGCCAGCGGCTGCGGCAAATCCACCCTGCTGCGGCTGGTGATCGGGCTGGACGACGCCGACGGCGGCGACATCCTGCTGGACGGCACCCCCATCCGCGGGCCGGGGCTGGAGCGCGGCATCGTGTTCCAGGAACACCGGCTGCTGCCCTGGCTGACGGTGGAGCAGAACGTCGGGCTGGGGCTGGAGGCCAGCCGGATTCCCGCCGCCGACAAGCGCCGCTCGGTGCAGGAGCATATCGACCTTGTCGGTCTCGGCGGTTTTGAAAAAGCTTATCCCCACCAGTTGTCGGGCGGCATGTCCCAGCGCGCGGCCATTGCCCGCGGGCTGGTCAACCGCCCGGAAATCCTGCTGCTCGACGAACCCCTGGGGGCGCTTGACAGCCTGACCCGCGCCTATCTGCAAGACGAACTCCGCCGCATCCAGGCGCAGGAGGGTGTGACCATGCTGATGGTCACACACGACGTGGAAGAGGCGGTGTATCTGGCCGATACCGTGGTGGTGATGGAACCCCGGCCCGGCCGCATCCGCCGTGCGGTGACGGTGGGCCTTCCTCACCCCCGTGACCGCGCATCGGCGGACTTCACCGCCGTGAAGGACGAAATCCTCAAAGAACTCAGCCGTTAGAATTCATTTTCATCACCGAGTTGTTTGACGGGCTGGCGGAATTTGGTCCGCCGGTCCTTTGGTGCTGACCGATTGTCATGAAAAATTATTATCATTCCAATCGGATTTTCTTTATTGACTACTTATTTTATGGGTTTAATAATTTATTCCACACAAAGAAATTCGCAACTGCTTCCTCATCAACATTCCAGAAACGGAGTTCCCATGCCGCTGACCCCGTCCAACAGCCTGGCCCTTGGCACGCCGGCCCCGGCCTTCTCCCTGCCCGACCCGGCGGGGAAGGTGGTGTCGCTGGCGGATTTCGACGGGGCGCCGGCGCTGTTGGTGGCCTTCATCTCCAACCGCTGCCCCTATGTGAAGCTGATCCGCGAGGCGCTGGCCGCCTTCGCCGCGGACTACCAGCCGCGCGGGCTGGCGGTGGTGGCCGTCAACGCCAACGATTTCGACGCCCACCCGGAAGAAACCCCGGCAAAGACGGCGGAAGAGGCGGCGGCCGTCGGCTACGGCTTCCCCTATCTGGTGGACGCCGACCAGCGGGTGGCCCAGGCGTTCCAGGCGGCCTGCACCCCCGATTTCTTCCTCTACGACCGCAGCCGCGGCCTCTACTACCACGGGCAGTTCGACGACGCCCGGCCCAACGGCGCCACGCCGGTGACGGGCGGCGACCTGCGTGCCGCCGTTGACCGACTGCTGGCCGGCGAAGCGCCGCCGGCGGAGCAGAAAAACAGCATCGGCTGCAACATCAAATGGCGCCCCGGCAACGAGCCGGACGCCGTTCTCCCCGCCTGATCCGGTGCACCCCCCATGCCCATCACCGACCCGCTGTTCTACCTCGCCGCCGTTCCGGCGGTTCTGCTCGCCGGAATCGGCAAGGGCGGGCTGGGGGGATTGGGTCTGTTGTCGGTACCGTTGATGGCCCTTGTGGCCGGGCCGGTGCAGGCGGCGGGGGTGATGCTGCCGATCCTGTGCGTGATGGACCTGTTCGGCCTGTGGGCCTACCGCCGGTCGTGGAACGGGACGCTGCTGAGGGTGATGCTGCCCGGCGCCCTGATCGGCATCGGCGCCGGCACGCTGGCCTTCGGCCATCTGGACGAAGACGCCGTGCGGCTGGTCATCGGTCTGCTGGCGGTGGGTTTCGCCGGCCGCTACTGGCTGACGCGGCTGCTGGCCCGGCCCGAGGCGGCGGCACGGGCGCCGTCGCGGGCGGCGGGGGTGTTCTGGGCCGGGGTGTCGGGCTTCACCAGCTTCCTGGCCCATGCCGGCGGACCGCCGGTGATGGTGTGGCTGCTGCCCCAGCGGCTGGACCGCATGACCCTGGCCGGCACCACCGTGGTCCTGTTCGGCATCGTCAACTGGGTGAAGCTGGTTCCCTATGGCTGGCTGGGGCAGTTGGGCGCGGCGAACATGGCAACCGCCCTGGTGCTGTCACCCCTGGCACCGCTGGGCATCTGGATGGGCGTGCGCCTGACCCGCCGGCTGAACGACGGGCTGTTCCACCGGCTGAGTCACGCCGTGCTGCTGCTGACCGGGCTGAAGCTGTGCGCCGATGCCTTTTCCTCCTCCCCCTGAAGGACGTTTTGCATGACCGCACCTGTTGCCCACCCCGGTCCCGACGGCGTGGATCTCGTTCTGGATACCGACGTGCTGGTGCTGGGCGGCGGACCCGCCGGCACCTGGGCCGCCCTGGCGGCGCGGGAGGCCGGGGCCGCCGTCATCCTGGCCGACAAGGGCTATGTCGGCACCAGCGGCGCCACCGCACCGTCGAACACCGGCGCGCTCTATCTGCCCGACCCGGCGCAGCGGGCGGCCCTGATCGCCAAACGCTGGCCGGGCACCCATGGTCTGGCCGACCGCGCGTGGCTGGAGCGGACCATGGAGATCTCGTTCCGCCGCATCGACCAATTGGCGGACAAGGGCTATCCGTTCCCGGTGGACGAGACGGGGCAGACGTACCGCGCCAACCTGCGCGGGCCGGACTACATGCGCTTCATGCGCAAGCTGGTGCTGGAAGCGGGCGTGCGGGTGCTCGACCATTCCCCGGCGCAGGAACTGCTGGTGGACGGCGAGGGAACGGTGGCCGGGGCCGCCGGCTACAGCCGGCAGCAGAACCAGCGCTGGCGGGTGCGGGCCGGGGCCGTGGTCATCGCCACCGGCGGCTGTGCCTTCCTGTCCAAGGCGCTGGGGTGCAACGTGCTGACCGGCGACGGCTATCTGATGGCGGCGGAGGCCGGGGCCGTGATGTCGGGCATGGAGTTTTCCAGCGTCTACGGCATCGCCGCCGCCCACGCCTCGGTCACCAAGGGGCTGCCGTTCTTCTGGGCCACCCTGACCCACGAGGACGGGTCGCCGGTGGAGCCCAAGGGCGACCGCGCCACCACCATCGCCAGCGCGCATGTGTCCGGGCGCACCGTCTACGCCAAACTGGACAAGGCCGACGAGGCCATGCGCGGGTGGCTGCGCCGCAGCCAGCCCAACTGCTTCCTGCCCTTCGACCGGCTGGGCATCGACCCCTTCACCCAGCGGTTCCCGGTGGGGCTGCGGCTGGAGGGGACGGTGCGCGGCACCGGCGGCATCCGGCTGACGGACGAGACCTGCGCCACCGGCGTGCCCGGCCTCTACGCCGCCGGGGATGCGGCAACGCGGGAGGAGATCGGCGGCGCCAGCACCGGGGCCGGCGGCCCCAACGCCTCGTGGGCCATCGCCACCGGGGCGCTGTCGGGGGCGGCGGCGGCCGTCTTCGCCCGCACCGCCGGGACGGGGCGGGCCCTGCGCGCCATCGGCGGCGCCGGCCTGCGGCCGTCCGACGGCGGCAGCGCCATCGCGGCGGACGAGGTGGTGCGCGCGGTCCAGGCGGAGATGCTGCCGCCGGAGCGCAACCTGTTCCGCACCGGCGCCGGGCTGGACGCATCCCGCGACCGGCTGGACGGGGTGTGGACGGAAATCGCCGCCCGCCCGCTGTCCGGCGACCCGGTGCGGGTGCGCGAGGCGGCGGCCATGGCCGCCACCGCCCGCTGGATCGTCGCCAGCGCCCGCCAGCGCCCGGAAACCCGCGGCATCAACCGCCGCACCGACCGCCCGCTGACCGACCCCGATCAGGCCCGCCGCATCCTCAGCGGCGGCCTTGGCCGGGTGTGGGCGCGGCCCGTTCCTGAGACCACCGTCACCCGTTCGGGAGTTCCGTCATGATCACGCTCGTCAGCGAATCCCGGTGCGCCGCCTGCGGCCTGTGCGTGCGCGTCTGCCCGGTGAATGTGTTCGACCCCCACCCGGACGGGGTTCCCCGCATCGCCCGTGCCGCCGACTGCCAGACCTGCTTCCTGTGCGAGATCTATTGCCCCGCCGACGCCCTCTATGTGGCGCCCCAGGCGGACGCGGCGGTGACGGTGGACGAGGCGGATCTGGCCGCCCGCGGCCTGTTGGGCGGCTACGCCCGCGCGCTGGGCTGGAAGCGGGGCCGCATGGGCGGCACCGCCGAGGACCAGACCTTCCGCCTGCGCGCCGCCACGGCGGGCATGGAAATCCCCCGCCCGGCCCCCGCCGAGGGCACGACCCGCGCGGCCTGACCCCCCCTTTTCTCCGGAGAGACGTTCCATGACCAAGACCATGAAGACGGCGTGGCGGGCGGCGGTGGCCGCCGCCGCGGCGCTGCTGGCCGGCACCGCCCTGTCGGCCTCCGCCCTGGCGGCCGACGCTCCGTCCGTCATCCGCCTGGGCGGGCAGGGGGCCGGCTTCGGCAAGCCCTATGGCACCGGCATCATCGGCACGCTGCAGGCCAAGGGCTTCCTCGAGGACGAGTTCAAGGCCGACGGCATCAGGATCGAATGGACCTTCTTCACCGGCACCGGCCCGGCCATCAACGAGGCCATCGCCAACAAGCTGCTGGACTTCGCCAATTACGGCGGCTTGCCCAACATCGTCGGGCGGGCCGGCGGGCTGAAGACCAGGATCGTCGCCTCCTACGGCGTCGGCACCATCTATGTGGCGGCGCGCAAGGGGCTGCCCATCGCCTCCATCAAGGATCTGAAGGGGCGCCGGGTGGCGGTGGCCAAGGGCACCATCAACCACCTGTCCATGAACCGGCTGCTGACCGACAACGGGCTGACGGAAAAGGATCTCCAGATCGTCCACCTGACCGCGCCGGACCAGTTGGCGGCGCTGTCGTCGGGCGACGTGGACGCGGCATTCGGGTCGATCAATTTTCTGGGCCTGCGCGACAAGGGCATCGTCGATATCGTCGCCGACACCAAGGGGCCGCCCCAGCCGGCCAGCTTCTTCGGCGCCCTGACGGTGCATGAGGATTTCGCCGCCGCGTACCCCGATCACACCCGCCGCGTGGTCAAGGCGTTCGTCAAGGCCGCCCACTGGTCCTCGCTGGAGGAGAACCGCGAGGCGCTGATCGATCTGTGGTCATTGTCCGGCTCCCCCCGCGCCGCACTGGCCGAGGATCTGGCGGGGCAGGATCTGGCCCAGCGCAACAACCCGCGCATCGACGGCTTCTACCGCGCCCAGTACGTGAACGCCGTGGCCTTCGCCCAGGAAAACCGGCTGATCCGCGCGCCCATCGACCTGGACGCCTGGATCGACCCCAGCTTCCTCGATGCCGCCCTGAAGGAGCTGAAGCTGGACTCCGTCTGGCCCGAGCGCGGTGACGACGGCAAGCCGAAATCATGATCCTGCGCCTGCCGTCCGGGGAGACCCGCATCCTCGCCGCCATCATGGTCATCATCCTGTTCGTGATGATGGGCATGGGCATGGTGATCCCGGTGCTGTCGCTCTACGCCGATTCCTTCGGCGTCGGCGCGGCGCTGATCGGGCTGGTGACCACCGCCTTCGGCATCGCCCGGCTGGTGGTCAACCTGCCGGCGGGGATGCTGGCCGACCGTTTCGGACGGCGGTTCCTGCTGTGGGGCGGGCCGCTGATCCTGGCCGGCGCCTCGGTCGGCGCGGCGCTGGCCGGCGATTTCGTGGCGCTGGTGACGTGGCGGTTCCTCCAGGGCGTCGGCTCGGGCCTCTACATGACCGGCTCCATGATCGTGGTGGCCGATCTCAGCACCGCCGCCAACCGCGGGCGGCGCATGGCGGCGTACCAGTCGGCGTTGCTGACCGGGGCCGGGCTGGGGCCGGCGGCGGGGGGGCTGCTGGCCTCGTGGTGGGGGTATGCGGCGCCGTTCTGGGGCTTTGCCGTGGTGTCGGGGCTGGCCGGGCTGGTGGCGCTGGCCTTCCTGCCGGAAACCCGGCCCGTCACGCCCCCGGCACCGCCTGTGACCGGAAAGAGCGGCGGCGATGTGGCCCCGTTGATCCGCGACGGGCGGTTCGTGCGGGTGGCGCTGGTCACCTTCGGCATCTTCTTCACCCGCACCGCCGCCCAGTGGCAGTTGATCCCCCTGGTGGCCGCCTGGCGGTTCGGCATGGACCCGGCCCACATCGGCACGGCGCTGGCGCTGTCGGCGCTGGCCCATCTGGCGATCATCCCGCTGGCCGGGTGGCTGGTGGACCGGTATTCGCCGCGGCTCCTCATCTCCCTGTCCGCGGCGGCGGTGGCGCTGTCGCTGGCGGTGCTGGGCATGACGGATTCGGCGTGGCTGTTCTGGGCGGCGCTGGTGCTGCTGGGGCTGTCGCTGGGGCTGGGCGGGCCGGCGGCGTCGGCCTTTGCCGCGTCGTGCGCCCCGGCGGGCCGCACCGGCGCCACGATGGGGCTGCTGCGCACGGTGGGCGACGCCGGGTTCGTCGCCGGGCCGATGGTGGTCGGCGTGGTGATGGACATCGGCCACACCGGCCCCGGCGCCGGGCTGATGCTCAACGCCGCCCTGATGGCCGCCGCCGCCGCGGCCTTCGTCTCCCTTCCTTCTCCTCCCCCCTCATCGTCCCTGACAGAAGAGGCCGTGTTGCCATGAGCGTCCGTTCCACCCTCGTCTCCCTGCTGTCCGCCGCGGTCGTGGCCGCCGGCCTGACCGCCCCCGCCGCCACCCCCGCCGTTGCGGAAGAAGCCCCCGCCGCCGTCCGTTTCGGGTCGGTGGGCTTCGGCTCCGGCCAGCCCTACGGCACCGGGCTGATCGGCGTGGCCCAGGTCAAGGGCTTCGTCGAGGATGAATTCAAGGGCACGCCGACCAAGGTGGAGTGGACCTATTTCCACGCCACCGGCCCCGCCATCAACGAGGCGCTGGCCAACCGTCAGGTGGATTTCGGCGTCTACGGCGGCCTGCCCAACATCATCGGCAAGGCCGGCGGCCTGCCCACCCGCATCGTGCTGGCCGGCGGCCCGACCCGGGTGTTCGCCGTGGCCCGCGCCGACCAGCCCATCGCCGATCTGAAGGATCTGAAGGGCCGCCGCATCGCGGTGCAAAAGGCGACCATCATCCATTTCGTCCTGCTGCGCGCGCTGGAAGCCAACGGGCTGACGGAAAAGGACGTGACGCTGGTGGACCTGAAGAACGCCGACCAGCTGGCCGCACTGACCGCCGGCAGCGTCGATGCGGCGTTCGGGGCCAGTTTCCTGCTGCCGCTCCGCGACAAGGGGGTGGTGAAGGTGATCTACAGCACCCGCCAGGGCCCGTCCTCGGCCCAGACCTTCAGCGGCGTGCTGGTCCACAACGACTTCGCCAGGCAGTACCCGGAAGCCACCGCCAAGGTGGTCCGCGGCTTCGTCCGCGCCGCCCACTGGGCCTCGTTCGAGGAGAACCGGGAGGAGGCGGTGGCGGTGTGGTCCAAGTCCGGCATCCCCTCTGCGGTCCTGAAGGAGGATTACGACGGCGAGCCGCTGAGGAGCCAGTTCAACATCCTGATCGACGACTACACCCGCGCGCGCTTTGCCGACGGCATCGCGTTCGCCAGGCAGCAGAAGCTGATCCGCACCGAGATCGACCTCGATGCGTGGTTCGACCCGTCCTATCTGGCGGCGGCGCTGAAGGATCTGAAGCTTGAGGATTTCTGGCCCCGCCGCGCCGCGGACGGCACCCCGCGGTCCTGAACCCTGCCTGAGACAGAGGAGAAACACCCATGGTTCTTCCCACGCGGGTGACGGAATCGTCCCACGCGCTGACGCTCACCGCCGACGTGCTGGTGATCGGCGGCGGGCCGGCGGGATGCTGGGCGGCGCTGTCCGCCCGCGCTGCCGGGGCCAGCGTCGTGCTGGTGGAAAAGGGGTACGTGGGCACCAGCGGCGCCACCGCCCCCGCCAACACCACGCTGTTCTACACAGTGCCCGGCGACACGTTCCAGAACGACGCCATGCTGGACGACCGCATGGGCACCGCCCAGGGTTTCGCCGTGCGCAGCCATGTGCGGCGGGTCTATGACGAGACCACGGTTCAGATCGAACTGATGACCCGCTGGGGTTACCCCTGGCCGCGGAACGAGGAGGGCAAGGCGTTCTGCGGCAACCTGCGCGGTCCCGATTACATGGTGTTCCTGCGCAACCGCCTGCTGGCCGAGGGCGTGCGTGTCCTCGACCACAGCCCGGCGCTGGAGTTGCTGGGAGCGGGCGGCGTGGTCGCCGGGGCCGCCGGCATCCGGCGGCGGACGGGGGAGACGTGGGCGGTGCGGGCCGGTGCCGTGGTGATCGCCACCGGCGGCACCGCGTTCCGTTCCGGCACCGTCGGCACCCACAACCTGACCGGCGACGGCTATCTGTTCGCGGCGGAAGCCGGGGCGGGCTTCTCGGGCATGGAGTTTTCCGGCCAGTACGCCCTGGCCCCGCTGGAAGGCGGGCTGACCAAGGGCATCATCTATTTCAGCGGCAGCTTTTCCGACGGCGCCGGCCAGCCGGTTCCCCGCAACGAGGTGGCCGCGGCGCTGGCCGCCGGGCGCCAAGTCTATGCCGTGCTGGACAAGGCGGGGCCCTATCTCCAGGACGGCTACCGCCTGGGCCAGCCGAACATCTTCGTCTATTTCCAGCGGCTGGGCGGCAACCCCTTCACCGACCGCTACCCGGTCAAGCTGATGTACGAGGGCACGGTGCGTGCCGCCGGCGGGCTGGCGGTGAACGATGTGTGCGCCACCGGCGTGCCGGGGCTGTACGCCGTGGGCGACGCCACCACCCGCGAGATCCTGACCGGCACAGCCATGAGCGGCGGCGGGCCGGCGGTGGCGTGGTGCATCGCGTCCGGCACCTGGGCCGGGCGTGACGCCGCCGCCTTCGCCGCCGGACTGGGGGACAAGGCGCCCACCCGTGTGTTCGCGGGGCTGGGGCAGGCGGGCCTGCGCCCGCGGGTGGCCAAACCGTCCGTCGATGCGGCCACGGTCACCGCGGCGGTGCAGGCGGAAATCGTGCCGCCGGCCAAGAGCTTCCGGCGCAGCGCCCAAGCGCTGGCCCACACCGCGGGCGTGCTCGACGGGCTGTGGGCGGCGGTGCGCGACGGGCTGGCGCTGGACAGCGCCTACCCCACCCCCGACGCCCACGCCCGTGCCGTCATCCGTGCGCGCGAGGCGGCGGCGCTGGTGGCCACCGGGCGGTGGATCACCGCGGCGGCGCAGGCGCGCACGGAAACCCGCGGCCTGCACCGCCGGTCGGATTTCCCCGCCCGCGACCCGTCGCAGCACCATCACATCCTGACCGGCGGCCTGGACACCCTGTGGGTCCGCACCGCCCCCGCGCACGAGGAGGCCGTGGCCGCATGATCGAACTGGTTCTGGATGACCGCTGCATCGGCTGCGGATCGTGCGTCGATGCCTGCCCCGACGATGTGTTCGACGCATCCGCCGACGGCCCGCCGGTGGTGGCGCGCCAGGAGGATTGCCAGACCTGCTATCTGTGCGAACTCTTCTGTGCGGTGGACGCGCTCTACGTCTCCCCCCGCGTCACCCCCGACGCCACGGTGGACGCCGCGGCGCTGGAGGCGGCGGGGCTTCTGGGCGGCTACCGCCGCACGCTGGGCTGGGCGCGTGGCCGTCCCGGCGGCACGGACCGCGACCTGTCGTACCGCATGCACGAAGCCTTCCCCGAGCCCTTGGGCACGGCGTGGAAGCGGTCGGGCCTCTGACGTTACGTCCGCGTGATGGACACGCCGCCATCGACCACCAGCGCCGTGCCCGTCACGAAGCTCGACGCGTCGGAGGCGAGGTAGAGGGCCGAGCGGGCGATCTCCGCCGGGGAGGCCAGGCGCTTCAGGGCGTGGATGCCCTCCACGAAGCGCCGGGCCTCCGGCGTGGATGCCGCCGCCCGGCCCATGGGGGTGTCGGTGCCGCCGGGCAGCAGGGCGTTGGCCCGGATGCCGCGGGGGCCGTATTCCGCCGCGATCACCGTCATCAGCCCGATCACCCCCGCCTTGGCCGCGGCATAGGCCCCCATGCCGGGAAAGCCCACCGTGTGCCCGACGAAGGTGGAGGTGAAGATCAGCGACCCGCCGCCACGGGCCAACAGGGCCGGGATCTGGTGCCTGGCGCCCAGGAAGGCGCCGGTCAGGTTGACGTCCAGCACCGCCCGCCAGTCTTCCACCGCGATGTCCGGCACCGGGGCGGCGGGGCCCAGGATGCCGGCGTTGTTGAAGGCGACGTCCAACCCGCCGAACCGGCTGACCGCCGCCTCCACCGCGGCGGCGGCGGTGGATTCCTCGGCCACGTCGCCGGCCACGGCCACGGCGGTGCCGCCCGCCGCCGTGATCGCGTCCACCAGCCGGTCCAGTTCGGCCCGGCGGCGGGCCACCGCCACCACCGCCGCCCCTTCCCGCGCGAAGAGTTTCGCCGCCTCATAGCCGATGCCGGAACTGGCCCCGGTGACGATGGCGGTCTTTCCGTCGAGCTGTCCCATCCGATCCCTCCCGTTTTCAGGTTTGGCTGTGGGGACAGCCTGCCGGGGAGAGGGCGGGGGAAACACCCGTTTCTTGCGCTTTTTCGTTGCCGACGGCGGGGCCGGAGGGGTCACGCCGACGGCACATGCACCCCGCGCAGCACCCGCAGGGGTTCCGCGGTTTCGGCCAGCCGGGCCGGCGCCCCCCGCCCGGTGCGCAACGCCGACAGACGGAACAGGGTGAAGCGGCAATGGGCCGTGTCCTCCCCCACCGCTGCCGGGGCGGACGCGGGTGACAGGGGCCAGGGGGCCGGCGCCACGCCCGGCGCTCCCAGGGCCGCGGCGGGAAGCGTCACCCCCGCCGCCCGCCCGCTGCCGCCGTCCAGCCGGCGCAGCAGGGTTTCCACGGCCATCGGCGGCACCGACAGGGTGGAATCCGCCACGAACAGCACATCGGCCTTGGCCTTGCGCGCCACGGCCAGCGCCTCGTCGGCGGTGCCGGCGGGCAGGGGGAACACGCGGTCCTCCAGGCCGGGGATGGCCGGGGTGCCGCCCGGCACCGCCACCGCCACCACCCGGCGGCCCAGCCGTTCCAGCCCGTGGGCCTCGTCCACCAGGGCGGCCAGGGCCACGGGATCCGCGGTGCCGGTCAGGGCCAGCGCCACCCGCCGCACCGCCGCCTCGGCGCCCGGACGGCGGAACACCAGGCCGATGGTGACGGTCCCGCGGTCCGGCGGCAGCGTGTCCAGGTCGACCGGGGCCAGGGCGGGCGGCGGTTCCAGCCCGGCGGCCTGCGCCGCGGCGGCCAGGGCCGCGGCCCGTGCCGCCGCATCGCCGCGGGGCAGGGTGAGGGTGACCGCCAGCCGCCCGCCGGGGCGCAGGATCCGCGCCACCTCCTCCAGGGCCGGGGCGGGGTCGGTGCCCAGGCTGAACACCTGCTCCGCCGAGGCATCGGGGATGCCGTCCAGCAGCGTCACCGGGTCACCGGCCAGGGGGAGATGGTGGTAGGCGCTGTGGGGGTGCAGGGCGGCTAGCGCCCCCGCGGTTTCCGCAGCGCTCGCCGACAGGTCCAGCACCCGGCTGCACGGCCCCAGCCGGCTCTGCCACAGGGCGAACGGCAGCTCCCACCCCCGTTCCGCCGTCAGCCGGCGGCCCCGGGTCACGGCGGCGAATTCGGGGTAGGCGGCGTGGGCGCCGTGGGCCGCGGCGGCGGCGGGAACCGCGGGCAGGGGGGCGGACCCCGCCCGGTCCGCCTGCCGCCCCAGCCGCAGCGCCGCGTCCCGCGCCGCGTCCAGCGGTGATGCGCCGGGGGCCGGGGCCAGGGTGATGTCGGCGGGTTCCCCCGGCGGGCACAGGGTCACCGCCGCGGCGCCATAGAGGGCGGCCAGGGCCGCGCCGATGTCCTCGGTTCCCGGCGGGCAGGCCACCCGCCGCCGCCCGCCCCACGGGGCCGGCGGGTGGGTGGCCGGCGGGAAGCGGGCCAGGAATTCGGCGGCGGTGCGGCAGGCCACCACCGCGTTCATCAGCGCCACGTTGGCGGCGTAACGGGGGTTGGCGGTCCTGTGCTCGCCGTTGGCGGCGGTGCCGCCCGACAGCGGGTGGTACAGGTGATGGAGCACGCGGGACGTGCCGGTCACGGCACTGCGGCCCAGGAGCCGCGCCTTGGCGTACCACGCGTTGTCCTCGCCCCCCCAGCCGCGGAAGCCCCCGATCATCCCGCCGTAGCGCTGGACGAAGGCGGTGCGGGCCAGGATGGCGCTGCCGATGTCGCCCTTGCGGCTGCGGAACACGCGGGTGGGGGTGCAGCCGTCCGGCACCGCCCGTCCGGCGGCCACGGCGGCGCTGTCCTCCTCGGACAGGTAGCGGACCTCGGCCCAGGGCAGCAGGCAATCCAGGTTCAGCCGCCGGCATTCGGCCACCGCATCCTCGATGAATCCATCGGGAACCAGAACGTCCCCGTCCAGCCACAACAGGTGGCTGGTGTCGGCAAAGGCGGTGCCGGCGTTCATGGCGCGGGTCCTGATGAACTCGGGGGCCGGGATGAAGACGTGCACGTCGGCCAGCGCCGGGGCGATGCCGGACAGGTGCTCCTGCGGCCCCATCTCCACCACCACCGTGCGGGTCACGCCGCGGCAGGACTTCAGCCGCTCCAGGGTGGTCTTCAGCAGCCCCACCCGTTCGGCGCCGCCGATGGGGACGATCACCGTGCAGCCCGCGGGCCGGGTGTCCGCCGGCACCGGCAGCGGGGCCGGCGGGGCGGCGGCGGGGGCGGGCCGGGGCGGGACGGTGGGCGCCCCCGGCGGGCGCAGGCGGGGTCCGGCGGCGGGGCGGGCGTGGACCATGCCCCGCTCCACCGCCGGCAGCCACACATCGTTCCACTGGGTGGTGAAATCCCAATGGCGCTCCATCCAGCGGCGGTTGGCCCGGCCCTGTTCCTCCAGTGCCGCGGCGCCGCGTTCGATCAGGCCGGTCAGCACCGTTTCCAGATCGTCCAGCCCCGCCCGTTCGAAGGGCAGCGGCCCCTCGGCCCCGGCGCAGCGGCGGAACAGGTCGGCGATGGCCGGGCGGATGCCGACGCCGTTCACCACCACGCATCCCGCCGCCAGCCCCTCCAGGCTGTTGCGGTGGTAGCTGCCGGTCACGCATTCGTCGATGACGATGTGGGCGCGCCGCTTCATGGCCAGTGCCTGGGCGTGGCTGACCTGCCCGTCGCGGATCACCTGAAGGTCCAGGTCGTAACGGCGGGCCAGCGCGTCCAGAACCCGCAGGGTGGTGGCATAGCCCTTGCCGTGCCAATAGAGCCGGTGCCCCTCCGGGTAGCGTTCGTGCTTGCCGGAGGGAGTGTAGGCGATGGTGATGCGCGGCCCCTTGGGGCCGGGGCTGTAGTCCTCTTCCCACAGCGGCACGGGGTTGGGAACCGGGGTCCAGCCGGCGAATTCCGGCAGCGTGCCCTGGTACTGCGCCACCACCAGGCCGGGATAGCCGGCGGTCACCATGGCCGGGTCCACGTTCCACATGTAATTGTGGGCCAGGGTGACCAGCCCCTTGCCGGCCAGCAGCGGGCGGTGCTGCGGGTCGATGCGCCCGTTGTGCAGGATCACCGCGTCGGCCTCGGCCAGATGGCGGCGGGCCGCCTCCGGGTTGCGGGTCCATTCCACGTCGCCGGTGAAGGCCACGCCGTTGCCATAGGACGCCGTGGCCCACACCGTGCGCGCCCCATGGCCGGTGCCGTGGGCGATACAGCGGGCCAGCACCGGCGGCACCCCGGCCACCGGGGTGGTGGCGTAGGACACGATCTTCAGCCCCGGCGCGGCCACCGGCACCGGCGGGGCGGCGGCGAAATCCTCCACCGACTGCCGCGGCAGGCTGGTCAGCCGGCTGGTGGGGCTGAGGTTCACCAGCTCCACCCCCATCCGGCGGCAGGCGTCGGCCAGGGCGCCGTATTCACGGTCGATGGCGGCCAGCTCGCGGGCCAGCGGGTGGGTGCCGGTGGCGGCGAAGAAGTGGTTGGGCGTGAAATCCACCCCGATCAGCCCGATCCGCCGCGCCCCCATCAGCAGCGCCAGACACACCGCCACATAGGGCGAATTGCGGGTGTAGGGCAGGGTGTCCGCGCCGCCGACGTCGGTCCCGCCCCGCGTGCCCAGCCTGAACCGCACCACGGTGCACCCCGGCAGCGGCAGGTCCAGGTGGGTGAAGACGGCCTTGGCCCGGGTCTGCTGCACATGGGCGAACCGCCCGGCGGCGAATTCCGCCGGGGTGTTCAACACCACCAGATAATCGGGGTGGAACAGCCGCCCGATGTCGTTGACGCCGATGGTCACGAACCGGCCCGGCGGCCCCAGCAGCCGCACCGATTCCCCGCAGCCGCACACGACCACGCTCTGCCCGGCGTGACGGCCGCGGAACGCGGCCAGGGGGGCGGAAGGGGCGGCCCCCCCGTCGATGACCCGCAAGGGGGGATTCGTCTGCTGCGGCGGCATGGCCGGTGTCTCCGTAACGCCAAGAGAAAGGGGGATCAGGCGGGTGGGGGTTGGTCAGGGGCTGCGCCCCTCCTTCTGCAATTCCTCGCGGATGCCCTGGATCAGGTCGGCGGCGCGGATCACCGGGGGGCTGCGCTCCACCGCCAGCAGGCTGGCATGGCGCAGGACGTTGACGATGGCGCCGCCGGCCAGCTCGTAGCGGTCGGCCAGCGCCTGGAAATCCACCGCCGGGTCCAGGGTGAAGGCATCGTTGCGGAAGATGTCCTGCCACAGCCGCAGCCGGGCCGCGGCGTCGGGCAGCGGGAACAGGATGGATGACTGGAACCGGCGGGCGAACGCCTCGTCCATGTGGCCGCGGTGGTTGGTGGCCAGGATGACGGTTCCGGGGAAATCCTCCACACGCTGGAGCAGATAGGCGGTCTGCTGGTTGGCGGAGCGGTCGTTGGACGAGCGGGATTCGGTGCGCTTGCCGAACAGGGATTCCGCCTCGTCGAAGAACAGGATCCAGTTGCGGTGCTGCGCCTGGTCGAACAGGGCGCCCAGGTTCTTTTCCGTCTCGCCGATCCATTTGGACACGATGCGCGACAGGTCCACGCGGTAGACCGGGATGCCGTGCCGCTTGCCCAGCAGGCTGGCGGTCAGCGTCTTGCCGGTGCCGGGCGGGCCGTAGAACAGGCAGCGGTAGCCGGGCTTCAGCCGCCGGGCGAGATTCCACCCGTTCATCAGCGTGTCGCCGTGGCGCATCCAGCCATCCAGCATCGCCACCTGCCGGCGGGTGGCCGGTTCCAGCACCAGATCGTCCCAGTCCAGCGGGGTGGTGATCCGCTGGGCGGGAAAACCGGGGCCGGGGGGCGGGTCGTTCTCCTCCCCCGTCAGCAGCCGTTCCAGCCACGCCGGCGACGGGCGCAGCACCGCCGACAGCGCCGGCTCGTCGGAATGGCGCAGGTCCAGGTGCAGCACCCCGCGTGCCATCAGCGGGTGGGTGGGGCTGAGCAGGTGGCGGTGGGCCAGACGCCGCCCCTGGCTGTAGCCGCCCAGCAGGAACAGCGCGGTTTCCGCCGTGGGCAGGAAGCCGGCGTGGGCCTGCCCCGTCACCCCGCCGAACTGGGTGAAGCGCTGGCCGGTGGCCTTGTTGTGCAGCAGGAAGGGGTCCAGATGGTCGGGCGCCAGATGGGGGGCCAGCGCCAGGACCAGCACCAGCCGTTCCCCGTCCCCCAGCGTCAGGCTGCGCAACCCCTGGGAATAGGGGGTGCCGTCATCGCCGAGCGTCGGCGGCGGCGGCAGGGCGCCGTCCGCCGTCTCAGGCGTGAAGCGCAGGTCGATCACCTGCCGCAACCACGCCAGATCCCGTTCGACCGCGTCGCCGTTGGCCGTGTGGGCGGGGTGGGCCGCGGCCTTTTTCCGGCGGGGGGATTTACCAGGTGACATGCAGCGGCCCTTCCATCCAGCGGTGGTAGACGACGGCGACGCTCCACGGCATGCGGTCGAACAGCACGTCCACCGTCTTGCGCTGGACGGTCAGCGTCCATTGGTCGCCGGTGAACTCCAGCCGCCCTTCGCGCTGGACGAAGGTCTCCTGCAGCCCGGCGGGGGAGGTGTTGCTGATGATGGGCCAGTTGCCGATCACCGCCCGCAGCAGCCCGTCGCACAGCGTCCGGTCGTCGTCGGTCATGGGGGCCGCGGCGGCGATGGGGGTGACCAGCGGCAGGCCGCACAGGAGCTTGTTCAGGACCAGCGCCGGTTCGGGCGCGCCGCAGCGCCCGTCCGCCAGATACTGCAGCCGGTGGACGGCGCGCGACGCCGCCTCCGCACCCGTGATCCGCGGGGTGCCGTCATCGCCGGGGGTCAGCACCCCCAGGCGGTCGAACAGCATGGGCAGGAAGGGGGTGAACAGCACCAGCCCGGCGTTGGCCACATGGATCGTCTCGCCGGGGGCGGGCTTGCCGCCATCCTTGGACCGCCAGCGCCAGCCGGGCGGCTTGGGGGCTGCGGGCGGGCCGGACGGCGGCACCGCGGGGGTCACGGGATGGGGCGCGGGGTGAGGCTGGAGGGCGGCCGCCAGCCCGCCGTCCCCCGCCTCCCGCGCCAGGAAGCGGGCGCGGGCCAGCACGGTGGCGGCGGTGGCGGCATCCCCGGCGGTCAGGGCGGCGGCCACCCCGGCGACAAGCGCGTGGGCGGTGCGGTGCCCCGGCGCCACGGCGTGCAGCCGCGCCAGCAGGACGGCCCACACCAGGGCGGCGGGCGTCCCGCCTCCCCGCCGGTGGGCCGGGGCCGCCTGCTGCCACGCCGCCGTCAGCACCGCCGCCGCCTCGGTCAGAAAGGCGGCGAGCCCCGGTTCCAGCCGGTGCAGCAGCCGCCCGAGGATCTCGGCGGGAAGGTGGGCGGCCCAGCGCGCCCGCACCGTCTCCCGCCCCAGCCCGCGGGCAAGGGCGGTGTCCAGGCCGGAGCCCCCGGCGTCCAGCAGGGCGGCCAGGGCCCGCACAACGGCGCCGTCCAGCGGAACGGGGAGGTCGATGTCCCCCGCCAGCCACGCCAGCAGCCGGGCGTCGGGAATGGCGGCGGGCGGGGCCGGTTCCGGCGGCGGTGGATCGGCGGCGGCCGGGTCCGCCGGGGGTGGGGCCACCGCACCGGCGGCGTCCGGCGCCTGTCCGGCCATCAGGGCGGCGACGGCGGCCAGCAGCCTCTCGTCGTCGGTGCCTGTGCCATCGGTACCGGCCAGCGGCCCGGCGGGGGCGAGCGCCTGGGGGGCCAGCCGGCGCAGCAGCAGCAGCCCCCGTTCCCGCCCCAGCGCCGCCAGTGCGCGGCGCAGACGGGCGATGCGCTGCCCGGTGTCGGGGGTGTGGAACAGGGCCAGAATTCCTGTCAGCCCCTGATCGGGCAGGGCGGTCACCGCCCGCGCCACGGCTTCGGCCCCCATGCCGTCGGCGCCGGCCCACCAGGGGGCGGCCCCATGGTCCAGCCAATGGCGCACCGCCGCCTGACGGTCCAGCCGCCAGCCGGGCGGCGGGGCGCCGCCGAGGTCCAGGGCATCGCCGCACAGCAGGGCCGTCAGCACCAGCCGCCACGCCGCCGCCCCGTCGTCGGCGTGGCGGACCCAGCGGGACGCTTCCTCCGTCCGTTCGGGGTCGAGCAGGGTGGCCACGTCCTCGGGCACCAGCCGGGCCAGCAGCCGGTCGAGCCGCGCGCTCCAGGCGGCGGACGGGATGGTGGTGTCCGCCACCAGCCGGCGCAGCAGGAACGTCAATTCCCCCGGTTCCTGGACCAGCAGCAGGGCGAGCGTGGCGCCGTCCGCCTCGGGCCGCCCGTCGCGCAGGAAGCGCTCGGCCCGTTCCAGCAGGGTGGCGGCGGGCGGGACCGGCAGGGCCGGCAGATCGGGGAGCAGGGGATCGTCCGCCGCCCCGTTCCCGCCTCTCTCCCCGGCACCGGTCCGCCGCAGCAGGGCCGCCAGCCCGGCGGCGTCCTGGCCGGCGTGGGCGGCCAGATCGTCCACCAGGCCCGCCACGAAGCCCGGGCGGCTGGCGATGGCGCCCGACGGTGCCCGTGCGGCCCGGCGCAGGGCCATGGTCCACGCCAGATCGGCGAAGGCCGCCTCGGTCATGGGCAGCAGCCGGACAGCCCGGTGCCGCCGCACCAGTGCCGCCAGCACACCGCCCAGCCACCGCGCGTCGGCGGGAAGCGTGCGGGCCAGCAGCGCCCGCCGCCGTTCCCGCCCCATCCCCCGCACCAGCCGCAGGGCCGCCGGCCCGTCCCCGTCCAGCGCGCCGGTGTCGTCCGCGGCCTCCGCCCTGCCGCCGGGGGTGAGCGGGACGCCCTCGTCCTGCGCCAGTTCGGCGACCAGACCGGGCAGGCCGAAGGCGGCGGGCCGGCGCCCGGCGGTGCGCGCCAGCGACCGCAGCAGCAGCGCCAGCATCCGGCGGTACGGGGTGTGTTCCGCCGCCGCCACCCCTTCCAGCACGGCGCGCAGCCAGCTTCGCCGGTTGAACTGTGATCCGGGGTCGCGCAGCAGGTGGGCGACGGTCAGCAGGCGGGCCAGCGCTTCGAACCCCTCGGGCGACAGCAGGGCCAGCGCCTCCGTCCGGTGGGCCAGCACCAGCCCGGCCAGATAATCCAGGATCAGCGCCGCCTGTTCCGGCTCCAGCCGCCGAATCAGGGCGGCGAAGCGGGCCGGTGTCAACCGGTGCAGCAGGGTGCCGAGGACCGCCGGGCTGCTGGCGTGGCGGCGCAGCAGGGCCACCAGTTCCCCGTCGTCGCCGGGTGTGGCCGGCACCCGGAGCGGGGCGGCACCGGGGTGCGGCAGCGCCTCTTCCTCGGCCAGCAGATCCCGCAGCACCCCCGGCAGGGACGATGTGAGCGGCAGGCGGCGCCCGGCGCTTTCCAGCGTCCGCCGCAGCAGCGTCAGCAGGGCGGGGTACGCCACCCCCTCCCGCTCGGCGGCGCCGGCCAGCAGCGCCTGGAGGAAGCTGCGGCGGTTGAACTGCGACCCGGCCTCCCGCAGCAGGTAATCCAGCGTGACCAGCCAGAACAGCCGCTCCACCGCCGGTTCCGGCAGCGGCAGCAGCGGTCCGGCGCGGTGGATCACCACCAGATCGGCCAGACAGGCCAGGATCTCCGCCGCGTCCGCCGGGGCCAGGGCGGCCAGCAGCCGGCGCAGGCCGTCGCCGCCCATCTGCTGCACCAGCCGTTCCAGCACCGCCGGTTCCCGTCCGCGGCGGCGGATCAGGCCCGCCAGGGCCGCCGGCTGTTCCGCCGCCAGCCGGTTCAGCAGTACCGGCGGCGGCAGCGCATCCCCCCTGGCCCAGAACGGATAGACGCCACCGGTCAGGTAGGTGTCGGCCAGATCCAGCCGCGCGGCGGCGGAATCCAGCGCGGCGGCCCCGGCGCCGGGGGCGTGCAGGGCGCGCGGCACCGCGTCGGCCAGCGCCTCGGTCAAGGCGCGTTCGAAGACGGCCAGCGCCTCCCCCTCCAGCCCGTCGGCGGGGATGGTGCCCAGGTCCAGGTCCAGCCGGTCCAGCCGCACATGCATCCCCGGCGGCGCCATGCGGTCCAGCACCCGCTCCAGCACCCGCGGCAGGTGGCGGGCGGCCAGTTCCTCCACCCGCGGGCGCAGGAACAGCGCCTGATCCAGATCGGTCAGGGTCACGTCCAGGCTCAGCCGGCGGATATGGTGGGTGCGGCCGTCCATGGGGCGCCCTCGGGTCAGAACAGGTCTTTGCCTTCGTAGTCCATCTTCGTCCGTTTGCTGCGGTCCTCGTAGATGTCGGCTAGAGGCGTGACGTCGGCCTGATCCATCGTATCGGTCTTGAAATCGACCCCTTCGAATTGGCCGTCATCGACGACGAGGGTGTCGTATTCATCCTCGCTTTCCGCCTCGCTCTCATAGGCGTCGTCGTTCTTCAGCTTCTTCCGGTGGGCGTTGTTGAGTTTTTCGAAGCCGGCGGCATCGTCCGACCCCGTATAAGGATTGAGAAAGTTGTAATTTTTCGTGCCAAGGTAGGGAACCGATTCGGCCCGGCAGTTCTCGTGATCCTCCCCGCACGCTTCGTTGGTCGATGTGACGTAATTGACCTTGTAACCATCAAGGTCGTACTCATCCGATCCGGTGTTGAGCTTGTTTATATGGCGCACGGCACGCATGACGGCCTCGCTGTGGCTGCGCTTCTTGAAGCCGCCGACCTTTGTCCGAACCTTTTCATCGCTGAGGGTCAGTTTGCTCTTTCCCATCCCCATGCTGCGGGCAAGGACATAGAGCACCTTCCGTGTCTTCCCCCGCCCCTTGACGAACTTCACCTGCACGAAGTTGCGCGATCCCCCTTCGGCGAACTGAATGCGGCGCAGGAAACGGGCCTTGCTGGAGTTGATGGGAATGCGCTGGTGCAGAACACCGCCGATGGTTTCGTTGTGGGTTTCCCCGTCGGTGGATGTCGGGGGGCTCTTCATCCGCTGGATGATGCCGCGGGCCGCGAAGCGGGGGGCCGTGGGCCGGCCGGCGGGGCCGTCGGCCCGGCGCTGGATGGGTTTCGTCTGTACCGCCTGTCCCCCCAGCATGGTGGCTTCCGCCTCCAACACCGGGTCAGCGTTGACGGGGATGCCCTTCATCTGGGTGGTGACGGGCACGCGGCCCTGCATCTGCTGCACCACATGGCCGAGTTCGTGGGGGAGGTGGCCCTCCTGGCCGGGGGCAACATGGATTTCGGTGCCTTGGGTGATGGCGTGGGCCTTGAACTGGGCCGGGCGGGACGATCCGTAATGCACCCGCACGCTGTCCAGCCCCACCCCGGTCCGTGTCTCCATTCCCGTCTTCAGCGCATCGGGCAGGCCGGTGCGGTTGGGCTGCCGCTGGACCGGGGACGCCAGGGTGTCGGACAGGGCCTGCAGGCCCGCGCTCCGAGGTGCCGCGTCCAGCTTGGCGGCCAATTGGGTCAGACGGGCCTGCATCGGCCCGGCGGCTGCGGCCGGCGGCACCCGGTGGCCGGTGCCGGTTTTTCCTGCGGGCCGCTGTTCCATGGTATGGCTGGGCATGGCGGGTTCTTACCTTGATCCAGGGGGAGGGCCTTCGGGGGCGGGTTCGTCGGGGGTGCCTGTCCGGCAGGCGTCGAGGAAATGTTCAAGCCGGGCGCTGGCCAGCGCCCGCCGTTCCGGGTCGCCATCGGCCAGCGCCCAGACCCAGTCGGCGTGCAGGTGGCGGAAACGGTGCATCCGCCCGCCGTCCAGGAACAGGCAATCGACGGCGATGTGGGCGGGGGTGTTGCGGCGGATCACCGCCTCTGCCTGGGTGCGCCACACGGGGTCCGCGGCCTCGCGGTGGGACGCACCCACCACCGCGTCGATGCGGAAGCCGTAGCCGCTGCCGCCGGCGCCGGTGATGGCGGCGGCAGAGCGCAGCAGCGTGCGCTCGACGATGGTCAGGTGCCGCCGGTGTGGCCCGGTGCGGTGATGATGGCTGTGCAGCAGCCGGCGGATGGCTTCCAGTGCCGGCACCGGGCCGCGGTATTCCCCGATCACCCACCAGCGCCCGTCGGTGCCGAAACAGACCACCACCACCACGTCCCGCTGGGCATGAAACCCCATCCGGTAGCGGGCGGGATCGCCCAGGGCCGACAGCAGCGGCGCCGCCACCCGGTGGCCCTCCAGCGGGGGGGACGCGGTGGTGCCGGGCGGCGGCAGGTCGTCGAGCATCCGCTCCACCCCCATGAACTGCTCCCGGACGGTGTTCTGGAGGGCGTCGTCCAGGGGCTGGCCCCAGGTGGCGTCGGCCTGGCTGTCCACCTGAACGGCGCCGGTTCCATGGGCCTGGCCGTAGGTCTGCGCCGCCGGCCCGTGGGCGGCATCGACCAGATCCAGTTCGATCCGGCAGCGGATCTCCATGCCCGCCGACCCGCCGAAGCGCAAGGGGCGGCGGTAGTCGAAGCCCCGCCCGCGGTCGCGGGTGGCCGGCACCATGCGCACCAGCAGTTCCCGCTGCGCCCGCACCAGCACCGGCGGCGGCTGGACGCCGGCACGGGCGCGCATGGTGTGCGGCGGCTCCAGCCGCTGGGCGTACAGGGACAGCAGCAGCGACAGCACCCGCGATTTCCGTGTGCGCACCGGATCGGTGGAGCGCACGATCGCCGTCATCCCCTGGTCATAGGTGGGCGCCATCAGCGCCGTCCCGTCGGGCACGATGCCGGCCAGCGACTGCCAGACATAGGTCGTGGCCCCGCCGGTGCGCGGCGAATAGAGGTCGCGCAGAAAGGAAAGCTGGCTGAAGTAATCGGCCATGAGCTGGTCGAAGGGCATCAGATAGCCCTTGAACTGCCGGGCCTGCGCCTTGCGCGGCACGCTGGACCCCGCCGGCACGCCGGCGGCGTTGATGCCGTAGACATCGGGAAACTGGTTCTGCACCGAGGTGTAGGAGGCCAGATCCACCCGCCGCCCCTCGGGCGGCTTGTAATGGCTGCGGTATTCGGCGGGCAGGTCGTAGGTCTTGCGGTGCGTCCGCCACATCCGCCGCAGCAGCCGCATGACCCGGCCATCGTCGATGGTGCAGCGGGCCGTCCCCTTGTACAGGACCATGGTGCCGCCCGTCACCGCCGCCTGCGTGTCCAGCGACAGCAGGCTGTCGGGGGGCACGGCGATGGTGTCACCACTGGTGTAGGTGGTGTCCTGCCCGTCCACGCGCAGGGTCAGATCCTCCACCAGCAGCACGCCGGGCAGGGCGGCGGTGATATCCACCAGATCGGACACGGCGATGGTGGCGGGATAGGGGCGGAGCTGGGTGTCGCCGATGAAGCCGCGCAGCATCAGCGGCCCGTCGAAGATCTCGGCGGTGCTCTTTCCCGCCGCCGTCTGGGCGGCCAGGGGCGTGCGCCTGGGCTCCGGCGCCAGGTGCAGGGCAAGGGCGAACAGCACCTCGGCCATCACCTGATCGGGATCGGCGCTGCTCTCGATCAGCACGCGGGCGCCGGCCCAGGTCCGCACCAGGGTCAGGACGGTGACGGTGCCCACGTCCTCGCACAGGGACCGGTGGCCGTTGTAGCAGGCCAGCAGCCGTTCCACCGCCCGTCCCACCCGGCGGCGGTCGGTGCATTCGGTGGAACCGCTGCCGGCGGTGTAGACGCGGAACCGGTACAGCCCGGCCACTCCGCCGCTCTGGTCCGCCGGCAGGGGATCGCACCAGACGTTGAAGATCTCCGGCACCCGGTCCAGCAGCATCCGGCGCAGGTCGTTGCCGGTGACCGGGTCGGTGGGCAGGATGGCGGTGACCGGGTACAGCCCCTGGCGCCACAGCTTGACCCGCCCGGTCCGGGGGGCGGCCAGCAGGTCGGCGGTGGGGTAGAGCGCGCGGTACGACAGCTCGGTCAGGGCGAAGCAGAGCTGCTCCAGCGCCGTCACGCCGGGGTCGGAAAAGTTGTAGTCGGTCCAGATGTCCCCGGAAAGCCGCTGGACCAGCCGGATGCCCTCGGTGCGCAGGACGGCATAGTCCAACCCGGCGTCGGACGGCGGCTTGGTGGACAGGGTGCTGGGGGCGGTGGTGCTCACGATGCGGCCTCCGTGCCGGCCGTCTGCCCGCTGCTCCCTTGGCCGCCGGATACCGTGGCGGGGCGGGGGCGGACGGTGCCGGTGATGGTGTGCTCCACCGCCGAGGTCAGGTAATGGGGCTGTGCACGCGCGTCGCCGGGGTCGTAGGCCAGCGACAGGCTGCGGATGGCGGCCACATAAGGGCGGCGGCGGATGAATTCGGCGATGGCCGGCTCGGTCCAGTAATCGGGCGGGCGCGGCTCCAGGCCGGTGGGCGGCCACGGCGACAGCCATGCGATCAGGTCGCTGTTCATCCGCTCTTCCAGCAGGGACGGGGATTCCACGTTGCGGAAGGTCAGGTCGGCGGTGACGGCGATGCGCACATAGACCGGGTTGTCCACCTGCACCGTCACGAACGGGCTGGTCAGCCGGACCAGCGTCGCCTGCACCTGCCCCAGCAGGGTGGTGCTGACCGTGGGGGCGGTGGAATCGCTGCCTTCCGCGGCATCGGGCCCGGCCACCACCACCACCCGCACGGTGCCCGGCGGCGGCTGTCCCGCCCCGGACCCGGCGGTCAGCACCGCCGCCTGCCACAGCGATGGGAAATCGGCCAGGATGATGCGGTTGTAATCCCAGGCCTGGACGGCGCGGTTCTTGTGGCGCATCCGCTCGCCGATCCACACGTGATAGGCATCGCCCGTGGCCTTGGACCGCCCCACCGACGACGGCGCCGGCTGGGTGATGGTGGCGATGCCGGGCAGGCCGCCGCCGCCGCTCTGTTTGCTGATGGACCCGGCGGGCAGAGGGGTGTCCTGGCTCTCCGCCCCGCCCGGCCCGGTCCACGTGGCGGTCAGCGCGTTGGTGGAGACGTCGGCCAGGAGTGGAAAGGAACCGGCGTCGCTCTGGGTGGCGGCCCGCAGCCAGCACAGCCCGTCCGTCCCGGCCGTCAGGCCGCTGACATCCAGCGACACGATGCCGGAATTCTGCATGCCGTCGGTGCCGTCGGTCACCACCGCCCCGTCGCCGGTCAGGGATGACCAGCCGCCGGCCGTGCTCTGCCACCATTCCACCGGCGGGCGCGTGCTGGTGGTGGTGCTGCCGTCCAGCAGGAACAGCATGGTCAGGATCGCCGTATCGTCCGAGGGCGTGCCGCTCAGCCCGATGTAGAGCGCTCCCTCGTTCTCGACCGGGGCCAGCAGCGGCACCGTGCCCCCCTCGGCCCATGCCGGCGCCGATGACCCGTCGAAGGGCAGCAGCAGGGAATAGACCGACCCGCCGCCGCTGTCCGCCGCAACGGGCAGGGCGGCCTGGGCCTGATAATCCACCGACACCGCCGACAGCGACGGCACCCACGGCTGGTTGGGGTAGTATAGGGTGGCGGTGCCCGACCCGCCGCCCGAGCTTCCGCCACCCGAGCTTCCGCTGCCGGCGTCCCCCCCGCCCGTGCTGTTGTACCCGTCGATGCAGGATTGCAGCTTGCCCGCATGATACTGGGTGAGGCTGGATTGGGCCGTCATCACCGCCGCCCCCATCACCGGGCGGGCCACCGCCTGGGACTGGCCGGCGGTGGCGGCGCGGGCCGACGACACCTGGCCGGCGGCGGCCAGCACCATCCGTGCCTGCTCCAGCCCGTCCGACGCGGTGGCGCCGATGGACCCGGCGTTGGTGGTGATCCAGTTCTGCAAGGTGGCGGTCACCGACGCGGCATCCGGCTGGCCGCTGCCGCGCAGGCGCTGAATCACCGATCCGCCGGTGCCGGTGGTCTGGGACAGGGCGGTGCTCAGGTTGCTCCGCCACGTCGCCGCCGCGTCGGCGGTCAGGGTGGACAGACCGTCGTTGACGGCCTTCAGCGCCACGCCGTTCAGGCCCGACACCGCCTGTTCGGTGGCGTCGGACAGGGAGTCCTCGTAATCCTCGCTGGAGGATTCGGTGTTGGCCTTCAGCACCCCGTCGAGAAGACCGGCGGCGGTGGCCACCTTGGCGCTGCCGGCGCAGCTGCTGGCGCAGGTCTCGGCAGCCGCGGCGGCAGCCGCCGCGGCGGGCATCTCGCGCAGGGCCGCGGCCATCACATTGCTGGCATACAGGGTGTCGCCGAAGGCATAGGGCGGTTCCGTCAGCGACAGACACAGCGCGCTGTCGGACGGGTCGTACCATGCGGGCGGGGTGGCGGCGGCGACCGGCAACGGGCCGAAGCCGCTGGCCCCCAGCACCGGCGCGTCCGCCGCCGGCACGTCGGACCCGGCCTCGGTACGGAAAAGATAGGTGGTGCCGGTGGCCGCCCCCAAATCCCACCAGCCGGGATTGGCGACGCTGAAGGCGCCCAGGAAAGTCTGGTTGGTGAACAGCGTGCCCGGCGGCACCGCCGTCCCGTCGGGGTTGATGACGTACCCCTGGTAATAGCCCTGGAACCCGGTGCTGGTCTGGGGCAGCCCGTACCACGTCAGCGTGACCGACAGGGCGGTGACCTGCTTGACGAACAGTTCCGGCGCGGTGATGGCCAGGGTGCCGTTCTGCACCGCGGGGGAGCCGAATGGGGCGAAGGGCGTTGTGCTGTCGGGCGCCGCCGCCGGCACCGGTCCGGTGGGGGTGGACAGGGTGACGCTGGTGAAACCGGTGACCGACACCGCGGCGGTCAGCCCCGACAGGCTGAGCGGCGCCACCACGCCATAGGGGTTGACCGTCACCGTGGTGGTGCCGTCGCTGACCGTCACCGCTTCCTGCCGGAACACGGCCATGACGGTGGGCAGGCTGCCGGCTGACGCCGGGGTGCCGGCGGGCGACGGCAGGGCATCCGCCGCCGCCGGTGTCGCCGACAGGGCGGTCAGGGCATCGGCCCCGCCGGTCAGGGTGAAGCTCAGGGCATAGGGTTCGTCCTGCCCCTCCTCCTGCTCCGCCGGAGGGGTGACGGTGTAGCCGGGGATCTCCACCCATCCCCCGGCGGTGGAGTAGCAAAGGGTGAAGCAGCCCTGCAGCACCTGGGCCAGGGCGTCGGTGGTGCTGATGCCTCCCGCCGCCGTGGCGATGGCCGACAGCCGGGCGTTGACCGTATCGGTCAGGCTGGCGGCGGCGATGGTCAGGGTCAGCGTCACCGTGCGCTCGCCGCCGGTCAGCAGCAGCGCGGGGCTGGACACCGCGAAGCCCAGGGTGGCGTCGGTGCTGACCAGCGACCCGTCGGTGCCGGCCTGGTCGGCGCCGAACACCGGAAAGGCCGATGCGATGGCCGGGGGCTTGGACGACAGGACGGCGGTGCCGGTGAACACCCCCGACGGTGCCTCCGGGTTCGATTGCGGGTCCGATGCGGCCGTGCCGTCCACGATCACCGTGCCGTCGGCCACCCGCAGGGTGCGCAGGGCGCTGACGGCCAGGGTCTGGACGTCCAGCGGCTGGCCGGTGGTGTAGGTGATCTCCTGCCCATCGGCATCGGTGCCGGCTGAAAAGCGGGTGCCCGCAGGCACGGCCGCGGGGATGGCGGCGGCGGTGTCGGCGGCGGCGGTCAGGGTCAGATAGACGCGTCCCGGCACGGCATCCCGGTTGGTCTGCCCAATAACCGTGTTGTGGTAGAACAGCACCAGCCGCCCGGCGAAGCTGTTGACCGTCCGCTGGGCATGGCGGAACAGGGTGCAGAACGCGATGTAGAGGCCCGCCTGCGGCGCGTGGGTGCCGGATTTCAGCGTTTCATCCAGCGCCCGCCGGGCTTCGGCGCTGAGATGCAGCAGGCTGCCCAGCAGGGTTTCCACCAGATCCTCCAGCAGCGGCAGCAGCCGGGCGAACCAGTCGCCGTTCAGCGCCGCCAGCCCCATGGCCCGCCCCGCCGCCGGCTGCAGGCCCCAGTGGGACGCCAGATGCGCCCGGTCCAGCCGCAGCCCCAGATGGGGCGGGGTGGCGGCGGTGTGCCCGGCCACCGGCAGCAGCCGGGGGGCGATGTCCTGGCGGATCTCCCGCCGGATCAGACGGGCCAGATCGTTGCCGGCATTTTCAAGGCTGAGGTGGCTGTGGTCCAGGATGCGCAGCAGCCGCGCCGTCACCGCCAGCACCCGCCGCAGCCGGTCCAGGCGGCGCTGCTGCTGCCCCGCCCCGCCGATGGCCGTCATGTCCCGCCGCAGCTCCATTTCCAACGCCGGCAGGTCCAGGGTGATCAGGGTGGCCAGGGCGATGGTCGGGTCGCTGATGAAGAACACCGACCAGTCCCCGTCCGGCCTGTCGTTCAGGCCGTAGAACACGATCAGCCGCCCGTATTCGGCGGAAAAGGCCAGAAGATCGGCAAGGCTCCGCCCATCCGCCGGGGCCTGCGCCGGGTCGGGGGCGTCGGCCATGCGGTCGATCTGGCTTGCAGCACCGTTCAGGATCGGCGTCGCGGTCATCTCCATCGGTGGGGCCGGATCACGTCGGCGGCGGCGGCAACGTCGCCTCGATCAGGTAGAAGGGATAGACCAGATTGCTGCGCACGTTGGTCTGGCGCACCAGGAACGCGATGGTGATCTGGACCTGCCCCGCCCGGTAGTCGATGGTCTCCACGCTCACCTCCTCCACGTCGATGCGCGGCTCCCAATCCAGGATGGCCTTGGCGACCAGGGAACGAATCTGGTTGGCCGCGGTGGTGGTCAGGGTGGTGAACACCTTGTCCCACAGCGACGCGCCGTAGGCCGGCAGCATCAGCCGCTCCCCCAGCCGGGTGGACAGCAGAATCCACAGGCTTTCCTTGATGTCCTGCACCCCCTTGCTCATGGTCACCGACGCCGCCGTGCGGTCGAAGGTGGGGGGGAAGCTCCAGCCGGTGCCGAGGAACGGCGCGTCGTCGGTGTAGGTCATGGCCCTATCCCCCGATCATGACGGTGGGCAGGCCCATGACGACGGACCCGCCGTGGACGGTGCTGTCGCCCATGCGCGCCGCCGGCATGCTGTTGATCAGCACGGTGGCCGATCCCTTGGCGATGCTGTCGGGCGGGCCGACGCAAAAGCAGGTGTCGCCCACCCGCGCCGCCGGCAGCCCCCCGATCAGCACCGTGGCCGAGCCGGGGCCCAGCACCGGCCCCCCCACGTGGGGAATGGGGGGAACGCCCGGCGTTTCCATCGGGCAGACGTGCATGTCGGTCAGGCGGGCGGCGGGGGGCATGGCGGTCCTCGTCCTCTCCGGTCTCAGTTGATCTTCACCAGGGCGCCCTGGACGGTCACGATCCCGGAGGAGGTGAGCTTCGCCTCGGCGCTGCCCTGGGCGCTGAAACTGGCGTCCGCCGTCTGCTTGATGGTCGCCCCCTTCACGCTGACCGTGCCGTTGGCCGACAGCGACAGGTTGCCGTCGGCGGAGACGGTGACGTTTCCCCCCGCCGACAGGCTGATGTTGCTCTTGCTCTTCACCGTCACGCCGCTGCCGTCCAGGGTGACGGTGTTGCCGTTCATGTCCTTGACGGTGATGCTCTTGGCGTCGTCGTCCAGCCGGACGCTCTGGCCGCCGGGGGTGCTGATCTCCACCGCCTTCTTGTCCTCGAAGAAATCCAGGCGCAGCTTGGCGCGGGTGACGATGCTCTTCTGGTTGTTTTCCGCCGCGGGCGTGACGGGGGGCGGGTTCTTCTTGCTGTACAGGCTGCCGACGATGACGGCGAAGCGCGGGTCGCCGTTCATGAACGCCACCACCACCTCGGACCCCACCTCGGGGTAGAATTCGGCGCCGATGCCGTTGTAGGCGTAGAAGCTGCCCAGCCGTGCCCACACCCCCAGCGAGCCTTGGGCCTGCAGCAGCGGCAGGGTGACGTAGACCCGGAACTCGCCGTCGGGATCGGTGGCGATCTTCTGCACCAGCCCGGTCTGGAGGTTGGGCCCCGGCGGCAACTGCCCCGACGCGCCGGGGGCGGGGATGTCGGGGGTGGTGGCGCTGAACCAGTCGGGCGACAGCCCGGCCTCCACCGTGGTCCGCCAGAAGCCGCCGGTCACCGAATGATGCACGGCGCCGATGACGTAATCGCCGTTGAACCGGCCGCCCAGGCCGGCCAGCGTGATCATCGCGCCGGTCTTGGCCAGGGCGCTGCCCTGGAAGCTGACCTGCCCGCGGTTCTTGGCCAGGGTGTTCTTGGTCAGGTCGGCGGACGACCACGCGGTCAGGTCCGCCGTGCCCAGCGTGCCGCCGGTCTGCTGCAGGAACTGGGTGATCCCGAACACCTTGGCCAGATCGGCGGACGAGATGTTGCCCGGCGCCGAGACCGAGGTGGCGGCGGCGCCCGATTTCGCCAGCGCCTGCGTCGCCGGATCCCAGGCATAGCTCTGGATGGCCGATGCGCTGTACTGGGTGGCGGCGTCCATATCCGCCTGGAAATCCAGGATGGAATCGCCGAACGTCACGGTCAGCACCGGCGACTGGCTGGTATCGGGCGGGGCGACGGTGACCTTTCCGGCGTCGGCCATCACCATCATGCCGTTGAGCTGCGCCCGGATCACCATCAGATCCCAGGCGCTGGCATAGTACTGCACCACCGTCGGCTGGGTGGCGCTGGTGGCGGTGACCGACGCCGTGAGCCCGGCGCCGGTGATCAGTTTGGTGATCAGCGCGCTGTCGGTGATGTTTTCATAGATGGCGTTGCCGCGGGCCAGGGTCATGGCCATGGCCTTGTCCGTCGCCTCCACCACCAGGCGGGAGGCGGTGTTCTCGCCGATTTCCAGCCCCTGGCGGTAGATGATCCCGGAAAACACCGTCGTCTCGCTGCCGTCATAGCCCAGGCCGATGGTCAGGGTGGCGCCGGGGATCAGGGTGCTGCTCTCGCTGATGGGAAAGGTGCCGGTGGCGGCATCGCCGTCGGTGATGACCAGCCGCGCCTTGGGCAGCTTGTTCACGCCGTGCCACACGTCGATGGACACCACCTGCCACGAACTGTCGAGGGCCGAGCCGTTGGCGGTGATGGTGAAGCTGACCAGCGCGCCGGAAAGCTGTACGGGGGAGGGGGCGGTCATTGGGCGGCGGTCCGGTCCAGGGGGGGGAACAGAAGCTGAGTGCCGGGAACCAGCGTGCGGAACGTGTTCAGCCCGTTGAATTCGGCGACGCGCAGGTAATAGAGGCTGCTGCCGTAGATGCGGTAGCACAGCGTGGGCAGCGAATCCCCCGCCACCACCGTGACGATGTGGGTCAGGTCGGGGGAGCTTTTGTTTTCCTGCTTGGCGAGCTGCTGTTCGCTGGTGAAGCCCAGGAAGCTGACCGCCATGCGCGCGCGCAGCGGCGTGCCGTCGGGCTTGAAGAGGGTGTAGTTGATGTTCAGGGTCTTCAGCCGGCACTGGAACTGGAGCTGCGCCCACGACAGCAGCACGAAGTTGGGGCTGTGGATCTTGCCGTTGTATTGCAGCACCAGCGCCTTGAACTTGTCGATCAGCCCGGCCACCCCGTCGGCGGGGGCGTCGGGGGTGCCGGTGATCGGGCTGGGCACCACGCCGGTGGCGTCGAACACCAGTTCGAACGACACGCTGTCGGGGCCGACACGGTTGAAGTTGGGCGACGGTCCGCCACTGCCCTGCGCCTGCCGGTCGTTGTAGCAGATGGCGTATTGGTAGGAGTACGAGGCCGGGTTGATCCACACGGTATAGGGATCGCCGACCTGAGCCGTGAAGTTCTGGTCGGAATAGGCCGTGATGATCATCTTTTCCAGGCCGCCGGCCATGATCAGCGCCCCTGCCCGGCCTTGAGCGCGCGCAGCACCTCGCGGATGCAGCGCTCGACCACCGCATCCATCTGGGATGGGGTCAGGCCGCCGTCCTCGCAGCCGCAGCCGCCGTTCCCGCCCCGGCCTTGCCCGTCCTCGCCGGCGGCGGGGGCCGCCGGGCCGCCGACCGCCATGCGCACCCCGATCTCGCTGATTTCCAAAGGCATGGACACTCCCCGGTTTCGGTTCGGCGGCGGTTACGGCACGGCGATGCGCGTGACCGTGGAATATGAGAACTCCAGCACCTCGGTCAGCACGTCGTTCTTCATGGAATCGAACGGGCCGGTGACCCAGCGCACCGGCCACGCCCGCTCGAAATTCCACGCCGCCAGGGGTGAACGGTCCGTCCCCAGCAGCATGACCACGATGGTGTTGGTGGTGATGGGGGCCGCATAGGTGGACCCCACCGTCTGCCCCGCCCACGTGGCCAGATAGGAGGCCCCGGTGACGAAGCCCCGCTTCAGCACCAGATTGCTGGCGCGGGTGGGTTTGGGCAGGCGGTGGACGTAGCGGTTCTCGCCCCCCTCCTGCAATTCTTCCACGTCGATCCGGGCGTCCAGCCCCGACACCTCCTGAAAGCTCGCGTCCGACTGGGTGGTGCCTTGGGCCGCACCGCTGCTGCCCGCCACCGAGACGGAGAAGCTGAACGCCGGTGCCGGATAAAGGACCGTAGAGGTTGTCGTCATGGCTGGAACGCCCGCACCGTCGGTTTACTGGGTGGCCACGACCAGGGTTTCGTACGCGACCTCGACGCTTTCGACCGCGACTTCGTTGCCTTCGGACTTCAGGTCGGTGCCGGTGATCTTGGTCGGCCAGGCGTTGTTCAGCGTCCACACGATCTTGGGCGCGCCGGTTTCGTCCAGCAGGTTGATGACCACCGTCTGCCGCTGGATGGTGTTCATCTTGATCTGGTTGAACCAGTTCCACAGGGTGTTGTCGTTGACGAAGATGCCCTTGCGCATGGTCACGTTGCCCACCTTGCCCAGGCCCGGCATCTTGATGGGGTAGAAGCTGGGGCTGTCGCCGTGGCGGTATTCGATGGGCCGGGCTTCGGAGTCCAGCCCGCTGACCTCCTGAAAGCTGACGGTGCTGCCGCCGATCTGGACCGAGAAGTAAAATTTAGGAAGGGGCCAAATATTGTTCTGCGTTTCGCCGCTCATAATGCTCTCCCGTCAATGGCGTGTGGGGGGACGGCCGTCCTGGGGCGCCGTTACGACCCCTGCATGGTCTGGGTGAAGGTCAGTTCGATGTATTCGGCCGGGCGGACCATCTGGAGCGTGACCGACACGATCATGTAGCCGTCCAGAATGTTCTGGGAGGTCATGGTGGTGCCCAGCCCGCACTGCACGCTGAAGGCGTCCGAGGCCTTGTCGCCCATCAGCCCGCCCTGCGACCAGACGCCGGTCAGGAAGTTGGAGATCATGCTGATGACCGTGGTCCAGGTCTGGCCCACGTTGGGGGCGAAGACGAACGGCTGGATCGCCGCCTTGATCGACTGCTCGATATAGACCAGGGTGCGGCGCACCTGGATGTAGCGGTAATCGCCGCTGTTGCCGTCGAGCGTGCGGGCACCCCACACCACCGTGCCGCGGTTGGGGAACGTGCGCAACAGGCCGATGGACTCGCCGTTCAGCGGCACGTTGTAATCTTCCTGCTGCTCGTCGGTCAGGGTCACCTTGGGGGCGACGACCGACAGCAGGGAGACGTTGGCCGGGGCGTTCCACACGCCCTTGTTGGCGTCGTTCTTGGTCCAGATGCCGGCCATGGCGCCGCTGGGCGGGGCCACGTTCAGCTTGTCCAGCATGATCTGCAGAATCTGTCCCAGCAGCGGCAGGGCGTTCAGCAGATAGTTGTTGGTGGTGGTGATCTGGCTGTTGATCTGGCTCTGGGTCAGGCTGTTGCTCCACGCCTGCGGCTTGCCGTCGGGCGGGTAGGCGGTGGAGACGTAGCCCAGCACCTCGGTCAGCTTGGTCCCGCTGTAGGTCTGCGTGGCCTGGGTGGTCAGCAGCTGGTTCATCAGCACGATGCTGGGATAGGTGTCGCCGGTGCTGTCGCCGTACAGGCTGGTGTAGTTGACGTCGCTGGACGTCAGGACCGACACCTCGATCGCCGGGGCATAGGCGGTGCCGTAGCTGAAGCTGTCCGCGGCGGCGCTGGTCGCCTCATAAAACGCGGTGCGGGTCGTCTCCAGCCCCGTGGGGGTCCAGTTGTCCGCATTCACCGCGCCCGGCAGGTCCAGGATCGCCACGCGGTCCTTCAGAGAGGCCGACTGGCTGAGCATGCCGCACACCACGTCGCTGTACGGGCTGCCCGACGCGGTGGTGGTGCCGTCGCTGACCATCTGGTATTTCAGCAGGCAGGCGTCGGGCACCACGACCATGGTCGGCCCCGTCGTCTGCTGGGCCACCGTCAGGCCGCCCTTCAGCGCCTCGCTGGACGCGCTGGACAGTTGGATCGGCGACTGCGAGGGAGAGGCGGAAACCTCCTGCGTGCCGTAATAGTTGGCGACCGACACCACGTAGCAGTTGCCGCCGCCGTTGTTGTAGAAAAGCTGGACGGCGGTGTAGAGGTTGAACCGCGCCACCTGATCCGGGTCCGAGCCGGCGACTTTGGGGTTGTTGGGCGTGACCTCGTAATTCAGAAGCTGCGGCGCAAGGGACGGCGAGGACTTGGCAGGCGATGACTTCGCGGGCGATGCCGGCGAGGCGGGGGATGCCGGGGATCCGGTGGTCACCTCGTTCGACAGAACGTCGGAAAACCACGCCTGGAAATCGTACGGCAGGGTGGTGCCCAACGACGGGCTGGCGACCGCCGGGCTGGCCGGCGACGTCACGGGGCTGGCCGGCGAGGCGGGAGCGGATGAGGCCACCTCGCTGACATAGTACTTGGTGTCGAAGGGGCCGCCGAAATAGCTCTCGAAATCGGCCAGCGAACCGATGGGGATCGCCTGATTGTAGACCGGTTTGCCGCTGCTGGGATCCTTGGCGGTTGCGGTATAGCCGATGAACACGGGAATGGCGGTCGCCACCCCCACCACCGACGGTGCGAAGGCGGGGAATTCGGTGATGTAGACGCCTGGCGTCTTGCGGTTCATATAACTGCTGGCCATAGAACTCCGCTCCTTCGCGGTCGGGGTGGATAATGGCGCCGTGCCGTTCCGCCGGTGGGCGGCGGAGCGTCAGGCGTAGATGAAAATTTCCGAAACGCCCCCGTCGCCGCCGGCCGCCGCCGGCCAGACCGGGGACGCCGCCGCCGCCGGCAGCGGGTCGATTTTGATGTCCTGTTCGCTGCCGTCGGGGTCGCTGCGCTGGCCGGTCAACCGGAAGCGCTGCGTGGGATACTGGCGCAGCGGCAGCGCGGAGAGGGACGTGAACAGGACCGCGGGAATCCCGTTGGGCAGAAGCACCGGCTGGGGGGCCTGGGTGAAATCCGCACCGCTGCCCTCGATCCGCAGACCGCTGAATGTCCCCCCCGGCCCCAGCGGCGACAGATAATAGCGCCATTGGGTGGAGCGCGCCTGAAACGGCAGGACATAGGTGACGTTGCCCATGGCGTCGTCATCGCCGCCGCCCTGGTCCTCCCACAGCGGCGGCACGGGATAGATCCCCGTCATGGACGGGTTCGGCTGGGTCAGCAGAACGTCGAGCAGGCACAGCGGCGCCGGGTCGCCGACGGTGTAGACGACGGTGCTGGCGGAGACCTCGGTGCCATCGCCGTCGGCGGTGGTGACCGTGTAGATCCCCAGGGGAAGGCCGGAGAAGTCGATGGTTATCTGCACCGCCTGCGCGCTGGGCGGCGGGGCGGGTTCCTTCTTGACGACCGCGCCGGACAGGTCGGTGACGGTCACCACCTGTCCGGGGCTGACCGGCACGGTCATCTCGGTCCCGGTGACGGGATAGAGATCCTGCTGCGACAGGTAATCCCCCCGGCAGAACCGGATCACCGGCCCGTCGGCGTGGGCCTGGCTGTTGCAGGCGTACAGGTTCTGTTGGTTGGGGTTGGTGGTGATCGGCAGGTCGGTGATGTTGACGAAATCGGCGTTGCCCGATTGCAAGGTGAAGGTCAGGCGGGTCCAGCAGCCGGGCTGCCCGTCGCCCGGACTGGCCGGTGTCGCCGATTGGGCGCGCAAATAGGCGATCAGGCCCTGCGCGTCGGCCCGGTTGTAATAGACCGCGAACCCGGCCTCGCCAGCCCGGAAGAGCAGATTGAGCTGGCTCATCAGCGCCACGCTGTCCGGCGACGGGGTGACGGTGAAGCCGGGGCAATGGTCCCGGACGTTGTTGAAGAACCGGTGGCGGAAGTCGATGCGGAACAGCAGGGTGTAGCGGTCGTCCCGAACGCTGCCCGCCGCACCCTGCCCCGGTGCGGGCTGCACGGGCGGCCGGTACTGGAAACGGCGCGTGGTGGAGGCGCTGCGGCTCATCAGCCCCCGGCTCCCGGCGCTTTTTCGTAAATGCCGCCGCCCTGAACGGCGTAAGACCGCGCCGTCATGGTGGTGTCGCCGTTGAACGGCAGCATGCGCAGCTTGTAGAAGACGCTGGGCAGGTATTTCGTTCCCAGCATCCCCATGATGTAATTGATCTCGACGGGGTTGATGTTCACGAATTCCAGCGTGATCTTTTCCGTCTGCGGCGGCAGGTCGGGGCAGTTGGCGTGGGTCAGGGCCGGGCTCTGCTGGAAGAACGAAATGACCCGGGAAATCGCACCCAGCCCCGTTGCGTATTGATTGTCGGTAAAATTCGCCAATAAAATCAGATAAAGATCAATATAGATCGGAGGATTCACCGTATAATATTGATTGACCCCCGGTTGTGTTGCCGCATAAGTGCTGATCGTGGTTTCATTCGTGATGCTGTAAACGCTCATCACGACTTTGTTCTTGGCGTTTTCATTGACGCTGCCGTCATGTCCGACCAAGCTGGTCAGGGTCACCCAATCATCTGGCCTATTCTCAATATTGCTCAAATAAGAATTCAGTCTCTTTTGAATAGCTTCCAGGGTTGAGCGAATCAAATCCATGACGGATTGGCCCTATCTTAAGTTATAATTAAAACATACCAACGTATGATAAACTGTAATCTTGTAACTATTTTTAGATATGATTACGCCATCGGGAATTGTCAAGAATGTTATATAGTTCCAATTATATTATCGAGCCGACTCGAAGCATTGTCTATTTGTAGGGATATTGAGTAATCCGAAGAAAATCGAATAAAGCAACTTCTGATATTGCGTAACGCAATGGTGAAGAGTGGGAATTCCACCTGTGGCGGTGATGCCGGAACGGCGGCAGGCCCCTGCCGGGGGGCAGGGGCCTGGAATCCGTGGCCATCATTGAAGGGGGGAGAGGGATGCGCTACGCCGCCAGCGCCACGCCCAGATGGCGTTCCATCAGCGCGTGGTCGTCGCGCGCTTCCGCCGCCGGTCCCATATGGACCACCTGCCCGCGGTCCAGCATGACCACGGTGTCGGCGAAGTCGAGCGCCCGGTCCACCTGCTGTTCCACCAGGATGAGGGTCATGTCCAGATGGGACAGGGCCTCCATCAACTGGTCGCAGATGACGGGGGCCAGCCCTTCCAGCGGTTCGTCGAGCAGCAGCACCGACGGCTGGCCCAGCAGGGCGCGGGCGACGGACAGCATCTGCTGCTCGCCGCCGGAAAGCTGGCCGCCGCCGTTGCTGCGCCGTTCCTTCAGCCGGGGAAACAGGGCATAGGCTTCCTCCAGGGCCGAGCGGGGGCGGTTCTTCAGCCCGGTGATGAGGTTCTCCTCCACCGTCAGCGATTTGAAGATGTCGCGGGTCTGGGGTACGAAGCCCAGGCCCGCTTCCGCCCGCGCGGACGAAGACATGCCGGTCAGTTCCACCCCGTCCAGCCGGATGGACCCGGCGTGGCGGTTGGTCTGGCCCACCAGGGTGGCGAGCGTGGTGGTCTTGCCCACCCCGTTGCGGCCCAGCAGCGCCACCCGGCCCTTGGGCGGCACGGAGAAGCCCAGATCCTCGATGATGCGGGTCTCGCCGTAGCCGGCGGTCAGGCCGGAAATCTCCAACAGTCCCTTGGCGTTGTTAGTGGTGGGCATTGGCGCGGCTCCCCAGATAGACCTCGCGCACGCGGGGGTCGGCGGTGATCTCCGCCGCCGTGCCGCTGCACAGCAATTGCCCCTGCGCCAGCACGATGATGCGCTTGGCGAAGCGGAACACCAGATCCATGTCGTGCTCGATCATCAGCACCGCCAGATCGTCGGGCAGCCGGTCGAGCGCGTCGAGGATGCGGTGGCTTTCCGAATGGGGCACGCCCGCCGCCGGCTCGTCCAGAATAAGAACCTTGGGCTTCATGGCCAGGGCCAGCGCGATTTCCAGCAGGCGCTGCTGGCCATAGGCCAGCGTGCCCACGGCGGTCTCGGCCACCGGGGTCAGGCCCATGCCCTCCAGCAGCTCCGCCACCTCGTCGGCCAGGCCGGGGATGCGGCGGACGTTGGCGAACAGGCGGAAGGTGCGGCCCGTGCGCTCCAGCACCGCCAGTTCCAGATGCTCGCGCACGGTCATGCTGCGGAACAGGCGCGCCACCTGGAACGAGCGGATCAGCCCGCGGCGCACCCGCGCTTCCGCCGACTGGCGGGTCACGTCGTGGCCTTCGATGCGGATGGTGCCGGCGGTGGGGGGAATGACCCCGGTGACCAGATTGACGAAGGTGGTCTTGCCCGCCCCGTTCGGGCCGATCAGCGCGCAGCGGTCGCCCTTGCGCAGCTCCATGGTGATGTTGGACGACACCTGAAGCCCGCCGAAATTCTTGCTCAGGCCATCCACCTGCAACAGCGGTGTCCCGGTCATGACCGAACTCCCTTCACCAGCGGCATCAGACGGGCCGACAGCGACGCGATGCCGCCCGGCAGGAACAGGACGATCCCCATCAGGAACAGCCCGATGAACAGCATCCAGTGGAACGGATCGGTGGACGCCAGGATGTGGTGGATCGCCATGAACGCCACGGTGCCGATCACCGCACCGTAAAGACGCCCGGTGCCGCCCAGCACCAGCATGATCATCGCCTCCGCCGACCATGAGAAGCCGGCGCTGTCCAGGCCCACGATGCCGCTGGTGATGGCGGTCAGGGCACCGGCGATGCCGGCGAACACCCCGGCCACCCCGTACATGGACACCAGATAGCGCCGCGGCGACCCGCCGAGTGCGGCGATGCGCAGCGGCTCCTCCTTCACACCCCGGCAGGCCAGCCCGAAGGGTGAGCGCACGATCCGCCGCGCCACCAGAAAGCCCACGATCAGCACCGCCAGCGCGAACAGGTACGATGTGCGGCCATACAGGTCGAAGCGGAACAGCCCCAGCACCGGCGCGGGGTCGATGCCCGACAGCCCGTCGCTGCCCCCGGTCCAGTCGCGGGCCTTGTTGGCGACCTCCTGCACGATTTGGGCGACGGCGATGGTCAGCATCAGCAGCGTCAGCCCGCGGGCGTGCAGGATCAGCGCGCCGGTGAGCAGTGCGATCAAACCGCCGGCCACCCCGCCGATGCCCAGCAGCACCAGCGGGTCGGACACCCAGTTGACCGCGGCGATGCCGGCGGCATAAGCCCCGGTGCCGAACATGGCGGCGTGGCCCAGCGTGGCGATACCGCAATAGCCCAGCACCATATCCAGCGACATGACGAACAATGCCGCAGCGGTGATACGGGTCAGCAGCCCCAGATCGTTGGGGAACAGCCAGAAGGCGCCCAGGCCGACGGCGGCCATGGCCACCACCGGCACGGCGTCGGCCACCAGGGTGGGCAGGGTGGTGCGGCGGGGAAGGGGGGTGGTGCCGGTGGTCATGGTGTCGGTCCCGTGGGCGCTCATGCCGACCTCCCCTGGAAGAAGCCGTGTGGCCAGCGGAACAGGATCAGGATGAGGGCGGCGTAGAAGAAGAACTCGCCGAAATTGGGGATCAGATACTTGCCGGCGGTGTCGATCACCCCCAGCGTCAGCGCCGCCATGGCGGACCCGAAGATGCTGCCCGCCCCGCCCACGGCCACCACGGCCAGGAACAGCACGATGTAGCGGATGGCGTAATAGGGTTCCAGCGGCAGCAGTTCCGCCCCCAGGACACCGCCCATGGCCGCCAGCCCGGTGCCGAGCGCGAAGGTGGCCATGTAGAGCCGTTCGGTGCGGATGCCCAGGGCCGCGGCCATGGCCGGATCATCCACCGCCGCCCGCAGCCGGATGCCGAAGCTGGTGCGTTCCAGCAGCCACCACAGGGCCAGGATGGTCACGGCCCCCATGCCGATCACGAACGCCCGGTGGATGGGAATGGATTTCGGCCCGAGATTCAGGGTGCCGGTCAGCATCTCCGGCAACGGCACGCGTTTCAGCGTCGGCCCGAACAGATAGTTGATGGTGGCGACGATGACGAAGGTCAGGCCGATGGTCAGCAGCACCTGGGCCAGTTCGTTGGCCGAGCCGTAGATGCGGCGGTAGAGAAGTTTTTCCAGCGGCAGCGTCGCCGCCACCGTCAGCAGCACCGCCGCCACCAGGGCCAGCCCATAGGGCAGCCCCATATCCTGTGCGGCGTAGGAGGCGACATAACCCGCGGCCATGGCAAAGGCCCCGTGGGCCAGATTGACCACCCGCATCAACCCCAGCGTGACCGACAGCCCGACCGAGATGATGAACAGGATCATCCCGTACGCAACGCCGTCCACGGCGATGCCGAATACCGTTTCCATAGCGTGACTCCCAGCCGCCCGCCGCCCGCCGGCAGCACCGGCGGACGGTGGGCGGTAAGCCCAAGGGGATTACTTACCGGCCTTGAAACCGTAGTCCGGCTGGTTGGGGAAGGCGGCGATCTCCGTGTTCTGGAGCTTGCCGTTCTTCGGCTCGGTCACGCGCAGATAGATGGTCTGGGTCACATGGCGGGACTCGGGGTCGATCTTCAGCGGCCCGCGCGGGCTTTCCCACGTCATGCCCTTTACCGCGTCCACCGCCTTCAGCCCGTCGGACTTGCCGCCGGTGGCCTCGATCATCTTGTAGATGACGTGGGTGCCGTCATAGGCGCCGACCGAGGTGAAGGTCACGGTGTCGGTGGACCCGAACAGCTCCTTGTGCTTGGCGACGAAGGCGCGGTTCAGGTCGGAATCGTGGACCTGGCTGTAGTTGAAGGTGGTGACGATGCCGTCGGCCGCGTCACCCAGGGCCGGCAGGTCGGGTTCCTGGGTGATGTCGCCGGGGCCGTAGAACTTGACGCCCTTGGCCTTCAGCCCGGTGTCGTTGAACGCCTTCGCAAAGGCAAGCGTGGTCGGGCCGGCGGGCAGGAAGGCATAGATGGCCTGGGCGCCCGAATCCTTGATGCGCTGCATGAAGGGGGCGAAGTCGGTGGACTTCAGCGGCATGCGGATGCTGTCCACCACCCGGCCGCCTTCGCCCTCGAACGTCTTCTTGAAGGCGGTTTCGCCGTCGATGCCGGGGCCGTAGTCGCTGACCGCGGTGGCGACCTTGGTCACACCCTGCTTGGCGACGTACTGGGCCAGCGGCACCGTGTTCTGCCACAAGGTGAAGGAGGTGCGCACGTAGCGCGGCGACTTTTCGGTGATGGCCGAGGTGGCGGCGTTGAAGATGACGCAGGGGATGTTGGCTTCGTCGATCAGCGGGGCGACGGCCAGCGCGTCGGGGGTGAAGAAGAAGCCGGCGAGATATCCCACCTTTTCCTTTACGATCAGTTCCTGGGCCAGCGCCTTGCTCTGGGCCGGGTTGGCCTGATCCAGATCCTTGTAGATGAATTCAACGGTGTCGCCGCCGACGGTCTTGCCGTGCTGGGCCTGATAGACCTCGATCGCTTCCTTGAAGGTCTTGCCCACAGTGGCGAAGGGGCCGGAGAAGGGGGCGACCACGCCCACCTTGATGGTGCCGGCCCAGGCCGCACCGGTGCCGAGAGCGATGGTGAAGACGGCACCCAGCAGGGTGCTGCGCAGCGTTCCAGACATGATTCCTCCCACAAGGATCGGCCCCCACCCGCTGGTCTTGCTGTTGTTGCGGGGCAGGGGTGACGATGGTTTTACGTGAACTCTTCGGTATCGATTTCCGCCTGGGTGGCGGCGTTGTACCGGGGGCCGTGAACGGCGTGCGGCGGGAACAGGGCGTCCAGTTCCGCCACCGTCGCGGCATCCAGTTTCACCGCCGCCGCCCCGGCATTCTCGTCCAGATGATCCAGACGGGTGGTGCCGGGAATGACGGTGATGTCGTCACCCTTCGCCAGGACCCAGGCCAGGGCCAGTTGGGCGGGGGTGCAGCCCACCTTGGCCGCCACCGCCGTTGCTCCCTCAAGCAACGGCTGGTTGGCGGCGAAGAGGGCGGGGGTGAAGCGCGGCATGGCCCGGCGAATGTCCTTGGCCTCCAGCGTCTCCACCTCGGTCAGGGCGCCGGTCAGGAACCCGCGGGCCAGCGGGCTGAACGCGACGAAGGCCGTGCCCAGGTCGCGGCAGGCGTCCAGCACCGCGATTTCCGGGTTGCGGCTCCACAGGGAATATTCGCTCTGCACCGCCGTGATGGGGTGCACGGCGTGCGCGCGGCGGAGCGTGGAGGCCGACACCTCCGACAGGCCGATGGTGCGGATCTTGCCGTCCTTCACCAGATCGGCCAGCGCGCCGACGCTGTCCTCGATGGGAATGCGCTTGTCCCAGCGGTGCAGATAATAGAGGTCGATGACGTCGGTGCGCAGGCGGCGCAGCGAGTCCTCGCAGGTGCGCTTCAGCACCTCGGGCCGCCCGTCGATCTCGCGCACGCCGGCATCGTTGCGGAACATGCCGCATTTGCTGGCCAGCACGAACTCGTGCCGCCGGCCCGCCAGAACCTCGCCCAGCAGGGTTTCGTTGGCCCCGAACCCATAGAGTGCTGCGGTGTCGAAGAAGGTGATGCCGAGATCCAGCGCCCGGCGCAGGATGGCGCCCGCGTGTTCGGGCGACGGCGGCACGCCGTAGGCGTGGGACAGGTTCATGCAGCCCAGACCCACGGCCGACACGGAGAACGGCCCCAGCGTGCGCTTTTCCATTGCCATCAATCCTTCTTCGCCGTGCCGTGTTACGCGTTCAGGCATTCTTCCAGACGGTGCAGCGTGCGCATGGCCGGCAGGCACTGGGCGACGCTGGCGTTCGGTTCCCGCTTGTCGCGGATGGCCGAGAAGAACTCGCGGTCGATCAGTTCGATGCCGTTGTTCGACACGGTGACGCCGCTAAGGTCGATCTTGTTCTCCTTGCCATCGTACAGGTCGTCGTACCGGGCGATGTAGGTGCCGTTGTCGCAGATGTAGCGGAAGAAGGTGCCCAGCGGCCCGTCGTTGTTGAACGACAGCGACAGGGTGCAGACGGCACCCGACGGCACCTTCATGCCGATGCTCATGTCCATGGCGATGCCCAGCGTCGGGTGGATCGGACCCTGGAGCGCCTGGACCTTATCGGCCACCTCGCCGGTCTGGTACTGGAACAGGTCCACCGTGTGGCAGGCGTGGTGCCACAGCAGATGGTCGGTCCAGGTGCGCGGCTGACCCAGCGCGTTCATGTTGGTGCGGCGGAAGAAATAGGTCTGCACGTCCATCTGCAGAACCTTCAGCTCGCCGGCCTTGATGCGGTTGTGGATCCACTGGTGGCTGGGGTTGAAGCGGCGGGTGTGCCCGGCCATGGCGACCAGCCCGGTGGCCTTCTGCACCTCGACCAGACGCTCGGCGTCGGCCAGGCTGTCGGCCATGGGGATCTCCACCAGCACGTGCTTGCCGTGTTCCAGGCACTGGATGGCCTGGGAGGCGTGGACCGGGGTGGGGGTGGCGAGGATCACCGCCTCCACGTCGCTGCGCTCCAGGCTTTCCTTGAGATCCTTGGTCCAGTGGGGGATGCCGCGGGCCTTGGCGAAGCCTTCGATATCGTCCGGCCCGCCGCCGACCACCGACACCACCTCGATCCCATCGATGGCGGAAACGGCTTCCAGGTGCTTCATGCCGAAGGCGCCGGCGGCGCCCGCAACGCAGATCTTCATTGTTTCCTCGTCAAAACGGAATTCTTGTTCGTTCGCAGGGGCGCGGATCAGGGATTGTCGAGCTTCGCCAGGATGGCGTCGGCCAGCGCGCCGTAATTGTCGGGGCCGATGGCGGCGGCGTTCAGCTTCAGATCGCCCACCCGCTGCTGCCATTCCACCGCGGCCCGCGCCATGGTGCCGCCCAGGCCCAGATCGTCCACGGTGCGCGCCACCTCCCGCATTTCGGCGGCGCGGCGGATGCCGTGGGTCATCACCCGTTCCTGCATATACGCGGCCTTGGCCTTGAAATCGAAACCGGGGTAGGTGACGTCCAGCGAACTCAGGACCACATCGTCCACCCCGGCCTTGCGCCCGGCCAGCACGCATTCCAGGAACAGCGCCTCCATCCCCTTCATCATGATCGAGCGGATCATCTTGATGGAGGAGGCGGCACCCACCACCGGCCCGGCGACCTTGGCCTTCATGTCGAGCGCGCTCAGGGCGGCCAATGCGGCGTCGGCGTGGGGGCCGGCCAGCAGCAGCGGCGTGTGGTGGCGTTTGGGATAGACCGGGGCCATCACCGCGGTGTCCACATAGCGCCCGCCCGCCGCCTCGATCAGCCGGGCGGCCTCTTCCTTGGTGCCGGGGGCGCAGGAATTGCCGTCGCAGTAGAGCGCACCATCCTGAATGCAGGCGGCGGCGGCCCGCGCGGCGTCCAGCGCCTGATCGGCCGTGACGAGCGAGAGGACGATGGCCGCCCCATCCAGGGCCGCGGCCAGCGTCTCCCCGCCCGTCACGTCGGCAGCGGCGTAATTCGACCACTTCAGGTTGCTGACGGCGGGATCGGGTGATGCGGTTTTGATATCGAAGGCGGCAACCGGCGCCGTCACCCCCGCGTCACGCCAGCCGGTGCGGAAAGCGGTCGCCGCTTCCCCGAAGCCGATGAAAGCCACCTTGCCCGTCTGCGTCATCGCCGCCTCGCATCCTTCAGCCATCGGTCCGTATGTATTCTAGGGGTATCCCACCGGACACCGCAGAGGAAATTCGATGACGGGCCGGGCTATTCGATTTTTAAATAGCCCTGTGAACGGAAAACCAATGGCTCTCACGTCCGCCGCACCGGCGACACCGCCTGCCCCCCCGCTTCGCGCAGCAGCGCCATGAACCGTTCCTGCATGGGCGTGGGGCGCCAGCCCCGGCGGATGGTCAGCCCGATGGGCCGTGCCGTGTCGGGCAGGTCCAGCGGCAGCACCACCAGAAGGCCCAGGTCGTGTTCGTGGCGAATCTGATGGACCGAGACCAGCGTCAGCCGGTCGCTGCCCAGCAGAAGGCCACGCACCAGAATCTGCGAACTGGTCTCGATCAGGCCGCGGGGCGGGGTGGTGCCGAACAGCATCTCGAAGCGGTCGCGGGTGGGCGTGCCCCGGCGCGGCAGCACCCATTGATAGTCCCTGAGATCATCCAGCGTCAGCCCCGGCTTGCGGCTCAAGGGGTGGAAGGCGCGGGCCACCACCGCCAGCGGATCGTCGAACAGCGGTTCCTGCTCCACGTCGGCGATGGGCAGCGGGTCGCGCAGCGCGCCGATCAGCACGTCGATCTCGCCATGGCGCAGCCCGTGCAACAAATCATCATAAGGACCGTCGATGACGTCGATTTCCACATCGGGACGGTCGCGCACCAGACTGTTGATTGCCGTGGGCAGGATGAAGGGGCGTGACAGGGGCATGCTGCCCACCACGATTCGGGTGGTGTCGCCGCCGCGGGTTTCCGCCACCTCGGCAAAGCCCTGCTCCAGCTCGGCCAGGGCCAGTTTCACATGCTGTACCAGAGCCTTGGCCGCGGGCGTGGTGGTGATTCCGGTCGGGGTGCGCACGAACAGCCCCAGCCCCGACAGCCGTTCCAGGTCGCGGGCGGCCCGGTGCATGGTCGGCTGGGAAATGCCGGCGTTGCGGGCGGCGAGGCTGAAGTTGCCGGCGTCCGCCACTGCCGTCAGCGCCCGCAACTGCGCCGCCGTCAGCAACTGGTCGAAATCGGGGAAACCGCGGACACCCTTGCGCCCGCCGATGCGGATCGCGTCGCGCGTGCCGGTGCGCAGCCGGTCGATGGCCCGCTCCGCCCGCTCCAGGAACAAAGCACCCGCCGACGACACGCTCATGCCGTCGGGGCGGCGGTCGAACAGGGATGCCCCCACCTCCTCCTCCAGCTTGGCGATGGCCTGGGTGATGGCGGGCTGGGACAGGTGGACATGCTCCGCCGCCTGGCTGATGGACCCGCGGCGGGCCACCTCGCAGAAGGCACGCAGGTGGCGGATGTTGGGGATCTCTTTCATGGGATTTTGCTGCGCCGCAACATGGGATTGGAAAGGCCTATAGCAAAAGCTTATACGATCGCCGCGAGATCGAAATAGAAAAAGCGGCCGCATGAGCGGATGATGGCTTCATCAAAGCTTGAGAAGAATTCCCGAGGGAGCGGGACACCACGGCCACCAGCGGCTCAGCCCCGTGCAGACGGAGGTATGCGCTGGACAATGAAGGGACTCCGCATGGGCGGAATCCGTCAGGTTGTGGACGCTTCCCCGCGGTCTTATCCCCGAACTCGCGGATGGACAGTGATGAACGTCGTCGTGCAAAACATCGAACGGGCCGATGCGGCGGTGATCGCCGGACTGGCTGAATGCGGCGTGGCCGCGGTCCATGAAGCGCAGGGGCGGATCGGCCTGCTGGCCTCGTACATGCGGCCCATCTATGCCGGGGCGCAGGTGGCCGGCTCGGCGGTGACCATTTCCGCCGCACCCTGCGACAACTGGATGCTGCACGTCGCCATCGAACAGCTCAAGGCGGGCGACATCCTGGTCCTGGCCCCCACCTCGCCGTCGGACGCCGGCTATTTCGGCGACCTGCTGGCCACCTCGGCCATGGCGCGGGGCTGCCGCGGGCTGGTGATCGACGCCGGCGTGCGCGACATCCGCACCCTGACCGAAATGGGCTTCCCCGTGTGGTCCAAGGCGGTGTGCGCCCAGGGCACGGTGAAGGAGACGCTGGGGTCGGTCAACGTGCCCATCGTCTGCGCCGGGGCCGCCATCAACGCCGGTGACGTGATCGTGGCCGACGACGACGGCGTGTGCGTGGTCCGCCGCGACGACGCCGCCACGGTGCTGAAGGCCGCCCAGTCCCGCATCGCCAAGGAAGAGGAAAAGCGCGTCCGGCTTGCTGCCGGCGAACTGGGCCTCGACATCTACGACATGCGTCCGCGGCTGGCGGAAAAGGGGCTGAAATATGTCTGACGGCGTGCGCTGCATGTGGATGCGCGGCGGCACCTCCAAGGGCGGGTATTTCCTGGCCGGGGATCTGCCGGCGGACACCGGCGCGCGCGACGCTTTCCTGCTGCGCGCCATGGGATCGCCCGACCCGCGCCAGATCGACGGCATGGGCGGGGCCGACCCGCTGACCTCCAAGGTCGCGGTGGTGAAAAAGTCGGAGCGGCCGGGCGTGGACGTGGATTACCTGTTCTTGCAGGTGTTCGTGGACAAGCCCGTGGTCACCGACGCCCAGAACTGCGGCAACATCCTGGCCGGCATCGGGCCGTTCGCCATCGAACGCGGATTGGTCGCGGCCCGCGACGGTGAAACCCCGGTGACCATCTTCATGGAAAACACGGGCCAAGTGGCCGAAGCGCTGGTGCCGACGCCGGGCGGCGTGGTCAGCTACCGCGGCGATGCCCGCATCGACGGGGTTCCCGGCTCGGCCTCGGCCATTCCGGTGGAATTCCGCGACACCGCCGGGTCGAGCTGCGGGACGCTGCTGCCCACCGGCAACGCGGTGGACGAGATCGACGGGGTGGCCGTCACCTGCATCGACAACGGCATGCCGGTGGTGGTGCTGCGGGCCGAGGATCTGGGCGTGCGCGGCGACGAGACCCGCGAGGATCTCGACGGCAACACCGAGCTGAAGGCCCGGCTGGAGTCCATCCGGCTGAAGGCCGGACCGCTGATGAACCTGGGCGACGTGCGCGACAAATCGGTGCCGAAGATGTCGCTGGTCAGCCGGGCGGTGAATGGCGGGGCGATTTCCACCCGCACCTTCATCCCGCACCGCTGCCACGCCTCCATCGGCGTGCTGGGGGCGGTCAGCGTCGCCACCGCCTGCGCCCTGCCGGGATCGCCCGCCGCAGCCTTGGCCGTGGTGCCCGAGGGGCGGCGCAAGAGCCTGAGCATCGAGCATCCGACCGGCGAGATGACGGTGGTGCTGGAAACGGACGAGGGCGGGCAGGTGACCCGCGCGGCCATCCTGCGCACCGCGCGCAAGCTGTTCGACGGCGTGATCTTCGCCGACTGATACCGGTTTTCGAAAAGGGACCATCCATGGACGCCGATTACCTGCCGTTCCACCCCAATCCCAGCAAGCCGGCCTACCGCCCGCCGCCGGGATCGGTCGATGCCCATTGCCATGTGTTCGGCCCCGGCGACGTCTTCCCCTATGCGCCGGAACGCAAGTACACGCCGTGCGACGCGCCCAAGGAAAAGCTGTTCGCGCTGCGCGATTTCCTGGGTTTCGAGCGGAACGTGATCGTCCAGGCCACCTGCCACGGCCGCGACAACCGGGCGCTGGTGGATGCGCTGCGGGCATCGAACGGTCTGGCCCGCGGCGTCGCCTCGGTCGGGCCGAACGTGACCGAGGATGAACTGCGCGAGATGGACGAGGCCGGCGTGCGCGGCGTGCGCTTCAACTTCGTCAAGCGTCTGGTGGACTCCACGCCCAAAGAGGTCTTCCTCGGCATCGCCGAGAAGATCGCCAAGTTCGGCTGGCACATCGTGGTCTATTTCGAAGCGCAGGATCTGGAGGGGCTGATCCCCTTCATCAAGCAGCTTCCCACCGTCGTGGTGGTGGACCACATGGGCCGCCCCGACATCGCCAAGGGCGTCGATCATCCCGACTTCCAGCGCTTCGTCGGGCTGATGCACGACCTGCCCACCCTGTGGAGCAAGGTGAGCTGCCCCGAGCGCCTGAGCCTGCAGGGGCCGCCGTCCTACGACGACGTGGTGCCGTTCGCCCGCACGCTGGTCGATACCTTCCCCGGCCGCGTGCTGTGGGGCACCGACTGGCCGCACCCGAACATGAAATCCCACATGCCCGACGACGGGCATCTGGTGGACGTGATCCCGCGGATCGCCACCACCGAAGAGAAGCAGAAGGCGCTTCTCATCGACAACCCGATGCGCCTTTACTGGAACACTTAAATACCACTGGCCTCAAACGCCGGCGCGGGCATCAGCCCGCTTGGCTTCCGCGGGCATGTGCCCGCGGGGCCGCCGTCGCGGCCCTCCAGTGGTACGGGTCAAAGAGCCGTACCATTGGGATAAGAACCACACACCCGGAGGAAATAGAATGGAACCCGCCAAGACGCTGGAGCCGATCCCCGGCACCATCATCTTCGACGGCGCCATGGCCGTCAAAGGCTACGCGCTCAACAAGATGTGCTACACCTTCAACGGCGCTGCCGCGCGCAAGGAATTCCTGGCCGACGAAGACGCTTATTGCGCGAAATTCGGCCTGACGCCGGAACAGACCACGGCCATCAAGGAACGCAATGTCCTGGCCCTGCTCGATAACGGCGGCAACATCTATTACCTGGCGAAGTTCATCGGCATGCTCGGCCTGAACGTCCAGGACATCGGCGCGCAGCAGACCGGCGTGAGCGTCGAGGAATTCAAGGCGAAACTTCTGGCCGCGGGGCACTGAGATCATGGCACGCATCGTTGGCGGTATCACCACCTCCCACATTCCGGCGATCGGCAACGCCATTTCGCGGGAAATGTTCGAAGATCCGTACTGGAAGCCGTTCTTCGACGCCTATCCCCGCGCGCGGGAATGGCTGGACGAGGTGAAGCCCGACGTGGCCATCGTCGTCTACAACGACCACGGCCTGAACTTCTTCCTCGACAAGATGCCCACCTTCGCCATCGGTGCGGCACCGCAGTACACCAACGACGACGAAGGCTGGGGCCTGCAGCCGCTGCCGCCCTACCAGGGTGACCCGGAGCTGTCGTGGCATATCATCAATTCGCTGGTGGCCGACGAGTTCGACATCTGCTCGTGCCAGGAAATGCTGGTGGACCACGGTTTCACCGTGCCCATGTCGCTGATGTGGCCCGACCGGTCCAAGATGACCGTCAAGTCGATCCCGGTGGCGGTGAACACGGTGCAGCACCCGCTGCCGACCCCGGCCCGCTGCTTCAAGCTGGGTCAGGCCATCGGCCGCGCCGTCGCCTCCTTCCCCAAGGATCTGAAGGTGGTGGTTCTGGGCACCGGCGGGCTGTCGCACCAGCTCGACGGCCAGCGGGCCGGGTTCATCAACAAGGAATTCGACCTGATGTGCATGGAGAAGATCGTCAGCGATCCCGAGGCGCTGACCCGCTACTCCATCCATGATCTGGTGCGTCTGGCCGGCGCCCAGGGGGCCGAGCTGATCCTGTGGCTGATCATGCGCGGCACCATGACCGGCACGGTGTCCAAGGTTCACAGCAACTATCACATCCCGATTTCCAACACCGGTGCGGGACTGCTGGTGCTGGAGAACGCCGTCTGATCCGGGCGGCGTGCCCCTCCCGCTGACGGGGCGGGAGGGGTGTTTTCTCCCCCGCTTTTGATCCGGCGGGGGATTATGGTGGCTGACTGTCCGAATTGTACATTCTTCCCCTCACTCCCCCCGCGCTTGCCTGCGAAAGGCCGCGGGGGTTTTTCCCGTGAGCTTCTTGAAGAAACGGTTGAAGTACGCCGGGTCCTGAAACCCCAGTTCGTACGCGATCAGCGACACCGGGGCGGCGATGTAGATCAGCCGCCGCCGCGCCTCCAGCAACAGCCGGTCCTGCACCACCTCGAACGCCGACCGGTTGGCAAGCTGCCGGCACAGCCGGTTCAGCCGCGATTCCGTGATGCCCAGTTCGTCGGCGTAGCGCGGCACCAGCCAATGTTCGGCGAAATGCGCCTCCACCAGCGCGCGGAAGCGGGTGAACAGCTCGGTGCGCACCCGTTCGGGCGCCGATGACGGCCCGATGGCGGCGGCCCGGCGCCGTTCCAGCAGCAAAAGCACCCCCCGCACCAGCCATTCGCACATCAGGTCGCGGCCAAGCTGCGGCCAGCGGAATTCCATCATCAGATGGTCCAGATGGGCCGCCATCCGCCGCACGCCCTGGGGATCGCCCGCCAGATCCAGCACGCAGGGCGACACGAACAGCGCCTCGAACAGCGGGCGGCTGCGCGGGCTGGCGCCGTCGAACAGCAGCGCTTCGGCCACCGTCAGCACCACCCCCTGCGTTCCCGGGCGGAACTGGAAGGAATGCACCACCGCCGGCGGCACCACCACCGCGCAGGGGGCCACGGCGTCGATGGTCCGCCCGTCGAGCTGCACCCGCGCCCCCCCGTCCTGCATCACCACAAGCTGGAACAAACCCCGGTGGGTGTGCAGCCCGATGCCCCAGTCATAGAGGTGGCTGCGGCTCTGGATATCCTCGATATGGATGAATTCGGCGTCGGTGGCGCGCGCCTGCTCCCCATAGAGGGTGTAGAGCGGCACGCCGTCGGCATCCCACACCGTTGCGTGCGGCGCAATATCGGCGGTATCCGCTGCGGTTGCCATTCCCCGGCCCTCCCCATTCCCTCATTTTGCCTGAATAGTACAATTTTTTTGCCCCTTCGTCCATTTCCGGGCGCATGGTTCTGGGGCATTCTCTGTCGTGTGACGGGCGCAGCGACGACCGGAAAGAGACGTCCCGCCCCCCGGAATTTTCCAAAAAAGACCAGATGGCGCCCAGGCCCGCGGCTGAGGCGGGCGCCCGTGGAGGATCAACGCCCATGTTCCGTTTCGACCCCTATTCTCCGGCGGTGGATGCCGATCCCTTTCCGTTTTACAAGACGCTGCGCGACGAACACCCGTGCTTCTGGTCGGACGAGGCCAACATGTGGGTGCTGTCGCGCTACGACGACATCGTGACGGCGCTGAACGACTGGGAAACCTATTCCTCCGCGCGGGGGAATCTGATGGACGAGATGCCCAACCGCGCCGGCGCCACCCTGGGCACCACCGATCCGCCCCGCCACGACCGCCTGCGCGGGCTGGTGCAGTTCGCCTTCACCAAGAAGGCGGTGGAGGGGCTGACCGAGCCGGTGCGCGCCTCGGCCAACCGGGCGCTGGACGCCATCCAGGGCGAAAAGACCTTCGATTTCGTCAGCCAGTTTTCCAGCAAGGTGACGGTGGACGTGCTGTTCGGCCTGTTCAACCTGCCGCGCGAAAACGAGAAGATGGTCCGCGACAAGGCGGTGCTGATGGTCCAGTCGGACCCCGCCACCCGCCAGAAGGGGCCGGAGCACCTGGCCGCCTTCCAGTGGATGAGCGAATACGCCAAGTCGCTGGTGGAACTGCGCAAGGCCGAGCCGGGCGACGACCTCATCACCGCGCTCATCACCGCGGAAGTGGACGGCGAGAAGCTGGCCGACCGTGAAATCCAGATGACCATCACCACGCTGATCATGGCCGGCATCGAATCCCTGTCGGGGTTCCTGACCATGTTCGCCTACAATCTGGCCGACCACCCCGACGCCCGCCGCCAGCTGGTGGCCAACCCGGCGCTGATCGCCGACGCCATGGAAGAATCCCTGCGCTACAACACCTCGGCCCAGCGGTTCCGCCGCTGCCTGCAGCGTGATGTGGAACTGCACGGGCAGGTGATGCGCCAGGGTGATTTCGTCTGTCTGGCCTATGGCTCCGGCAACCGCGACGACCGCCGCTTCCCCAACGCCCATATCTACGACATCGCCCGCAAGCCCAAGGGGCATCTGGGCTTCGGCGGCGGCGTCCACGCCTGCCTCGGCACCGCGTTCGCCCGTCTGGCATCCAAGGTGGCGTTCGAGGAACTGCTGAAGCGCGTGCCCGACTTCACCCGTGTCCAGGACCAGTTGCCCTGGATGTCCTCCACCACGTTCCGCAGCCCGACCCGGCTCGAACTGGCGGTGGGCTGAGATCAAACCATAAAAAACCCACCAGCACCTCTTCTCGGAAGGAATCATCCTCATGGCCAAGATCACGTTCATTTCCCACGACGGCGCGGAACAGGTGGTGGAGATCCCCACCGGCTGGACCGTGATGCAGGGCGCCGTGCAGAACGGCGTCGATGGGATCGAAGGCGAATGCGGCGGTTCGTGCGCCTGCGCCACGTGTCATTGCTATGTGGATGAAACCTTCGCCGGCACCCTGCCGGCGCCCAGCCAGACGGAAGAAGAGATGCTGGAGTGCACCTCGTCCGAGCGCAAGCCCAACAGCCGCCTGTCGTGCCAGATCAAGGTGACGCCGGAGCTTGACGGCATGACGCTCCACCTGCCCGAAACGCAAAGCTGATGGCCCCGGCGATGGCGGAACCCGAAACCGGCGGCATGGTTGTCGCCGGGGCGGGGCAGGGCGGCCTGCAGGTGGCGGAATCCCTGCGGGCGGAGGGCTACACCGGCCCCATCACCCTGATCGGCGACGAAACCCAGCCGCCCTACCACCGTCCCCCCCTGTCCAAGGCACTTTTGAACGGGGAGGTGACGGACGCCCAACTCGGCATCCGCGGGCTGGACTTCTTCGAACGCCAGCGCATCACGCTGCTGACCGGCGTGCGGGTGTCGTCCATCGACCGGGCGGCCCAGGTGGTGCGGCTGGATGACGGGCGCTGCCTGTCCTATGACGGGCTGGCGCTGGCCACGGGATCGCGGGTGCGGCCCCTGCCGGTTCCGGGCGCGGAACTGGAGGGGGTGTTCGGCCTGCGCACGCTGGACGACGCCCACCGCATCGGGGCGGCGCTGGACGCCGCCGAACGGGTGGTGGTGATCGGCGGCGGCTTCATCGGGCTGGAGGTTGCAGCCTCGGCCCGCAAGCGTGGGCGCACGGTCACGGTGCTGGAAGCGGCCCCCCGCCTGATGGCGCGGGTGGTGGCCCCGTTCGTGTCCGACTTCTACGCCGATCTTCACCGCTCCCACGGTGTGGATGTGGTGCTGGGGGCGCAGGTGGTGGCGCTGGAGGGCAGCGGCGGCACGGTCACCGCCGTCCGCACCGCCGACGGCACCGTCTATCCCGCCGACGCGGTGGTGGCCGGCATCGGCATCATCGCCAACGACGATCTGGCGGTGGCCGCCGGGCTGGCGTGCGACCGCGGCATCATCGTGGACGACTGCGCCCGCACCAGTGACCCGCGCATCACCGCGGTGGGCGACTGCACCGTCCGCATCGCCGACGGGGCCGCCCCCCGCCGGCTGGAATCGGTGCAGAACGCGGTGGAGCAGGGCAAGGCGGCGGCGGCGGCGCTGCTGGGCCGCGAACGCCCCTTCACCGCCGCCCCGTGGTTCTGGTCCGATCAGTACGACGTGAAGCTGCAGATGGTCGGCCTCTCGTCCGGTCACGACCGCATCGTGGTGCGCGGATCGCCCGCCGAACGGCGCTTCTCGGTGTTCTACTTCCGCGATGGCGCGCTGATCGCCATCGATTCGGTCAACCGCCCGCCCGATCACATGACCGGGCGCAAGCTTCTGGACAAGCGGGTTCCGGTCACCCCGGAACAGGTCGCCGACGAGTCTGTCCAACTGGCCGCCTTGGCGCGGTGAGGCCATGCCGCCCTCGCATCCGGCAGCCCCCTTTCCTGACGGGAAGGGGGCTTTTTTTATTCTGCGTCATTTTATGCCCGTTTATGTCCGTTTCCGGGTCACAACCCGGCTTTACGGAACCCCTCATAACTGTTATAAACAATAACAGTTCTGGCAGCCGCAACGACGGCTGCCGCCGGTGCCGGCATTTTCGTCACCCTGCGCCGCACCGCACAAAAACAATCCGACAATCGCGTGGAGGAAACCCTTATGACCGAACGCCGTTCGTCTCCCGGCACCCGCCTGCGCCGCACCCTTCTGGCCGCGGCGGCGCTGCTGGCCGTTCCGGGTGCCGCCCTGGCCGACATCACCGTCGGCCTGATCGTGCCGGCCACCGGCTCCACCGCCGCCATCGGCATTCCGGCCAAGAACACCGCCGCCTTGTTCCCCGAAGAGATCGGCGGGGAAAAGATCCGGCTGCTGGTGGTCGATGACGCCTCCGACCCCACCCAGGCCACCACCCAGGCCCGCCGTCTGGTGACGGAAGAGAACGCCGACGTGCTGCTGGGCTCGGTGATGACCGGGGCGGCCATCGCGGTGGCCGGCGTGGCGCGGGAAAACGCCGTGCCCCATCTGGCGCTGTCGCCCATCGACCTGCCGGCGGGCAAGGACGAATGGACCTTCCGCCTGCCGCAGAACGTGACGCTGATGGCCATGGCCGTCATCGACCACATGAAGAAGAACAACGTCAAGACCATCGGCTTCATCGGCTTTGCCGACGCCTGGGGCGATTTCTGGCTGCGCGACCTGAAGACGCTGGCCCCGTCCGCCGGGCTGAAGGTGGTGGCGGAGGAACGCTTCGCCCGCGCCGACACCTCCGTCACCGGGCAGGTGCTGAAGCTTTTGGCCGCGCGCCCCGACGCCGTGCTGGTGGGCGGGTCGGGCACCGCGTCGGCCCTGCCGCACATCACGCTGCGCGAACGCGGGTACAAGGGTCCGATCTACCAGACCCACGGGTCGGTGACGCAGGACTTCATCCGCATCGGCGGTGCGGCGGTGGAGGGGGCCATCCTGCCCTCCGGTCCCGTGATGGTGGCCGAGCAGTTGCCGGAATCCGTCCCCATGCGCCCCCTGGCGCTGGAATACGTGACCAAGTACGAGGCCAAGTACGGTCCCCAGACCCGCGCCCAGTTCGGCGCCCATGTGTGGGACGCGGCCCAGGTGCTCAAGCGCGTGGTTCCGGTGGCGCTGAAGTCGGCCAAGCCGGGCACCAAGGAATTCCGCACGGCGCTGCGCGATGCGCTGGAAAGCGAGAAGGAGGTCGTCGCCTCCCAGGGTGTGTTCAACTACACCAAGGATGACCATTTCGGCCTGGATTACCGCGGCTATGTGCTGCTGAAGGTCGAGAACGGCACCTGGAACCTGGTGAAGTAAGGCATCCGCATCCCGCGTGCCCATGGAGGCGGTTTTGGACTCGACCATCGTCTTGTTCCTGGCGCAGGACGGGGTGACCAACGGTGCCGTTTACGCGCTGTTGGCCCTGTCGCTGGTGCTGGTCTTCACCATCACCCGCGTCATCTTCATCCCTCAGGGGGAGTTTGTTGCCTATGGCGCCTTGACGCTGGCGGCGTTCGAGCGGGGGCTTGTCCCGCCGACCGTCCTGCTGGCGGTGGGGCTGGGGGTGGCGGCTCTCCTCGATGATCTGATCCGCGACCCCGCCGCCCGCCGCCCGGCGCGCCTTGTGCGCGCCGCGGTGGTGGACGTGGGCTTGCCGGCGGCGGTGCTGGCGGCGTCCGTCATCGCCGCTCCCCGCCATTGGGGGCCGGCGGTGGAAGTGCCGTTGACCCTGGCGGCGGTGGCGCTGCTGGGGCCGTCGCTCTACCGGCTGGTCTACCGCCCGCTGGCCGAAGCGTCGGTGCTGGTGCTGCTGATCGCGTCGGTGGGCGTGCATCTGGCGCTGGTCGGGCTGGGGCTGCTGTTCTTCGGGGCCGAGGGGTTCCGCACCGCACCGCTCAGCACCGCCACCTACGACATCGGCCCGGCCATGGTCACGGGCCAGAGCCTGTGGGTTCTGGGGGTGACGGCGGCGCTGATCGTGGCGCTGTGGGCCTTCTTCGGCCACACCCTGACCGGCAAGGCGCTGCGCGCCACCGCGGTCAACCGGCTGGGCGCGCGGCTGGTGGGCATCCCCACCGCGTCGGCCGGCCGGATCGCCTTCGCCCTGGCCGCCTTCATCGGTGCCTTGTCGGGGGTGCTGATCGCCCCGGTGACCACCGTGTTCTACGACACCGGCTTCCTGACGGGGCTGAAGGGCTTCGTCGCCGCCATCATCGGCGGGCTGGTCAGCTTCCCGCTCGGGGCTGCCGCCGCGGTGCTGGTGGGGCTGGTGGAGGCGTTCGCGTCCTTCTGGGCCAGTTCCTTCAAGGAAGTCATCGTCTTCACCATCATCATCCCGGTTCTTCTGTGGCGTTCCATCCGCACCGTGCATGTGGAGGATGAGGAATGAGCGTGCCGTCCTCCAAAACCCTCACCCCCGCCTCGTGGGCGGGCCTTGGCGGCGGGGCGTCCCGCCGTGCCGGGCTGGCGCTGCTGGCCGTGGGCGCGGTGCTGCCCCTGGTCCCCGCCACCCCGGAAATCTGGATCACGCTGCTGAACGGCATCGGCATGGCGTCCCTGGCCGTGATGGGGCTGGTGCTGCTGACCGGCATCGGCGGCCTGACCTCGTTCGGGCAGGCGGCGTTCTGCGGCTTCGGCGCCTACACCACCGCGGTTCTGACCACCACCTACGGCCTGTCGCCGTGGCTGACGCTGCCGCTGGCGGTGGCGCTGACCGGCGTTGTGGCGCTGGTGCTGGGGCTGATGACCGTGCGGCTGTCGGGCCATTACCTGCCGCTGGGCACCATGGCCTGGGCCATCAGCCTCTATTACCTGTTCGGCAACATGGACGCGCTGGGGCGTCACGACGGCATCTCCAGCATCCCGCCGCTGAGCATCGCGGGCTATCCGCTGTACGAGGGGCGGGCGGTCTATTACGTCATCTGGGCCTGCGTCCTGCTGGCGGCCCTGGCCACCCTGCGTCTGCTGGATTCCCGCGTCGGGCGGGCGATCCGGGCGCTGCGCGGCGGGGTGACGGCGGCCGAGGCGTTCGGTGTGGATACCGGGCGGGTCAAGCTCACCGCGTTTGTCTACGCCGCACTGCTGGCGGCGGTGTCGGGGTGGCTGTTCGCCCATGTGCAGCGGGCGGTGAACCCCACCCCCTTCGGCCTGAACGCCGGCATCGAATACCTGTTCATGGCGGTGGTCGGCGGTGTCGCCCACATCTGGGGGGCGGTGGCCGGTGCCGCGGTGGTCACGCTGCTGAAGGACCAGCTTCAGGCCATCCTGCCGCGGCTGTTCGGCGGCTCGGGCAATTTCGAAGCGATCATCTTCGGCGTGCTGCTGGTGCTGCTGCTGCAATACGCCCGCGACGGGCTGTGGCCGCTGGTGCAGCGGGTGTTCCCGCCCCGCGCCCCGGCGCCCCCGCGTGGCGATGCCGAGCCGCTGCCCCGCCGCGCCATGCCCGACGCCGGGTCGCCGCTCCTGGACATCCGCTCGCTGCAAAAGAGCTTCGGCGGCCTGCTGGCGGTGCGTGACGTGGGGTTCGAGGTCAAGGCGGGTGAGATCATCGGCCTGATCGGCCCCAACGGGGCGGGCAAGAGCACCACCTTCAACCTCGTGACCGGCGTCCTGCGCCCGTCGGCGGGGGAGGTGCGGCTGCAAGGGGCGCGCATCGGCGGGCTGCCGTCGCGCACCATCGCCCGCCGCGGCGTGGCCCGCACCTTCCAGCATGTGAAGCTGCTGCCGACCATGAGCGTGCTGGACAATGTGATGCTGGGCGCCCACCTGCGGGGTCACGCCGGGGTGATGGGGGCGGTGCTGCGCCTGGACCGCACCGAGGAGGACCGCCTGCGCCACGAGGCCGTGCGGCAGTTGGAGCGCTGCGGCCTGGGCGACAGCCTGCACCGCCCGGCGGGCACGCTGGCCTTGGGGCAGGCGCGGGTGGTGGAAATCGCCCGTGCGCTGTGCCTGGACCCCATGCTGCTGCTGCTGGACGAACCCGCCGCCGGCCTGCGCCACGCGGAAAAGCAGGCACTGGGCAACCTGCTCCGCCGCCTGCGGGCGGAGGGCACGGCGATCCTGCTGGTCGAGCACGACATGGATTTCGTGATGGGGCTGGTGGACCGTCTGGTGGTGATGGAGTTCGGCGCCAAGATCGCCGAGGGCCTGCCCGCCGAGATCCGCAACAACCCGGCCGTTCTCGAAGCCTATCTGGGGGGGATCGAATGAGCACCGCGCTTTTCGAACTGGATGGCGTGTCGGTTTCCTATGGCCGGATCGAGGCGGTGCGGCAGGTGTCCCTGTCCATCCAGCCCGGCCAGATCGTCACCGTGGTCGGGGCCAACGGGGCGGGCAAGACCACGCTGTTGAACGCGGCCATGGGCATCCTGCCGGCCACCGGGGCCATCCGCTTCCAGGGCCGGGCGGTGGACGCCCTGTCCATCGAGGAACGGGTGACCGCCGGCATCGCGCTGGTGGCGGAAAAGCGCGAGCTGTTCGCCACCATGGCGGTGGAGGACAATCTGCGCCTGGGTGCCTACACCCGTCCCCGCGGCGAGCGGGTGGCCGATGCGCTGGAGGAGGTCTACACCCTGTTCCCCCGGCTGAAGGAACGCCGCAAACAGGCGGCGGGCACCATGTCGGGGGGCGAGCGGCAGATGCTGGCCATGGGCCGCGCCCTGATGGCCAAGCCCCGCGTGCTGATGCTGGACGAACCCAGCCTGGGGCTGGCCCCCCGCATCGTGAAGGAAATCCTGGAGCTGGTGTCGGACCTGCGCCGCACCGGGGTCGGCATCCTGCTGGTGGAACAGAACGCCCGCGCCGCGCTCCGCATCGCCGATTACGGCTATGTGATGGAAACCGGCACCGTAACGCTGGAGGGGCCGGCATCGACGCTGGCCGCCGATCCCCGCGTGATCGAAAGCTATCTCGGCCTGTCGGGCCAGGCCGCCTGACGGGGCCGGAGGGGGGAAACACCCATGTCGCACACCTATCCTGTCCGCAACATTCTGGTTCATCTCGACCACGGCCCCCGCACGCCGGTGCGGCTGGGGCTGGCGGTGGCTCTGGCCCGCCGCCACGGCGCCCGCCTGCTGGGCCTGTTCGCCGAGCACGGCAAGGCCCATTCGGTGGGGGTGGTGTCGGTGTGGCCGAGCGATGCCTACCGCGCCGCGTCCGCCGCCAGCCGCGATGCCTTCGCCACCGCCACCGAGGGGCTGGCGGGTGCCGAGTGGCGCGATGCCAACCGCGGCGGCGCGGCGGAGGTCATCCAGGGCGTCACCGACGCCGCCCGTCACGTGGATCTGGCGATTCTGGGGCAGGAGGCCGACGACGGCACCTCCCTGGTGCCGCCGGGCATGGTGGAGCAGGTGATCCAGCACGCCGGGCGCCCGGTGCTGGTGGTGCCCTATGCCGGGCCGGTGGCGGTGCCGTTCCGCCGCCCGCTGATCGCCTGGAACCACAGCCGCGAATCCGCCCGCGCGCTCAACGACGCCCTGCCGCTGATGGCGGGCGGGGAGGGCGCCACCCTGGCCGTCTTCAGCCGCCACCCGGAGGAGGAGCAGGCCAGCACCGCCGATTGCGTGCGTCACCTGTCCTGCCACGGCATCCCCGCCACGGTGGAGATCCTGGCCGCCGACGGCATCGGCATGATGGACATGCTGCTGAACCGTGCGGCGGACGAGGGGGCCGACCTCTTGGTGATGGGTGCGCACGCGGCGGGCAGCGGTTTCCCCGGCCTGCACCGCGGCGGCGGCGGCACCCGCCACATCCTGGGACACATGACGGTTCCGGTGCTGATGTCCTGCTGACGGGCAGGGCCATGGGACCGGGATGGGGGAGGGGCGGAAAAAACGTTGTGGAACAACGCCAAGACCGCCGTTGCCCCGCCCGCCCTTAAATGTTATAATTCATAACAATGATGACGAATAAATGTGAGGTCGAACCATGACTGCCGGTGAACGGATGATGGAAGCGGTGCTGCCGGCTTCCCTGCGGGCGGAACTGCGGGGCGATGTGGCGGTCCTGTGGCTGACGCGGCCGGAAAAGCGCAACGCGCTCAACGATGAAACCATTCTGGGGATCGAGACCTTCTTCGCCGCCCTGCCGCCGGAAGCCCGCGCGGTGGTGATCGCGGCGGACGGCGAGAATTTCTCCGCCGGGCTTGACCTGTCGGAAATCACCGAACGCTCGACGGTGGAGGGCGTTGCCCACTCCATGATGTGGCACCGCGCGTTCGAGAAGATCGAATTCGGGCGCGTGCCGGTGGTGTCGGTGCTGAAAGGGGCGGTGGTCGGCGGCGGGCTGGAACTGGCCTGCGCCACCCATGTGCGGGTGGCCGAGCGCACCGCCTATTACGCCCTGCCCGAGGGGCAGCGGGGGATCTTCGTCGGCGGTGGTGCGTCGGTGCGGGTGCCGCGGCTGATCGGGGCGGCGCGGATGGCCGACATGATGCTGACGGGCCGGGTGCACGACGCCGAGAGCGGTTACGCGCTGGGGCTGTCGCAGTATCTGGTGGAGCCGGGCGAGGGGTTGCCGAAGGCGCTGGAGCTGGCCGGGCGCATCGCCGCCAACGCCCCCATCACCAACTTCGCCGTCATCCACGCCCTGCCGCGCATCGCCGAGGCCGACCCCCGCCAGGGCTTCATGATGGAATCGCTGATGGCCGCCGTGGCCCAGGGCAGCGACGACGCCAAGCAGCGGCTGCGCGCCTTCCTGGAGAAGCGGGCCAAGAAGGTGACCGAATTCTAAGGCCGCGGGCCGGGCGCAACGACGCCCCCGCCGTGCCCTGACACCACCACGCAAAAGCCGGAAAGCGGGATGGAAACACCCCCGCCCGGCGCGTTCTCGGGAGGAACGCTTACCATGACGCATCCGATGCGCCCCGCGCGCCTCGGCGCCACGGCGGTGTCCGTGGACCGCCGGGACGACGGCACATTGCTGGTCCGCTCCGCCATGGAGCTGGTGCCCCACCCCGACAAGATCACCCTGTGCCTGGAACGTTGGGCGCGCGAACGCCCCGATCACCTGTTCCTGGCCCAGCGCACCGCCGAGGGCGGCTGGCGGGAGCTGACCTACGCCGACACGCTGGTGCGGGTGCGCCGCATCGCCCAGGCGCTGATCGACCGCGGCCTGTCGCCCGACCGCGGCATCGCCATCCTGTCGGGCAACGACATCGAACACGCCCTGCTGGGATTGGCGGCGCAATACGCCGGCATCCCCTATGCGCCGGTGTCCACCGCCTATTCCCTGGTCAGTTCCGATTACGCCAAGCTGCGCCACGTGCTGGGGCTGGTGACGCCGGGGCTGGTGTTCGCCGCCGACGGCCTGCGCTTTGAACGCGCGCTGCGCGCCGCGGTGCCGGCGGGGGTGGAGGTCGTCACCACCACCGGCATCCCCGAGGGTCTGGCCGTCACACCCTTCGCCGCCCTGGAGGCCGCCGAGCCGACCGCGGCGGTGGACGCCGCCCACGATGCGGTGGGGCCGGACACGGTGGCCAAGCTGCTGTTCACGTCCGGGTCCACCGGCATGCCCAAGGGGGTCATCAACACCCAGCGGATGCTGTGCTGCAATCAGGAAATGCTGCGGCAGATCTATGCCTTCCTGGCCGACGAGACGCCGGTGCTGGTGGACTGGCTGCCGTGGAACCACACCTTCGGCGGCAACCAGAATTTCAACATCGCGCTCTACAACGGCGGTTCCTACTACATCGACGACGGCAAGCCGGTGGGTGACGCCATCCGCCCCACCGTCGCCAACCTGCGCGACATCGGCCCCACCGTCTATTTCAACGTGCCCAAGGGGTACGAGGCGCTGGTCCCCCACCTGCGCGCCGACGCCGACCTGCGCCGTACCTTCTTCAGCCGGCTGAAGGCGCTGTTCTATGCCGGGGCCGGGCTGGCGCCGCACATCTGGGAAAGCCTGGAGGAGATGGCGATCGAGACCTGCGGGGAAAAGGTGGTGTTCGTCACCAGCCTCGGCTCCACCGAAACCGCGCCCTCGGCCATGATCTGCAACCGCGCGGTGGACCGCCCCGGCGTGGTCGGCGTGCCGGCGCCGGGGGTGACGGTCAAGCTGGTCCCCACCGCCGGCAAGCTGGAATTCCGTCTGCGCGGCCCCAACGTCACGCCCGGTTACTGGCGCCAGGACGACCTGACCGCCAAGGCGTTCGACGACGAGGGCTATTACTGCATGGGTGACGCCCTGCGCTTCGTCGATCCCGACGATCCCGGCATGGGCTTCATCTTCGACGGGCGCATTTCCGAAGATTTCAAGCTCGCCACCGGCACCTGGGTCAGCGTCAGCACCCTGCGTGCCGATGTGCAGCGGCACTTCGCCCCGCTGGTCAGCGATGTGGTCATCACCGGCCACGACCGCGACGACGTGGCGATGCTGATCCTGCCCGATATCGCCGCCTGCCGCGACTATTGCCCCGACTTCGCCCGCGGTCTGCCGGACGCCGAGGTGGTGCGCCACCCGGAGGTGCGCGCCCGCTTCCAGGAACGGCTGGACAGCTTGGCCGCCAAGGGCACGGGCAGTTCCAACCGCATCGCGCGCGCCATCGTCATGGACGACCGCCCGTCCCTGGACGCGGGTGAGATCACCGACAAGGGGTCGCTGAACCAGAAGATCATGCTGGCCCGCCGCGCCCCCCTGATCGAGGCGCTCTACGCCGCCGAACCGGGGCCGGACGTGCTGGTCGCCGCCGTCCCCGCCCGGCGCGAACGCGCCACCGCCTGATAAGCCCTCTCCCCGCCGGGGCGGGAGAGGGTGATCGTGAAAAAGGAAGCTCACATCATGGATATCCAGGGACAGGCCGCCATCGTCACCGGCGGCGGTTCGGGGCTGGGGGCGGCCACGGCCCGCGCGCTGGCCGCCGCCGGGGCCAAGGTTGCCGTGTTCGACATCAACGCCGACGCGGCATCCGCCATCGCCCATGAGATCGGCGGCATCGCCGTGCGCTGCGACGTGTCGGACGGGCCGGGGGCGGCATCCGCCATCGCCGCGGCGCGGGAGGCGCACGGGGCCGCCCGCGTGCTGGTGAACTGCGCCGGCATCGGCACCGCCAAGCGCATTCTTGGCCGCGACGGCCCCCAGCCGCTGGAAGACTTCGACCGCGTGCTGCGGGTCAACCTGCTGGGCAGCTTCAACATGCTGCGGCTGGCGGCGGCGGACATGGCGGCTCTGGACCCGCTGGCCGACGGCGAGCGCGGCGTGATCGTCTCCACCGCTTCCGTCGCCGCCTATGAGGGGCAGGTGGGGCAGGCGGCCTACGCCGCGTCCAAGGGTGGGATCGCGGCTTTGACCCTGCCGGCGGCGCGCGAACTGGCGCAGTTCGGCATCCGCGTCATGACCATCGCGCCGGGGCTGTTCCTCACCCCCATGATGCACACCCTGCCCGCCGAGGTGCAGGCCAGCCTGGGCGCGTCGGTCCCGTTCCCCAAGCGGCTCGGCAAGCCCGAGGAATACGCCGCCCTGGCGCTTCATTGCGTCCAGAATGCGGCGTTGAACGGGGAGGTGATCCGGCTGGATGGAGCCTTGCGGTTGCCTCCCCGTTGATAAAGGGGGGAGCGAAGGGCTTCCCGCCCTTCGCGCATCCCGGTCAAGGGCCGGAAGGCCCCTGGATCCCGTCTTTTTACTCCGTCTTGCGGCGGCGGGGTTTGGAGGGCGGCGGGGCGTCGCTGTCGGCGTCCTCGTCCACCGGGCCGCCCATGTCGGTCAGGCGGCCCAGCAGGGCGCACAGGTGGGCGTGGGTCTCGTCACCGCCCAGCAGCGTGCGGATGCGGCCCTCGTGCTCCCGCCACAGGGCGGTCAGTTCACCCACCAGTGCCGTGCCCTTGGCCGTCAGGTGCAGCGCGTGGGACCGGCGGTCGGTGGCGGCCAGCTTGCGTTTCACCAGACCGCGGGCCTCCAGCGAATCCAGCAGCGGCACGAAGTTGGTGCGCTTGATGCTGAGGGCGGCACTGACCTGCGACTGCTTCAGGCCGGGGTTGCGGGCGATGATGACCAGGACCGAGAACTGCGCCGGGCGGATGTCGGCGGGGGCGAAGGTGCGGATGAAGTCGGTGAACACCGCCATCTGCACCCGTTTCAGCAGAAAGCCGATGGATTCGTCCAAAAGCCCCATGTCCACGGCGCTTTCCACCGCCTCCACCCCCGTATCGGGGCCGGGGGTGGCTTTCGGGCGGCGGGTCCGCGGCGGTTTGGCGGGGGTCTCGGTCATGGTGCGGGTCTGCCGGCAACGGGAAGGATCGGTTGCCGGACCATAGCCCAAGTGTCCCGCCGGCGCACAGCGGATTTGACACGATCATCATTGTTATGAATCATGACAGTAATAACGAAGCACGAAGGGGAGGAACCGGCGGCATGACCTTTACCGCACCCACGGGCGATATCATCGCCACCCTGACCGACATCGCCGGCCTGGACGCCATCATCGCCGAGGGGCTGTTCGACGGGCTGGACCGCGACCTCGTGACCGCCCTGCTGGATCAGGCCGGCGCCCTGGCCGAAGGGGTTCTGGCCCCGCTGAACGTTCCCGGTGACCGCACCGGCGCGCGGTGGGCCGACGGCGCCGTCGCCACCCCGCCCGGTTTCCCCGACGCCTACACCCAATGGCGCGAGGGCGGGTGGAACGGTGTCGCCGCCCCCGACGCCTGGGGCGGGGCGGGGCTGCCGGTGATGCTGAACACCGCGGTGATGGAGATGCACACCGCCGCCTGCATGGCCTTCGGCCTCGGGCCTGTGCTGACGCAAGGGGCGGTGGATGTGCTGCTGGCCCACGGCAGCGACGCTCTTCGTGCGGCCTATCTGCCCAAGCTGGTGTCGGGCGAATGGACCGCCACCATGAACCTGACCGAGCCGCAGGCCGGGTCCGATCTGGCGCTGTTGCGCACCCGTGCGGTGCCGGCGGGCGACGGCACCTACCGCATCACCGGGCAGAAGATCTTCATCACCTACGGCGACCACGACCTGACGGACAACATCGTCCATCTGGTGCTGGCCCGTCTGCCCGACGCGCCGCCGGGCACCAAGGGCATCTCCCTGTTCCTGGCGCCCAAGATCCTGCCCGATGGCACGGCCAACGACCTGCGCTGCGCCGGGATCGAGCACAAGCTGGGCCTGCACGCCAGCCCCACCTGCACCATGGCGTTCGGCGATGCCGGCGGTGCCATCGGCTGGCTGGTGGGGGAGGAGAACCGCGGGCTTGCCTGCATGTTCACCATGATGAACCGCGCCCGTCTCGCCACCGGACTGCAGGGTGTGGCCATCGCCGAGCGCGCCACCCAGCAGGCCCTGGCCTATGCCCGCGAGCGCAAGCAGGGCCGTGCCCTGAACGGTACCGGCCCGTGCCCCATTGTCGAGCATCCCGACGTGCAGCGGACCTTGCTCTCCATGGCGGCCCAGACCGCGGCGGCGCGTGCCGTCGCCTATGTCACCGCCACCGCGATCGACCGCGCCGAACGCGCCCATGACGAAGGGGCGGAGGCGCTGGCCGGGCTGATGACCCCGGTGGTCAAGGCGTTCTGCGCCGACACCGGCATCGCCGTCGCCGATCTGGGCATCCAGATCCACGGCGGCATGGGGGTGGTGGAGGAAACCGGGGCGGCGCAGCACCTGCGCGACGTGCGCGTGACCTCGATCTACGAGGGCACCAACGGCATCCAGGCCATCGACCTCGTAACCCGCAAGCTGCCGCGTCAGGGCGGGGCGCTGGTCGCCGCCCTTCTGGCCGAATGGAAGGCCATGGCGGCGGAGGCGGCGGAGGTGCTGGGCGGGGCTGCCGCCGACCTGACCGCCGCGCTGGACGCGCTGGAACGGGCCACCGGCTGGCTGCTCACCGTGGGCCGCACGCCGGAACAGGCGCTGGCCGGGGCTTCGCCCTATCTGCGGCTGTTCGGGCTGACCGCTGGGGCGGCCCTGCTCGCCAAGGGGGCCACCGCCGCCCGCACCCGCCAGCAGGCGGGGGAGGACGCCCCGGCTCTGGAGCGCCGCATCGTGCTCGCCCGCTTCTACGCCGCCAACATCGCCCCCGCCGCCCCCGGCCTGGCCCGCACCGTCATGGCCGGCGGCGGGTTCGTGGGCGAGGCGCTGGCGGTTCTTTCCTGATTTTCCTGCAACGGGACATTCGTATCATGGACATCGACTCTCTGGTCGCCATCGACATCCACACCCACGCGGAGAAATCCTGCCGCGCCCCGCTGCTGGAAGAGGCGCTGGCGATGGAGGAGGCCAAGGCCAAGTACTTCAAGAACGATCTGGGCCAGCCGGGCATCCCGGAAATCGCCGAATACTACCGTTCGCGCAACATGGCCTGCGTCATCTTCCCCGTGGACGCCGAATGCTGCACCGGCATTCCCCGCGTGCCCAACGACGAGGTGGCGGAACTGGTGGCGCAGAACCGCGACGTGATGATCCCCTTCGCCAGCATCGACCCTGCCCGCGGCAAGGTCGGCGTGCGCGAGGCGCGGCGGCTGGTGGAGCAGTACGGGGTGCGCGGCTTCAAGTTCCACCCCACCATGCAGGGGTTCTTCCCCAACGACCGCATGGCCTATCCGCTCTATGAGGTGATCGCCGAATACGGCCTGCCGGCGCTGTTCCACACCGGCCAGACCGGCATCGGGGCGGGGATGCCGGGCGGGGCGGGGCTGCGGCTGAAATATTCCAACCCCATGCATCTGGACGACGTGGCGGCGGATTTCCCCGACATGCCGATCATCCTGGCCCACCCGTCCTTCCCCTGGCAGGAAGAGGCGCTGGCGGTGGCGACCCATAAGCCCAATGTCTACATCGACCTGTCGGGCTGGTCGCCCAAGTATTTCCCGGCCATCCTGGTGCAGTACGCCAACAGCCTGCTGAAGCACAAGATGCTGTTCGGCTCCGACTTCCCGCTGATCACACCGGACCGCTGGATCGCCGATTTCGACAAGCTGAACATCAAAGACGACGTGCGCCCCTTGATCCTGAAGGAAAACGCCGCCCGTCTTCTGGGCCTGAAGACCAACGGCTCGCACTGAATTTCATTTGTGGGATGCAAGGGCCGTTGGCCCTTGCCGGGGGGTGTCGGGGGCGAGCAGCCCCCGACGACTGTTCACTCACCCTTGCCGATCATCCGCCCCAGATCCCGCCCCGCAAAAATATGCAGGTGCAGATGCGGCACCTCCTGATGCGCCGCCTCGCCACAGTTGGACAGCACCCGATACCCCGGCTCGGCAGCCCCCACCAGACGGGCCACCTCGCCCGCCGCGCGGATCAGGCCGGCGATTTCAGCCTCCGACGCTTCGGCGCTGAAATGGTCCCAATCCACGTACGGACCCTTGGGGATGACCAGCACGTGGGTGGGGGTCTGCGGGTTGATGTCGTGGAAGGCCAGGGCGTGGTCGCTCTCGTATACCTTCTTGCACGGGATCTCACCGCGCAGGATGCGGGCGAAGATGTTGCCGGTATCGTAGGTCTTGGCCATGTGTGCTCACCCCTTGGGACGCGAATTCTTCTCGTCGATGCCGCTGGTGCCCTCGCGCGCCGCCAGCTTGGCGAAAACCGCTTCCGGTTCCACCCCCGTGGCCGCCCACAGCACCAGCAGGTGATAGAGCAGGTCGGCGGATTCGCCCACCAGCGCATCCGTGTCGCCGCGCATGGCCTCGATCACCGCTTCCACCGCTTCCTCGCCCACCTTCTGGGCGATCTTGGGCACGCCGCGGCTGAACAGCTTGGCGGTGTAGCTGCTGGCGGGGTCGGCCCCCTTGCGGGCATTGATGGTGGCGTAGAGCCGCTCCAGCACCGCAGCGGTCGCCTGCGCCTCAGACATGCGCCGCGGCCTTCTTCACCGGGCGCACCGGGATGCCGGCCTCGGCCAGTGCTGCCTTGGCCTGCCCGATGGTGTAGGTGCCGAAGTGGAAGATGGATGCCGCCAGAACCGCCGTGGCGTGGCCGTCGCGGATACCCTGCACCAGATGGTCCAGCGTGCCCACCCCGCCCGACGCGATGACGGGAATGCCCAGCGAATCCGCCACCTTGCGGGTCAACTCCAGGTCGAAGCCGCTCTTGGTGCCGTCACGGTCCATGGAGGTCAGCAGGATCTCCCCCGCCCCCAGGGATTCCATGCGCTTGGCCCATTCGATGGCGTCCAGGCCGGTGTTGTTGCGCCCGCCGTGGGTGAACACCTCCCACTTGCCGGGGGCCGTCTGCTTGGCGTCGATGGCGACGACGATGCACTGGCTGCCGAACTTCTCCGCCCCTTCGCGCACGAACTCCGGGCGGTGGACGGCGGCGGTGTTGATCGACACCTTGTCGGCCCCGGCGAGGAGAAGCTTGCGGATGTCTTCCACCACGCGCACGCCGCCGCCGACGGTCAGCGGCATGAACACCTGCTCCGCCGTCCGCCGCACCACGTCGAAGATGGTCTCGCGGTTCTCGTGGCTGGCGGTGATGTCCAGGAAGGTCAGCTCGTCGGCCCCTTCGCGGTCATAGATGCGGGCCTGCTCCACGGGATCGCCGGCGTCCACCAGATCGACGAAGTTCACCCCCTTGACCACCCGCCCGTCCTTGACGTCCAGACAGGGGATGACGCGCATCTTCATCATTGGCCGGCACCTTCGGTCACGGGGGCGGACAGCAGAGCCAGGGCCTCCGCCGGGTCGATGCGCCCGTCATAGAGCGCGCGGCCGCAGATGACGCCCTGAATGCCCGAGGCCTCCTCGCGCTTCAGCGCCTTCAGATCCTCGATGCTCGACACGCCGCCCGACGCGATGACCGGGGTGGTCAGGTGGAACGCCAGATCGGCGGTGGATTCCACGTTCACGCCCCCCATGGCGCCGTCGCGGTTGATGTCGGTGTAGATGATGGCCGACACGCCCGAATCCTCGAACTTCAGCGCCAGATCCAGCGCCTTCACCTCCGACGTCTCGGCCCAGCCGGCCACCGCGACATAGCCTTCGCGGGCGTCGATGCCCACGGCGATCTTGCCGGGGAACAGGCGGCAGGCCTCCTTGACCAGTTCCGGCTGGCGCAGCGCCACCGTGCCCAGGATCACCCGCGACATGCCCTTGGACAACCACATCTCGATGGTGGCCAGATCACGGATGCCGCCGCCAAGCTGTACCGGGATGGTCACCGACGACAGGATCCGCTCCACCGCGTCCCCATTCACCGGGCGGCCGGCGAAGGCGCCGTTGAGATCCACCAGATGCAGCCACTCGAACCCCTGCTCCTGAAAGGCGCGGGCCTGTTCACCGGGATCGGTGTTGAAGACCGTCGCCTGGCTCATCTCGCCACGCACGAGGCGGACGCAGGCACCATCCTTGAGGTCGATGGCGGGGTAGAGGATCATGGCAGGGACTCGTTCGTTTGGGACGCGGGAGGGGGGGATGTCAGATCTTTATAATAATAATGCCCGGCAACCGGACGCCCGTCCACCCAGGCATAGTTGGGGTGTGTGCCCCAGAGGGTGAAACCCGCCCGTTCATACAAGTGAATGGCCGCTTCCTGGGTGGCGCGGACGTCGAGATTGAGAATGCGGAAACCCAGCGACCGCGCCTCGTCCTCCACCGCCTGGACCAGCCGGCGCGCCACGCCGTTGCCGCGCGCCCATGACGCCACGAAGGCGGTGGTCAGGGTGCAGGCGTGGGACTGCGCCTCGTTGTTGCGGGCGGGGCGGACCAATTGGGCGGAGCCGGCGATCACCCCGTCCAGCCGGCCGATGAACAGGATGCGTTCCGGCACGATCAGCACGCCGCGCCAATAGCGCTCCATGATTTCGCGCCCCGGCGGGGTGACCCAGCCGAAGCCGCCGCCGGCCCGGATGGCCTCGTCCGCGGCATCGCACAGGTCGTGCAGGTCGGCGGGGCGGAGCTTGTCGCCCGCCTGTTCGACGGTGACGGTGCGCTTGGCCTGCTCCGTCATCGCTTACGGGTTCCAGGTCAGGAAATTGGTGATCAGCGCCAGCCCGGTTTCCTGGCTCTTTTCCGGGTGGAACTGGGTGCCGACCAGATTGTCGCGCCCGATGGCCGCGGTGACCGGACCGCCGTACTCCACCCGCGCCAGCGTGTGTGCCGGGTTGGCGCAGACGAAGTGGTAGGAGTGGACGAAATACCCGTGCGCCCCCGCCGGCAGGTTGCGCAGAACCGGGTGATCGGACACGATCTCAAGCTCGTTCCAGCCCATGTGCGGGATCTTCAGCGCCGGGTCGGCGGGGGTCAGCTTCAAGACCTCTCCCCCGATCCAGCCCAGGCCGGCGTGGTCGCCGTGCTCGCGCCCGATGGTGGCCATCAACTGCATGCCCACGCAGATGCCCAGCATGGGGCGCCCGCCGCGGATGACGGCTTCGCCCAGCGCATCCAGCATTCCCGGCACCGCCGACAGGCCGCGGCCACAGTCGGCGAAGGCGCCGACGCCCGGCAGGATCACCCGGTCGGCCCGCCGCACCACATCGGCGTCGGCGGTGACGGTGACGGTCATGGACAGGCCGGCATCCGCCGCCGCCCGTTCCACCGCCTTGGCGGCGGAGCGCAGGTTGCCGGAGCCGTAATCGATCAGGGCGACGGTGGGCACGGGGAAGCCTCGTTGATCTTCGTCGGAAAACAGGTGGGGCGGGGCAGGGGGGTCAGAGCGACCCGCCCAGCGTGCCCTTGGTGGACGGCACGGCGTCGGCCTTGCGCGGGTCGATCTCCACCGCCGTGCGCAGCGCGCGGGCCAGCGCCTTGTAGCAGCTTTCCACGATGTGGTGATTGTTCTCGCCGTACAGGTTTTCCACGTGCAGCGTGACCCCCGCCGCCCCGGCGAACGCCTGGAACCATTCGCGGAACAACTCGGTGTCCATGTCGCCGATCTTGTCGCGGCTGAAATGGACCTTCCACACCAGATAGGGGCGGTTGGAGAAATCCAGCGCCACGCGGGTCAGCGTCTCGTCCATGGGCACATAGGAATGGCCGTAGCGCTGGATGCCCTTGCGGTCCCCCAGCGCCTGGGCCACGGCCATGCCGATGGCGATGCCGCTGTCCTCGGTCGTGTGGTGGAAATCGATGTGCAGGTCGCCCTCGGCCACCACCGTCAGGTCCATCAGGCTGTGCCGGGACAACTGCTCCAGCATGTGGTCGAGGAATCCGATGCCGGTGCGGACGTCGTAGACGCCGGTTCCGTCCAGATTGGCCGCCACCCGGATCCGGGTTTCGTTGGTGTTGCGCTCGATGGAGGCGCGCCGCATGACCGTGCTCTCGTCTTTGTTACCATTGAGTGTTTATCAGGAACGGCCCGCCTATGCCAGACGGAGGATGCCGCACGGCACAATCCGCCGCTCCTACCCAAGAAGAATATGGCCCGCGGTGCGGATGACGATCCCCACACACCCGCCCAATGCCGCCGGGCGCCACACCGCCGCCGCCCGCCGCCCCGCCGACATCAGCACCGCCAGCCCGGTCAGGTCCAGCGGGTGGATCAGAAAGCCGGCGCTGGCGTTCAGCAGGGGCACGCTCAAGGTGCCCTGCTTCAGCATGTCGCCCACCACCCCCAGCATGGCCGTCCCCCCGGCCACCAGCTTGGTCAGGGTGGGCAGCACCAGCAGCGGGTCGATGGACAGCGCCCCCAGCGCCGGGGCCAGCAGCGCCGTCAGCCCGTCGATGGCCCCGCCCTGGCGCAGCCCCATCACCGCCGCCAGCGACAGCACCAGCATGGGAATGGCGCCGATGGTGATCTTGAAGGCATCCGTCCCCGCCCGGTTGATGGCGTCGAGAATACCCTTGGCGTTGTCGGCGGTGGGGTGGCGCAGGGTGTCGTCCAGCCGCTGTTCCTCCGCCGACAGATGGCGCCCGAACAGGTAATAGGCCGCCGCCGCCGCGGCCAGCCCGCCCACCAGCGACAGCACCAGCACCGGCACGGGACGCAGGCCCAATGCCGCCAGCGGGAACACCGCGTTGGCCTGGGCCATGGCCAGCACCATGGCGAAAGTGGCGGCCAGGTGGCGGTCGGAGGTGCCGCGCTGCTCCATCATCGCCAGCGTGGCGACGGGGGCGGCGAAGCTGACGAAATTGACCTGCAGCGCCGCGAACACCCCGAGCCCGGTCAGGCCGAAGGGCCGCAGCAGCGGCGCCAGCCGCCGCACCAGCCGGTCGAGGACGCCGAAAGCCTCCAGCACCCGCATGATGGCCAGCATCACCACCATGACCGGCAGCAGCACAAAGAAGGACAGCTCCACCGCCGCGCGGCCGGCGGGCAGGATGACGTCGGCAAGGATGTTCATGGCGGCGGACTATGCCACCGCTTGCGCTGCGAAAACAGCGGCTTCGGAACACTCCCGCCTTCCGCCCGTTGCTTGGGGACAGTGAACCGAAACCAGGACCGTTTCATGGACATCTACGACCGGATCGAGAAGGATCATGACACCGTGCGCGGCCTGATGACCCGCATGTTCGATCTCAAGGCCACCGAAAAGGCCAAGCGCCGCGCCCTGTTCGACGAGCTTCAGCGTGAATTGTGGGCGCACCAGAAGGTGGAGGAGGCGGTGTTCTACGCCGCACTCGCCAAGGCCCGCGAAGCCAAGGACGAAGCGGCCGAAGGGCTGAACGAGCATCACGTCATCAGCGGGCTGCTGGACGAGCTGAACGGCATGCCCGACGACGGCACCGCGTGGGAGGCCAAGTTCAAGGTGATGACCGAACTGCTCCAGCATCATCTGGACGAGGAAGAGGACGAACTGTTCGACGAAGCGCGCGAAGCCCTGCCCGACAGCCGGGCGGAGGAGCTGGCCGCCCTGTTCGAGGAGCGCAAGCAGCACGCGCTGGAAGCGCTGAAACCGATTGCGCCATAGGGAAAATTCCTGAACTCCCCTCTCCCCCGGTGGGGGGAGCGGGGAAACCGTATCACTATGGCTTCGTCACACCGCGGTTTCGGCCATATAGGGCCGGTAGCGGACGTCGGTGGTCTGGATGTGCTCGATCAGCCATTCCTTGAGCAGCAGGATCAGGTCGATTCGCAGCATCATGGCGTGCCCGCTCTCGAATTCGTCATGCAACTTGGCGATTTCGTCGATGAAATAGCGGTGGGCGGCCAGGTGGGTTTCCAGGTCCGGGTAGCCGTGCTCCCGCATCATCCCTTCTTCGCGGCTGAAATGGACGTCGGTGTAATCGCGCAGACCCGTCAGCAGCGCCTTCAGGTCGTCCTTGCCGCGGGTCGCCACGTTGGTGCGCAGCAGGCCGTTGAACATGTCGATCAGCCGGCGGTGGTCATCGTCCAGGACATCGATCCCGACGCTCATGTTCGTATCCCAGGTGACAAAATCGGGGGTCGTCATCGGCGGTTCCTCCGGTGTCTTGAACGTCGGGCTGGTGATCGGCGGTCCCCGGGCGGTGCGGTGGATCGCCGCGCCGGGGTTGATCTCATGAAAGACGAACACACCCGCCCGATCAAGCGCCATCGGAAGCGGCAAAACCCCGCATGGCAGGACCGGGGGCGGGGTGTGGCAATTCCCCTTCCGGCGGCGGCGGCGAACCCCTATACAGAACGGTGCCGCCCTGGCGTACGGGCGGGGCGGCGCTGGTGACGGGGCGGGGATTCCCATGGGATTGCTGGACGATATCACGCGCAAGAAACGGGCGCTGGACGCGGCCCGGCCGCTGCCGCCCGCGGCGGTGCGCGAGCTTGCCAACCTGTTCGAGCTGGAGCTGACCACCGCCTGTCTGGCGCTGGAAGGCGGCTTGCTGGAACCGGAGGAGATCCTGGAGGTGCTGGCCAAGGGTGTGGTGCTGCGCAACCGCCCGCAAAAGGATCAGCTTTTGGCCGCCAACCACCTTCAGGCCCTGGAGCTGACGGCCCGGCTGTGCGAACAGGCTGCCACCGTGGTCACCGAACGGACGGTCATGGCCTTCCACAAGGTGCTCTACGCCGGCATCGACCCGGTGGCCGGGCGCTACCGCGACGGAATCCCCGATGACGCCGCCGACGGCTCGGTGCCCGATCCGGCCAAGGCGCGGGTGTCCATGTCGGCGCTCAGCGGCTGGCTGCGGCGGGTGGAGATGGGGCACGAAACGGCGGTGGAGGCCCATTACCGCCTGTTGATGGTGCGCCCGTTCGAGCAGGGGAACATGGCGGTGGCGATGCTGCTGGGGAACCTGATCCTGAACCGGGCCGGCTATCCCCCCGTCATCCTGCGCGACGAGTTGCTGGACACCTATTTCGAGGTGGTGGACCGCGCCCGCACCGTGGGCGACAAGGGGCCGTTCCGCGACTTCCTGCTGGGGCTGCTGAACGAAAGCCTGGATCTGTGTCTGCAGGCCGCGGCCCGTGCCGCCGCCGCCCGCCAGCCGGCGGAAGCCGTGACCGTCACCGTGGACGGCGCCCCACCGGGCCGGATGGGGTAACGCCCGCCGGCGCCACCCCGTTTCCAGCCCGTCAGGAATCGTAGGACATCAGGGATGTGTAGGGCACGTCCAGCTTGCCCCGCCCGTTGAGGAAGGTCAGTTCCACCAGGAAGGCGGCGCACCGCACGTCGCCGCCCACCTGCCGCAGCAGGCTGATGGCCGCGGCCATGGTGCCGCCGGTGGCGAGCAGGTCGTCCAGAACCACGACGCGCTGGCCGGGCTTCACCGCGTCGGCCTGCACCTCGATGGTGTCGGTGCCGTATTCCAGGTCGTAGGAATAGGCCACCTTGTCCCCCGGCAGCTTGCCGTGCTTGCGCACCATGATGAAGCCGATCCCCAGGGCCGCGGCCAGCGGGGCCGCCAGCAGGAAACCGCGGGACTCGATGCCCACCAGCAGGTCGGGCTGGTGCGGGCGGATGGCGTCGGCCAACTGTTTCACCGCCTCCTGCCACGCCGGGCCGTGGGCCAGCAGCGGGGAGATGTCGTAGAACAGAATCCCCGGCTTGGGAAAATCGGCGATGCCGCGGATGTGGTCTTTCAGGTTCATGGGGGCTGGCCGTTGCAAGGGAAAAGGGCGGTGGGCGGCAGTCTAGGCACGGCATCCGTCCGGCGGCAAGGCGGTGGTTCGCCGCGCTGCCTCGCAAGACCGGCCATTGCCGTCGGGGAAAAGGATTATTACCGTAAAGGAAGCCCGGTAAAAGAAGGCCGGCAGGCGGAACGGAATGGAAAGGCGGGGCATGGCGCCACAACAGGCGTGGCTGGAGACGGCGGCGGACGAGGCCGCGGGCCACTGGACGGCCGCCGCCGCCGGGCGGTGGGATCTGCGCGGCGCCGGGCGCATGGCCGCCACCCTGGACCGGCTGGGGCCGGACCGGGACGGCGTGCCCGTGCGCATCGACCTGTCGCGGCTGGAGGCGCTGGACACCGTGGGTGCCCTGCTGCTGTCCCGTCTGGCCGCCCGGCTGGAGGGGCAGGGGCACGCCGTGACCGTCGATCCCATCCGCCCCGAACACGCGGCCCTGTTCGCCGCGGTGCAGGAGGCGGATCACGCCCCGCCCCCCGTGCCCGATCCCGGCCATCACATCCGCGCCATGGTCGAACGGCTGGGCCGCGCCACGGTGGAGGCGATGAAGGAAGGGCGCGCCCTGCTGAACTTCCTGGGCCTGATGACCATCACCTTCCTGCGGCTGGCCCGGGCGCCGTGGCGCATCCGGTTCCGCGCCGTGGTGTTCCACATCGAGCAGACGGGGCTGAACGCCCTGCCCATCCTGGGGCTGCTGACGTTCCTGATCGGCGTGGTGCTGGCGTTCCAGGGGGCGGACCAGTTGCGGCGGTTCGGGGCCGACATCTACGTGGTCAACCTGCTGGGCGTGTCGGTCCTGCGCGAGATCGGCACGCTGATGACCGCCATCATCGTGGCGGGCCGTTCCGGTTCCGCCTTCACCGCCCAGATCGGGACCATGAAGGTCAACCAGGAGGTGGACGCCATCGCCACCCTGGGGCTCGACGTGATGGAACTGCTGGTGGTGCCGCGGGCGGTGGCGCTGATGATCAGCCTGCCGCTCCTGTGCTTCTTTGCCGACATGATGGGGCTGCTGGGGGGGGCGGTGATGAGCTATTTCGTGCTCGATATCACCTTCGGCCAGTTCATCAAGCAGCTTCACGCGGCGGTGGGGGTGAACCATTTCATCGTCGGCATCGTCAAGGCGCCGGTCTTCGCGCTCACCATCGCGCTGGTGGGCTGCTACGAAGGGCTGAAGGTGTCGGGGAGTGCGGAAAGCGTGGGCCGGCTGACCACCAAGGCGGTGGTGGAGTCCATCTTTCTGGTCATCATCATCGACGCGCTGTTCTCCATCCTCTTCTCGTTCCTGAAGGTGTGACCATGGCCCCGCCGGATACGGGAACGGAGATGGTGATCCGCGTGCGCGGGCTGGTGACCCGGTTCGGCACCCAGACGATTCACGACGGCCTGGACCTCGACGTGCGCCGGGGGGAGGTGCTGGGGGTGGTCGGTGGCTCCGGCACCGGCAAATCGGTGCTGATGAAGGAGATTTTGGGCCTGATCCGCCCCGCCGCCGGCACCATCGAGCTGCTGGGCCAGGATATCGCCCGCCTGTCGGCGCGGGAGGAGATGGCGCTGAAGGCGCGCACCGGGGTTCTGTTCCAGGACGGCGCCCTGTTCAGCTCCATGACCGTGGCGGAAAACGTCATGGTGCCGCTGAAGGAACACACCGACCTGCCGGGCGGCCTGATCGCCGACATCGCGCGGATCAAGATCGCCATGAGCGGCCTGCCCCCCGGCGCCGGGGCGAAGTACCCGTCGGAGCTGTCGGGGGGCATGCGCAAGCGCGCCGGGCTGGCCCGCGCGCTGGCCATGGACCCCGACATCCTGTTTCTCGACGAACCCACGGCGGGGCTGGACCCCATCGGCGCGGCGGCGTTCGACACGCTGATCCGCAATCTGCAGAAGAGCCTGGGCCTGACGGTGTATATGGTGACCCACGACCTGGACAGTCTGACCACCATCTGCGACCGCATCGCCGTTCTGGTGGACCGCAAGGTCCGGGCCGCGACGCTGGAGGAGCATTTGCAGGACGATCATCCCTGGATCAGGGAGTATTTCCATGGGCCGCGCGGCCGGGCCGCCCGCCGGGCGGAGGGCTGAGGGCCATGGAGACACGCACCAGCTACACCCTGGTCGGCGCCTTCGTTCTGGTGCTGCTCGCCGGCCTGTTCGGCTTCACCGTGTGGATCGCCAAGGTCCAGTTGAAGGAGGGGCGGGACATCTACCTGACCTACTTCACCGGGTCCGTCACCGGGCTGCAGGAAGGCAGCCCGGTGCGCTACCGCGGCATTCCCATCGGCACCGTCACCGACATCCGCCTGGACCCCAACCGGGTCAGCCGCGTGCAGGTGACGGTGGAGGTGCAGCCGGGAACCCCGATCAAGACCGATTCCATCGCGTCCCTGGAGCTTCAGGGCATCACCGGCGGCGCCTATGTCCAGATCAACGGCGGGACGGAGAACAGCCCGCGCCTGCGCGACGAATCCAAGGACGAGATCCCCATCATCCCCTCCCGCCCCTCCACCCTGGCCGAGGTGGTGGATGCGGCACCCCAGATCCTGAACCGGGCGCTGGCGATCACCCAGCGGCTGGAGGATATGCTGAGCCCGGAAAACCAGCAGGCCATCACCCGGACCCTGGCCAACGTCCAGCGCCTGTCCGATGCGGTGGGCGGCCGGTCGGACGAGATCGGGGAGACCATTTCCAACCTCCACGCCGCCAGCCGCAGCCTGCGCCAGAGCGCCGACACGCTGGGCCCCCATGTGGACGAGGCGGTGGTCCAGGCCACCCGCACCCTGGTCAGCGTGGACGGGGCGGTGAAATCCTTCCAGTCCGACATGCGCGGCCTGTCCCAGGCGGTGCGCGAGGCGTCGGGACAGCTCGGCGCCATCCTGGGCGACAACCGCCGGCCCATGCGCGATTTCGCCGCCACCGGGCTTTACGATCTCAGCCTGCTCATCAGCCAGTTGCGCGACGTATCGGCGCAGGTGTCGCGGGTGTTGACGCGGGTGGAAAACGATCCGACCAATTTCCTGTTCGGCGGAACCCGCCAGGGTGTGGAGGTGCGCAGCAAATGACGCCGGTTCAGACGACCACGACTCCTCCGCCGGCGCATCCACGGCGCCTGTTCCTGCTGACGGGCATGGCCGCGGCGCTGGTGGCCGGTGGATGCACCGTCATCAACCCCACCGCCCCCCAGCTCTACACCCTGACCCCGGCTGCGGATTTTCCGCCCGCCGCCGGCAGCCCCGCCACATGGCAATTGCTGGTGGAAGCCCCCACCGCCGCCGCCAGCCTGGACACCCCGCGCATCGCCGTGGCCCAGACCGCGACCGCCATCGACTATTTCGCCGATGTGTCGTGGACCGACCGCGCGCCGAAGATGATCCAGGGGCTGCTGGTCGAATCGTTCGAGAATTCCCGCCGCATCGTGTCGGTGGGACGGGACACGGTGGGCCTGCGCTCCGACTTCGTGCTGAAGGCGGAACTGCGCGATTTCCAGGCGGAATACACCAACCCCGGCGCGCCGGCCCCGAATCAGGTGCGGGTGCGGCTGTCGGTCAAGCTGGTGTCCATGCCCCAGCGCACGATCGCGGCGGGCGAGGTGTTCGACGCGGTGGTGCCGGTGGATGGCCGTGCCTTCCCCACCGTGGTCAACGCCTTCGACGCGGCGCTGAGGACGGTGATGGCCCGCACGGTGGAATGGACCCTGCGCACCGGCAACAGCGCCCCCCGTCCGGCGGTGGCGTTCCCCTGAAAGAGACGGCGGGGCACGAGAAAAACCATGCTGCGGTGACGGGTTCCCAGGCATACTGTTGCCGGGCCGGACGGCCGGCCACGGGTGAACAGCATGGGAGCCGCCATGGAAGCCGCCAGGGAGCACGGCACGCCGCCGGTCCAGGAAGCGTTCGCGTTCGAGCGTCTGCCGCGCAGCGAGCTGGAAGCGCTGGCCGGCGCCGCGCGGGAGGTGCGGGCCTGCCAGCGGGTGCTGGCCAAGACCGGCGACACGCTGGTGGGCGAACTGCTGCGCGGCCACGGCACCGTGTACGAATGGCGCCATTACCCGCCGGGCGACGTCTATGACGCCGAATACCATGCCCAGTATTATTACCATTGCCACCCGGAGGGGGAGCGTCCCGCCGACGAGCACGGGCATTTCCACACCTTCCTGCGCGCCTTCGGCATGCCGGCGGGGGTGGCGCCGGCGCCGCTGCCCGATTTCCGGCGTCCGGCGGCGGAAAACGACGTGCTGTCCCACCTGATCGGCATCGCCATGGACCACATGGGGCGGCCCATCCGCCTCTTTACGGTCAACCGCTGGGTGACGGGGGAGGTGTGGTTCCCCGCCACCGACGTGGTGCGGATGCTCGATTGCTTCATCATCGACCATGCCCGCCCGTCGTGGCCGGTCAACCGCTGGATCACCGCGGTGATGCGGCTGTTCCGGTCCGAGATCGCGGCCCTGCTGCACGAACGCGACGCTGCCCTGGCCGCCTGGGCCGCCGCGCACCCCGATTCCTATGCCTACGAGGACCGCGGGCTGGAAATCCTGTCTCAGCGGACCATCGACGTGGACGGCACGGTGGCGCGGGTGGAGGCCGCCCTTCACGGATCGCGGCCCCGGCGGTCCTTCCTGCCCGAGGCGCCGCTGCCCGGGCCTTGATTCCGGCGTGTATAAGAAAAGGGCTGTTTTAAGGAAGCGGCAAAACTTATCTGTTCCTATAACCGGTGGCGCCATGCTGGATCATGCCACCGGACGGAGACAGCCGCGGTGCGGCAGGGAGAGGGCGGTTAACCATGAGCGATGCCCACTTGAGCGACAAGCTCACCAAGGAAGATGTCGTCCGTCTGATGGCGGACCCGTCCCCGGCCACCCGTGCCGATCTTGCCGTCAAGCTTGCGCACAACTTCGACGATTCCTCGCTGACCGAGACCGAACGCCGGATGGCGGAGGAGATCATCCGCGTCATGGCCCAGGATGCCGTGGTGCGGGTGCGCCAGACCCTGGCGGAAAACCTGAAGGGCAATCCCAAGCTCCCCCGCGAGGTGGCGCTGACGCTGGCCCGTGATGTGGAGGCGGTGGCCATTCCCGTGCTCAGCGTGTCGGAGGTGCTGACCGAACAGGATCTGGTGGAAATCGTCCGGTCGGGGGGGGAGGGCAAGCACACCGCCATCGCCCGCCGCCCGACGGTGCCGGCCAGCGTGGCCGACGCCCTGATCGAAAGCGCATCGGAACGCGCGGTTGCCGCCCTGGTCGCCAACGAAGGGGCGCAACTGGGCGAAAAATCGCTGGGCCGGGTGATCGACCGCTTCGGCGAATCGGAATCGGTGCAGGAGCCGCTGGTCCACCGCTCCCGCCTGCCGCTGACCATCGCCGAGCGGCTGGTGGCGGTCGTGTCGGAAAAGCTCCAGAACTATCTGGTCGTCAACCACGAGTTGCCGCCCAAGGTCGCCGCCGATGTGATCCTGCAAAGCCGGGAGCACGCCACCGTCACCCTGGTCAGCGGGGAGAACGACGAAGCCGCCCTGGAACGGCTGGTGGTGCAACTGGTGCGCACCCGGCGGCTGACCCCGTCGCTGCTGGTGCGGGCCTTGTGCATGGGCGACATCGCGTTCTTCGAGATGGCGGTGTCGTATCTGGCCAACGTGCCGCTGACCAACACCCGGCTTTTGATCCACGACGCCGGGCGGCTGGGGCTGAAATCGGTCTATGAGAAGGCGCGCCTGCCTTCGGCCCTGCTGCCGGCCTGCCGCATCGCCATCGACGTGCTCAAGGAAACCCCCTTCGACGGCGAGGAGCGCGACCTTGAGCGGCACCGCCGCCGGGTGATCGAGCGCATCCTGACCCAGTACGAGGATCTGGCCCCCGACGATCTGAACTATCTGCTGGACAAGCTGGGCGATCTGATCCGCCCGGCGGCGTGAGGCGGGGCTCCCGCCGGCTGTGGCGGGGGCACGACACCGTGAGGTTGTTTGCGGCGCGGCAGGCTTTGGCCGCTTGCGCCGGGGCTTGCGGATGCCTAATCAAGCATCTGTCATTTGCTCCGATGTAAGGACTGCGCGCGTGTTCGAATCGCTTCTGCCCGAACTTCTGGCCCTGGCCCAGGTCGTCTTCATCGATCTGGTGCTGGCGGGCGACAACGCCATCGTCGTCGGCATGGCGGCGGCGGGGGTGGCGCCGGACAAGCGGGCGCGGGTGATCTTCTGGGGCATCGCCGCGGCGGTGGTGCTGCGGATCTTCTTTGCCCTGGCGACCACCCAGCTTCTCGACATCATCGGCCTGACCTTTGCCGGCGGCATCCTGCTGTTGTGGGTCTGCTGGAAGATGTTCCGCGAGATCCGCGCCCAGAGCGCCGAGGACGAGGGCGCCGGCGTGGTCGCGGGCGAGGATGCCGCGTCCGCCCCGCGCAAGACCGTGGGCGCGGCGGTGCTGCAGGTGGTGATCGCCGACGTGTCCATGTCGCTGGACAACGTGCTGGCGGTGGCCGGGGCGGCGCGCGAGCATCTGTGGGTTCTGGTGCTGGGGCTGGTGCTGTCGGTGGCGCTGATGGGGGCGGCGGCGACGGTGATCGCCCGCCTGCTCAGCCGGTTCCATTGGATTGCCTACATCGGTCTGGCGGTCATTCTTTATGTGGCGCTGGAGATGATCTGGCGCGGCGGCGGGCAGATCGTCTTCTTCGCCCAGCACATGTCGTAAGCGAGCACAGGCCGCAAGAAGGACCGGGCTGGGGGAACCTTCCCCCCGCGGCGGCGTTTCCGGTGGAACCACCGAGGAACCGCCGGAAGGACCGCCGCCGATGACAGCCCATGGGATGGGCGGGGAAAGCCCCGCCGCCGAGAGCCCCGCCGCCATCGAAAACGACATCCGCGCCATCCGTGCGCGCATGGACGCCACCCTGGACGAGATCGAAGCCCGCCTGTCCCCCGCCGGTCTGGGCGGGGGCGTGCTGGACGCGGTGCAGGAGGCGTTGGACGGCCGCCCCGGCCGCATCGCCGCCGCCATCCGCGACAACCCGGTGCCGGTGGCCCTGATGGGCATCGGCGCCCTGTGGCTGGCGTGGGCGGTGTCGCGCACCGGGCGGGATGGCCAGCGGGCCGGGCACCAGCCGGAACTGGATCACCGCAGCCTGCTCGCGCTGCTGTCCCACCTGACCGAGGTGTGCCGGCAGGGGGCCGTCGCCGCGCGGATGCTGGCCGAGCGGCGGGGAAGCAGCGACGGGGTGGAGGATCGGCTGATCGGGCTGGGCTCCCTGTTCGAGCGCTCCGCCGCGGTGCTGGAGCATGAATACCTGCGCATGGGCGGGGTCAGCACGCCGGGCGCTCCGGTCATTCCCCTGTGGGCCGGGGTGTTCGACGCGCTGAACACCGGCCTTCCCCCGTCGCAAATCCTGTTTCGGCTGGAGCAGAGTTTCGACCGCGCCCTGGATCTGTTCCGCGACGCCCTGCACCGGGATCTGCCCGACGAGGTGCGGGTGATCGTCGGTTCCCGCCACCACGACCTGAGCGCCGGGCGCAACCGGCTGGCCGCGGTGCGGGAGGCGGTGCTGTGAACCTGCTGTGGCGGGTGTGGCAGCGGCAGAGCAAGGACAACATCGGGATCGTCGCATCGGGGGTGGCCTATTACGCACTGATGTCGCTGTTTCCGGCCCTGGCGGCCCTGGTCTCCCTCTACGGGCTGGCCGCCGACCCGGCGGGGGTGGAGGCGCAGGTGGACCAGTTCGCCGGCCTGCTGCCCCCCGACATCCTGTCCATGCTGCGCACCCAGGCCCACGCCATCGCCGAGGCTCCCGGCCAGGGCCTGAGTGTCGGTGTGGCCCTGGGCCTGCTGCTGACCCTGTGGAGCGCGTCGCGCGGGGTGAATGCCCTGATCACCGCCCTCAACATCGCCTATGACGAGGAGGAGCGGCGCAGCTTCGTGGTCCTGGCGTTGCTGTCCATGGGGCTGACGCTGGGGGCGCTGGTGTTCTTCATCCTGACCGTGACCATGGTGGCGGTGGTGCCGGCGGTGCTGGCGTTCCTGCCGCTGGGGCCGCTGGCCGGTCTGGTGGCGCTGGTGCGCTGGCCGATCCTGGCGGTGGCCTTGGCGCTGGCGCTGGCGGTGGTCTACCGCTTCGGCCCGTCGCGGCGGGTGGTGCGGTGGCGCTGGATCACCTGGGGCAGCGCCACGGCGGTGGCGCTGTGGCTGCTGGGATCCATCGGCTTCTCCCTCTACGTCTCCCACTTCGCCAGCTACAACGAAACCTATGGGTCGGTGGGGGCGGCGGTGGTGCTGCTGCTGTGGATGAACCTGTCGGCCTATGCCGTGCTGCTGGGGGCGGAACTGGACGCGGAGCTGGAGACGGGCGGCACGTCCGGGCGCGATCACGGGAGTGCGGATTCGGCTGTTGAGAACGGCGGAAAAATCTCTTATAAGAGATGAATGGATCAAATAAGAGACGATGCGGAATCAAAGATCGCCCAGCGGATCCGGTTCGAGCGCGAGGCCCGCACCTGGTCGCTGGCGGATCTCGCCGCCCGCGCGGATGTGTCGAAGGCCGCCATCAGCAAGATCGAGCGCGGTGAAACCAGCCCGACGGCGGGTGTGCTGGTGAAGATCGCCGGTGCGTTCGAACTGACCCTCGCCGGCCTCCTGCTCCGTGCCGAGGGGGACGCACCCCGGCTTGTCCGCTGTGCGGATCAGGCGTTGTGGCGCGATCCCGAAAGCGGCTATGTCCGGCGCCAAGTCTTCATGCGCCCCGATCATCCGGTCGAGGTTGCCAGGATCAGCTTGCCCGCCGGTCAAAACGTGGCGCTTCCCGCGTCCTCCTACGTCGTCATCCGGCAAGTCGTCGTCGTCCTGTCGGGCACCCTCCTGATTCAGGAAGGGACGGAAAGCCACACACTCTTCGCCGGCGACAGTTTGGGATTCGGCGCCCCGGCGGATGTGGTCTTTGCCAATACGACGCAGAACTCTTGTGAGTACATGGTCGTTCTGTCCCGTTCGTGATCAACTTCAATATCGGTCATCGCCACATGCTGATGAAACAGGGAATGCTCGATGACGAGCGCGTCAAGGCGCTGCTCGACGTGCATGTCCGGCGCGCCCGCGCCGAGACGGCCCCCGGCAGCGCCCACGCTCTTGACCTGGATGCCTTGAAAACACCGGATATCCATTTCTGGACCCTGTGGGACGGGGATGCCCTTCTCGGGGTCGGGGCATGGAAGCGGTTGAGTGAGGACCATGGCGAAATCAAATCCATGCATGTCGCGGAGGGCAGCCGCAGGCGCGGCGCCGGCTCCGCACTGCTTCGCCATATCATGGCCGATGCCCAGACCGCGGGCATGCGGCGGCTGAGCCTGGAAACCGGGTCATGGGATTATTTCCGCCCGGCCGCCGCTCTCTACGCGCGCCATGGCTTTGTCGTCTGCGGCCCGTTCGGAAACTACCAACCCAACCCCAACAATGTGTTCATGACGGTGACGGTGACGGTGGAGGACGGCGGGGCAGAGGGGAAAAACTGACCTTTGGGTCATCCGTGCGGGGCTTGCCGGCTCCGTTCCGCTTCGACACCCCGATTCGCGGCCATCCCAGCGGCAAACCCCGTTAAAACGGTGGCGTATGGGACACGAAAGGCGATCGGAATGGTTCTTTCCCGCCGGCCAAACCCTTTCTTTCGAAGAGTTCCGGGCGGCTGATCTGCAATTATGAAAGGGGAAGGGCCACCCAAGCCGCTTGCGTGTGGCCGGATCGCCGTCACATAGTGGTCCTACCGCCCGACCCGACCAGGGTCGGCGTCCGTTGGGCTGCGTTCAGCGGAAATAACAAAGTAAGGTCAAACGTTAAGGAATCCACCAATGGCGAGCCATGGCGAGAGCAAGTGGGTTTACTCCTTCGGTGCGGGCAAGACCGAGGGCCGTGCGGACATGAAGAATCTGCTGGGCGGTAAGGGAGCCAATCTGGCCGAAATGGCCAACCTCGGGCTTCCTGTCCCCCCCGGCTTTACCATCACGACCGAGGTCTGCACCTACTTCTATGCCAACGGCCGCACCTATCCGGTGGAACTGAAGGATCAGGTCGCCGCCGCTCTGGCCGAGATCGAGCAGGCCATGGGCGCGGTGTTCGGCGATGCCAACAACCCGCTGCTGGTGTCGGTGCGTTCGGGTGCCCGCGCGTCCATGCCGGGCATGATGGACACGGTGCTGAACCTGGGCCTGAACGACGTGACCGTCGCCGGCCTGGCTACCCGTTCCGGTGACGCCCGCTTCGCGTACGACAGCTACCGCCGCTTCATCCAGATGTACGGCAACGTGGTGCTGGACGTCGATCACCACCATTTCGAGGAGATCCTCGATTCGGTGAAGCGCGACCGCGGCTATTCGCTCGACACCGACCTGACCGCCGCCGACTGGCAGGCGGTGATCGCCGACTACAAGGCGATGGTGGAACGCGAACTGGGCCGCCCCTTCCCGCAGGATCCGCAGGAACAGCTCTGGGGGGCCGTCGGTGCGGTGTTCGGGTCGTGGATGAACGCCCGCGCCATCACCTACCGCAAGCTGCACGACATCCCCGCCGAATGGGGCACCGCGGTCAACGTGCAGTCCATGGTGTTCGGCAACATGGGCAACGACTGCGCCACCGGCGTGGCCTTCACCCGCAACCCGTCCACCGGTGAGAACGCCTTCTACGGCGAATATCTGGTGAACGCCCAGGGCGAGGACGTGGTGGCCGGCATCCGCACGCCGCAGCACCTGACCATCGCCGGGCGCGAAGCCAACAAGTCCGACCTCCCCTCCATGGAAGAGGTGATGCCGGAAGTGTTCAACCAGCTCAACGAGGTCCGCCTCCGGCTGGAAAAGCACTACCGCGACATGCAGGACATCGAATTCACCGTGCAGCAGAACAAGCTGTACATGCTCCAGACCCGCACCGGCAAGCGCACCGCCCAGGCGGCCCTGCGCATCGCCGTGGACATGGCCACCGAAGCCCTGGTGACCAAGGCCGAGGCGGTGTCGCGCATCGACCCGGCCTCCCTCGACCAGCTCCTGCACCCGACCCTGGACCCCAAGGCCGAGCGCAAGGTCATCGCCAAGGGCCTGCCGGCGTCCCCCGGTGCGGCGTCGGGCAAGGTGGTGTTCTCCGCCGACGACGCGGAAACCCAGGCGGCGTTGGGTGATGCGGTCATCCTCTGCCGCATCGAGACCAGCCCCGAAGACATCCACGGCATGCACGCGGCCAAGGGCATTCTGACCACCCGCGGCGGCATGACCAGCCACGCGGCGGTTGTGGCCCGCGGCATGGGCCGCGCCTGCGTCGCCGGGGCCGGCGAACTGCGCATCGACTACAAGACCAAGGTCATGTCGGTGCGCGGCGTGCAGGTGAAGGAAGGCGATCTGGTCACCATCGACGGGTCCACCGGCGAGGTGATGCTGGGTGCCGTCCCCACCGTGCAGCCGGAACTGTCGGGCGATTTCGCCACCCTGATGGGTTGGGCCGACGAACTGCGCCGCATGAAGGTGCGCGCCAACGCCGAAACCGCGCTGGACGCCGCCACCGCCCGCAAGTTCGGGGCCGAGGGCATCGGCCTGTGCCGCACCGAGCACATGTTCTTCGACCCCGCCCGCATCCTGGCGGTGCGTGAAATGATCCTGGCGGAGACCGAAGAGGGCCGCCGCAAGGCGCTGGCCAAGCTGGAGCCGTTCCAGAAGCAGGACTTCGTGGAGCTGTTCACCATCATGGCCGGCCTGCCGGTGACCATCCGCCTGCTCGACCCGCCGCTGCACGAATTCCTGCCCAACACGGAAAAGGAAATGGCGGAGGTGGCGGCCGCCGCCGGCACCGACCCGCTGCGCGTGCATCAGCGTTCGGTCCAGCTTCACGAAGCCAACCCGATGCTGGGCCACCGCGGCTGCCGTCTGGGCATCACCTACCCGGAAATCTACGAGATGCAGGCCCGCGCCATCTTCTCCGCCGCGGCGGACGTGGCGAAGTCCGGCACCCCGGTGACGCCGGAGGTGATGATCCCCATCGTCGCCACCCGCAAGGAACTGGACATCCTGAAGGCCGTGATCGACCGCGTGGCGGCCGAGGTGAAGGCGGCCAGCGGCCAGGAGTTCGAGTATTCCGTCGGCACCATGATCGAACTGCCCCGCGCCGCTCTGCGGGCCGGTGAGATCGCTGAAACGGCGGAGTTCTTCAGCTTCGGCACCAACGACCTGACCCAGACCACCCTGGGCATCAGCCGTGACGACGCCGGTAGCTTCCTGCCCGATTACGAGCGGGCCGGCATCATCGAGCACGATCCCTTCGCCACCCTGGACCAGGACGGCGTGGGCGAACTGGTGCGCATCGGTGCCGAGCGTGGCCGTGCGGCCCGTCCGGGCATCAAGCTCGGCATCTGCGGCGAGCACGGCGGCGACCCGGCGTCGATCCAGTTCTGCGAGTCGGTTGGGCTGGATTACGTGTCCTGCTCGCCCTACCGCGTTCCGATCGCCCGTCTGGCCGCGGCCCAGGCCGCGCTGAAGACCGACACGGTGAAGCGCGACTGATTCGGTCTTATCCCCGCATCCATCGGTATGATTGATGCGGGGATGGTCCCTGCGACAGGAAAACCCCTCCCGAAAGGCATAGTCGGGAGGGGTTTTCTATTGCTTTCTGCTGAGATTTGCTCAGACTTAGCTTATAAAGCAAAGACGCGAGAAACCGCACCGGACGGGTGCGGGAGGGGATCATGGAGACAATCGGCTGGTCGGACGCGATGGTTTTGGGCGTCCCCGAACTGGACCGGGAACACCAATCCCTCGTCACCCATTTCAAAACCCTGGCCGACCCCGCGCTGCTGCGGGATCAGGCCGCGTTCCGCGGGCGTCTCGACGCTCTCGTGGCGGAGGTGTGCGCCCACTTCGACGCCGAAGAGCGCCTGATGCGCGAGCATCATTACCAGGACGCCGCCGAGCACAAGGACGCCCACGACGAAATGCTGAAGCAGATCAACAGCTTTCTGACCCTGCTGGAGCAGGAGCACGGCCACCCCGGCGTGACTATCCTGGATTTCGTCGGCCAGTGGCTGACCGACCATATCGCCGAGGACGACCGGGCCTTCGCCGAGTTTCTCAAGCGGAACCGGCGGCAGGCGTCATGACCGTCTCCTATGTGGTGACCCTCTACAACAAGCGCGCCTACATCGGCGGCGTGCTGGACAGCCTGTTACGGGAATGGGAGCAGACGGGCGGGGAGATCGTCGTCGTCGATGACGGGTCCACCGACGGCTCCCGCGCCGTCGTGGAAGCGGTGGCCGCCGGGCGGCCCCATGTGCGGCTGATCGTCAAGGACAACGGCGGCGTGGCCTCGGCCACCAACGCCGGTTTTGCCGCCGCCGCCTTCCCCCTGGTGCGTTTCATGGACGCCGACGACACGGCGGTGCCCGGCAGCACCCGCCGTCTGGTCCGTGCCTTGGACGAGCATGGTGCCGGGCTGGCCTTCGGCGGGTGGCGGGGCTATGACGGCGACGAGGCGGCCCTGGCGTTCCCCGATCCGTCGGCGGCCCCGTCGCGGCGGGTGGACGACCCGTTGCGGCTGGCGCTGTCGCGCCAAGCCTTCGTGCCCAGTTCCATGATCGCCGTGCGTCAAGCCATTGCCCCCTGCTTTCCGCTGCCCGAGGGCTACCGGACCAGCCAGGATTTCGTCATGAGCGCCCGCTTCGCTCAGGTGACCGGCTTTGCCAAAGTGGACGCCACCGTCTGTTTCCTGCCCGAAGGGGTGGCGGGCCGGCTGTCGGGCAGCCTGGCGCGCATGTATTCGGATTCGGCCCTGCTGCTGGCCGACGAATGGGAGCGGGCGCCGGGGGACTGGCCGGCGCCCTACCGCCGCCACGCCGTTCGGCGTCAGGCGTGGCGGGCCTACCTCTACGCCACCCGCCACCTGCCGGGGAACCGGGGGCAGGCGGCGTGGCTGATGGTGCGCCGGGCGCTCGGCGCTCTGCCCTGGGGCAGCCCCGGCCCGGCGGTCCTGCGCCGGATCGCCGCCACCTATGCCGGCGCCCTGCGCGCGCCCGGCCGCTATCCGTAAGAAAAACCGCCAGATCAGCCGGCGCCGGCCATCAGCGACTGGTAGAGATCGGCCAGGGAGGGCTGGGACGCGGGCGTTCCGGCATTCTGATAGCGGCCCAGCATCGTTTCGATGGCCTTCTGCATGGCGTTCATGGCCGACGGGTCGGTGTTGCCGCCGTCGCTTTCCGTGCCGTAATGCACTTCGGCGGTGGTGCCGTCGCTCATCGGCACGCCGAAGGTATCGATGCAGCGGGCATCGGCCGGCGACCCGCTGGGCGGCCCCTCGCCGGTCGGGCGGATGCTGCTGAGATAGCCGACCATATCCTGCATGGACGCCAGCATCTGGGCGCTGAAGCCCGCGCTGCCGCTGCCGATGTGGGTGGCGCTCACCGAAAAGCCGTTGGGCAGGTCCACCTGCAGCCGGTCCATGGACAGGGCGCTGTCGGCGCTGTCCTGCGACAGGTTCAGTCCGAAGGACGAACCGTCCGATAGCGGCGTTCCGCCCCAGGTGCTGCGGGCACCGTACGGGGTGCCGGCGGCCCCCGTCCGTTCAAGAGTGTTGATCGACATGGAATGATCCCTTTTTGCGTACCCCGGCGGATCCAAGCAAGAACCGCACCGCAAAAGGGATATTTCATTGTGAGTTGCTCCCGCTTTTCATGCGCAAAACACCGGTTTTGCCGAAAATGTGCGGGGCGGGGCCGGAACAAACTGCCGGCCCGGAAAAGCTTTCCCCCTTGCCCCGTGAGAGGCAAGGGGGAAACCCGCGATCAACCCTCGGCGGAGGCGCGCTGGTGCTTCTTGCGCTCGTTGGGGTCGAGGTAGCGCTTGCGCAGGCGGATGGACTTGGGCGTCACCTCCACCAGCTCGTCGTCGGCGATGTACGACAGCGCCTTTTCCAGCGACATCTGGATGGGCGGGGTCAGACGGACCGCTTCGTCCTTGCCGCTGGCGCGCATGTTGGTGAGCTGCTTGCCCTTGGTGACGTTCACGTCCAGATCGTTGCCGCGGGTGTGCTCGCCGATGATCATGCCGGTGTAGACCGGGACGCCGGGGTCGATCAGCATCGGCCCGCGGTCTTCCAGGTTCCACAGGGCATAGGCCACCGCGGTGCCGTCGCAGTTGGAGATCAGCACACCGGTGCGCCGGGCGGCGATCGGCCCCTTGTAGGGGGCATAGTCGTGGAACAGCCGGTTCATGATGCCGGTGCCGCGGGTGTCGGTCAGGAATTCCGACTGATACCCGATCAGCCCGCGCGACGGCGCGTGGAAGACGATGCGGGTCTTGCCGCCGCCGCCGGGCTTCATCTCCACCATTTCGGCCTTGCGCTCGGCCATCTTGTTGACGACGGCGCCGGAGAATTCCTCGTCCACGTCAACCACGACTTCCTCGATCGGCTCCAGGCGCTGGCCGTTCAGGGGGTCGTTCTTGAACAGCACGCGCGGACGGCTGATGGACAGCTCGTAACCCTCGCGGCGCATGGTTTCGATCAGGATGCCGAGCTGGAGTTCGCCGCGGCCCGCCACCTCGAACGCATCGCCGTTCTCGGTGTCGCGGACGCGCAGCGCCACGTTGCCCTCGGTCTCGCGCATCAGGCGGTCGCGGATCATGCGGCTGGTGACCTTGTCGCCCTCGCGGCCCGCCAGCGGGCTGTCGTTGACCGAGAAGGTCATGGCCAGGGTCGGCGGGTCGATGGGCTGGGCTTCCAGCGGCTCGTTCACTTCCGGCGCGCACAGGGTGTCGGCGACGGTGGACTGCGACAGCCCGGCCAGGGCCACGATGTCACCGGCCTCGGCCTCTTCCACCGGCACGCGCTCCAGCCCGCGGAAGGCCAGCACCTTGCTGACGCGGCCCTGCTCCAGCAGCTTGCCGTCGCGCGACAGCGCCTTGATCGCCATGTTCGGCTTCACCCGGCCCGACTGGATGCGCCCGGTCAGCAGGCGGCCCAGATAGGGGTTGGCTTCCAGCGTGGTGGCCAGCATGCGGAACGGCTCGTCGGCGCTGTCCACCCGCGGGGCCGGCACATGGTCGCGGATCAGCTCGAACAGCGGCTCCAGGTTCTCGCGGGCGCCGTTCTCCAGATCGGTGGTGGCCCAGCCGTTGCGGCCCGAGGCGAACAGGGTCGGGAAGTCGAGCTGGTCGTCGGAGGCGTCGAGCGAGGCGAACAGGTCGAACACCTCGTCATGCACCTCGTGCGGGCGGCCGTCGGGACGGTCCACCTTGTTCACGACGACGATGGGGCGCAGGCCCAGCTTCAGCGCCTTGCCCAGCACGAACTTGGTCTGGGGCAGGGGGCCTTCGGCGGCATCGCACAGCAGGACCACGCCGTCCACCATGGACAGGATGCGTTCCACCTCGCCGCCGAAATCGGCGTGGCCGGGGGTGTCCACGATGTTGATGCGCAGATCCTTCCACAGCACCGAGGTGCATTTGGCCAGAATGGTGATACCGCGCTCACGCTCCAGGTCGTTGGAGTCCATGGCGCGTTCGGCCACCTGCTGGTTTTCGCGGAAGGAGCCGGCTTGCTTGAGAAGCTGGTCAACCAGGGTGGTCTTGCCGTGGTCAACGTGGGCGATGATCGCGACGTTACGGAGGGTCATGCTCATCCGACTAAAAGGGCGGCCGCCATCCGTCTTACCCATAGCAAAACGACCCGCCAGAGTGCATCTGGTGGGCACGGCCGGTTGTTTCTGTTGCCCTGCAATATAATGAAAGACCCATACGGGGCAAGCGCTATGGCCGTCTGGCGTAGGACCATTTTTCGATCCCAGACCTGCTGCATTTCGCTAGATTCAAGCGGTAGCTTTTCCGTATGCCCAGCCCCGCCGCCGCTTTCCCGGACTCTCATGACCATTTATGACCGGACCACCCCCTGGATCTTGCCGGCTGTTGCCGCCGCCCTGGCGCTGCCGGTCATGGTGTGGGCCGCCGACGAGGGAATCCCGGCTGCGCCGCAATCCCCCGCCGCCGACGGGGGGGATGGTGGGGGGGACGGGGCGCCCGAACCGGCGGTGGCCTACACCGTCACCCTGACGGGGGTGGAGGACGGCGGGCTGCGGGATGTGCTGGAACAATCCTCCTCCCTCTTCGCGCTCAAGGAGTCGCCGCCGCCGTCGCTGATCGGGCTGGAGCGGCGGGCGGAAACCGACCGCACGCGGCTGGGGGCGGCGCTGCGGTCCGCCGGCTATTACGACGCGCGGGTGGACATCGGGGTGGACCGCGCCGCGTCGCCCGTGGCGGTGACGCTGACGGTGGTCACCGGCCCCGTCTACCGCTTCAAGACGCTGGCGGTGAAGACGGCGGGCGGTGCCCCGCTGCCGGGCCCGGCCCCCGACGCCGCCGCCCTGGGGCTGCTGCCGGGCCCGGCCCCCGACGCCGCCGCCCTGGGGCTGCCGCCGGGGGCGGAGGCGCGGGCGCCGGCGGTGGTGTCGGCGCAATCCCGGCTGACCGCCCGGCTGGCGGAGGCCGGCTACGCCTTCGCCAAGGTCACGGACCGGGAGGTGGTGGTGGACCACACCGAGCGGACCATGGACGTGACCTTCACCCTGGATCCCGGCCCGCTGGTCCGTTTCGGTGCCGTGACGGTGGAGGGGGCCAGGGATGTGGACCCCACCCTGATCCGCGGGCGCATCCCCTGGGCCGCGGGCGACGTCTACGACCCCGCCCGGCTGACGCGGGCCCGCACCGATATCGCCAAGCTGGAAACCTTCGACACCGTGCGGGTGGCGCTGGCCGAGCAGCCGGGACCGGACGGGGTGACACCGGTGACGGTGACGGTGGTGGAGCGCAAGCCGCGTTTCATCGGTGCCGGCGTCACCTACACCACCGCCGACGGATTCGGCATCAACGGCTATTGGGGCCACCGCAACCTGTTCGGCCATGCCGAGCAACTGCGCCTGTCGCTGGACATCGCGCGGCTCAGCGCCAATACCGCAAGCTCCAGCGGCCTGGAAAAGACCGACTTCACCGTCGGCGCCGTCTTCCGCAAGCCCGATTTCCTGGAGCCGCACCAGTCGCTGGTGCTGTCGTTCACCGCGGTGACCGACAACCCGCCCGCCTATAGCCGCGATGCGGTGATCCTGTCGGGCGTGGTGGAGCGGCCCTTGAGCGAACGGCTGACCGTCTCCGCCGGGCTGACGTCGGAACGCGCCCGGCTGACGGTGACGGACGGGCAGGTGCAGAGCGCCCTGTTCGGCGTGCCGCTGGGGATGAAGTACGACGCCTCCAACGACCTGCTCAACCCGACGGAGGGGTACCGGCTGACCGCGGGCCTGACCCCGTGGTTCCCCATGGGCGGCGACACCAAAAGTTCGTTCGTGGAGACGCGGGCCACGGGGACCGCCTATTGGGGCCTGAGCGATGATGCGGTGCTGGCCGGGCGGCTGTCGCTGGGCAGCATCACCGGCGCCAACCTCGCCGCCATCCCGCCGCACAAGCGGTTCTACACCGGCGGCGGCGGGTCGGTGCGGGGTTTCGCCTTCCAGAAGGCGGGGCCGCGGGATGCCGCCGACAAGCCCACCGGCGGGCGGTCGCTGGCCGAAATGGGGCTGGAGGTGCGCTACAAGATCACCGACACCATCGGTCTGGTGCCGTTCGTCGATGCCGGCGGCGTGTTCGACAGCGCCTTCCCCGATTTCTCCACGCCCTTGCGGGTGGGGGCGGGGCTTGGCGTGCGCTATTACACCGATTTCGGGCCGCTGCGGGTGGACGTGGGCTTCCCCCTCAACCCGCAATCGGGGGATGCCCGCTGGCAGCTTTACCTCAGCCTGGGGCAGGCGTTCTGATACCGGCCTGATGGGCGGGACGGCCGGAGCCGATTGTTGAGCCACACTCAACAACGCATCTCGGAATGATGATTTGTGCTGGCGCCGCGCAGGCCCGATCATCACACCCGTACCACTGCCACGGCGTTTGCCGGCGTGGGTGTGACATTCCTTTTCGAAAAAAGGGTTCGTTTGATGATCGAGGCCAAGGGCTACGCCGCGCACGATGCCGCCTCTCCGCTGGTGCCGTTCCGTTTCGAACGCCGCGATCCGGGGCCGCACGACGTGCAGATCGAAATCCTGTACAGCGGCATCTGCCATTCCGACCTGCATCAGATCCACAACGACTGGGGCAATTCCGTCTATCCCATGGTGCCGGGGCACGAGATCATCGGCCGCGTGGTGCGGGTGGGGGAGGCGGTGACCAAGCTGAAGCCCGGCGACCATGCCGGCGTCGGCTGCATGGTCGATTCCTGCCGCACCTGCCCCGCCTGCCTGGAGGGGCTGGAGCAGTATTGCGAGAACGGGGCGACCCTGACCTACAACGACCGTGACCGGAACGGGGCGCTGACCTTCGGCGGCTATTCCGACCAGATCGTGGTCGAGGAACGCTTCGTGGTGAAGATCCCCGGCACCATGGACCTGAAGGCCGCGGCCCCGCTGCTGTGCGCCGGCATCACCACGTATTCCCCCCTGCGCCACTGGAAGGTGGGGCCGGGGCAGAAGGTGGGCGTGATCGGGCTGGGCGGGCTGGGCCACATGGGCATCAAGTTCGCCAAGGCGCTCGGCGCGCACGTGGTGATGATCACCACCTCTCCCGGCAAGGCGGAAGACGCCGAACGGCTGGGGGCGGACGCGGTGCTGCTGTCCCGCGACGCCGACGCCATGGCCGCCCACGCCGGCAGCTTCGATTTCCTGCTCAACACGGTTCCGGTGCCCCACGACCTCAACCCCTATCTGCGCCTGCTCAAGCGGGACCGCACCATGGCGCTGGTGGGGGTGCTGACCGGGCTGGAGCCGCCGGTATCGGGGGCCGCGCTGATCATGGGGCGCAAGTCGGTGGCGGGATCGGCCATCGGCGGCATGGCCGAAACCCAGGAGATGATCGACTTCTGCGCCGAGCACGGCATCGTCAGCGACGTGGAGATCATCCCCATCCAGGGGGTGAACGGCGCCTATGACCGGCTGGTGAAGAACGACGTCAAGTACCGGTTCGTCATCGACATGGCCTCGCTGCGCAACGAACCGCAGTTCTGACGCGCAACCAGACCACGAAAATAATGCACGGCGGGGTGGGCGTCCCATGGTCCGCCCCGTCCGTCCCTCTATCTTTTCGCTTCGTCCCTGGAACATCCCGTGATGGCCGGTGCGGGCGGTGCCGTCCCAAGCGAGCGCCCGTGCCGTTTTCCCCCCAGCCATCCCCCCCTTCACGGAGTGGCCCCCGATGAAACTGACTGTGAATGATCGCGCGTACGAGATCGACGCCGATCCCGACATGCCCCTGCTGTGGGTTCTGCGCGACCTGATCGGCCTGACCGGCACCAAGTTCGGCTGTGGTGCCGGCCAGTGCGGCGCCTGCACCGTCCATCTGGGCGGCCAGCCCATCCGCGCCTGCATCACCCCCGTCAGCATGGTGGAAGGCCAGGCGGTGGTGACCATCGAAGGTTTGACGGGCGACGGCCCGTCGGGCCGGGTGGCGGACGCGGTGACCAGGGCCTGGACCGCCCTGGACGTGCCCCAGTGCGGGTACTGTCAGTCCGGGCAGGTGATGGCGGCGGTGGCGCTGCTGACCACCACGCCCAAACCCACCGACGCCGACATCGACGCCGCCATGGACGGCAACCTGTGCCGCTGCGCCACGTATCAGCGCATCCGCGCCGGCATCCATGCCGCGTCCCGCACGCTGGAGGGCTGATCCCATGCGCTTTCTGTCGTCCATGACGGCCAAGCCCGCGCCTGCGCGCACAGCCCTGTCGCGCCGCGGCTTCCTGGTCCTGTCCGGCGTTGCCGGGGCGGGGCTGACGCTGGGGCTGCCGGCCCTGGCCGCCCCCGCGGCCTCCGCCGCCACGGGCGGGGTGCCGGCGCCTTTCGACGCCTATCTGCGGGTGGCCCCCGACGGCACGGTCACCGTGCTGTCCGCCCATATGGACATGGGGCAGGGCATCTACAGCGGCCTTGCCGCCCTGGTGACCGAGGAGCTGGGCGCCGACCCGGCGCAGATCCGGGTGGAGGGGGCGGCGGGCAACACCGCGCTTTACGGCAATCTGGCCTGGGGCGGAGCGATGCAGGGGACCGGCGGGTCCACCGGCATGATGTCGTCCTTCGACCGCTACCGCCGGGCCGGCGCCACCGCGCGCGCCATGCTGGTGGAGGCCGCGGCCCGCGCCTGGGCCGTGCCCGCCGCCGAGATCACGGTGGAGCGGGGCATCCTGTCCCACCGCTCGGGCAAGCAGGGGACGTTCGGCGCCTTTGCCGAGGCCGCGGCCAAACTGCCGGTGCCGGCGGACGTGCCGTTGAAGGCGCCCAGGGATTGGACCGTCATCGGGTCGGAGACCTTCCGCCGGGTGGACAGTGCGGCCAAATCCACGGGCCGCCAGACCTACACCATCGACGTCACGCTGCCGGGGATGCTGACGGCGGTGGTGGCGCACCCGCCGCGGTTCGGCGGCACGGTGCGGTCATTCGACGCCACGGCGGCCAAGGCGGTCAAGGGGGTGGTGGATGTGGTTGCCATCTCCCGCGGGGTGGCGGTGATCGCCGAACACACCTGGGCCGCCATCAAGGGCCGCGAGGCGCTGAAAGTCGATTGGAACCTGGACACGGCGGAATCCCGCGGCTCGGCGGCGCTGATGGCGGAGTTCAAGCGCCTGACCACCCAGCCGCCCACCGCCGTGGCCGCCCAGCGGGGCGATGCCGGCGGGGCCATGGCCAAGGCCGCGAAGACCGTGGAGGCCAGCTTCGAGTTCCCCTACCTCGCCCACGCGGCCCTGGAGCCGCTGGACGCCGTGGCCCGTATGGAGAACGGCGTGCTGGAGGTGTGGGGCGGTCACCAGATGCCCGACATCTATCAGGCCACCGCCGCGTCCATCGCCGGGGTGACGCCGGACAAGGTGACGCTGCACGTCATGATGACCGGCGGCGGCTTCGGGCGCCGGGCCACGCCGGATTCCGACGTGATCGTCGAAGCGGTGGAATGCGCCAAGGCCATCGGCTGGCGCGCCCCGGTCAAGGTGCTGTGGACCCGCGCCGACGACATGGCCGGGGGCCGCTACCGGCCCATGTTCCTGCACACGGTGAAGGCAGGGGTGGATGCCGCCGGCAAACCGGTGGCGTGGCAGCACCGCATCACCGGCCAGTCGATCCTGGCCGGGGGACCGTTCGAAGCCATGATGAAGAACGGCGTCGATCCCACCTCGGTGGAGGGGGTGGCCGACACGCCCTACGCCATTCCCAACATGACGGTGGAACTGACCTCGGTGAAGGCGGGGGTGCCGGTGCTGTGGTGGCGGTCGGTGGGGCACACCCACACCGCCTTTGCCATGGAAGCCATGATCGACCAGTTGGCGGCGGCGGCCAAGGCCGACCCGGTGGCCTACCGCCGCGCGCTGCTGGCCGATCACCCGCGCCACCGGGCGGTGCTGGATCTGGCGGCGGAAAAGGCCGGCTGGGGCCAGCCGCTGCCCCAGGGGCGGTTCCGCGGTGTGGCGGTCCATGAATCCTTCGGCACCGTGGTGGCGGAGGTGGCGGAAATCGCCGTGGACAGCCGCGGCGGCTTCCGCGTCGAACGGGTGGTGTGCGCGGTGGATTGCGGCGTGGCGGTCAACCCCGACCAGATCCGCGCCCAGATGGAGGGCGGCATCGGCTTCGGCCTGGGGGCGGTGCTGCATTCCAAGATCACGCTGACCGACGGCGTGGTGGACCAGGGGAACTTCGACACCTACCGCGTGCTGCGCATCGGCGAGATGCCGCGGGTGGAGGTGCACGTGGTTCCCTCCGCCGCCCCGCCCAGCGGTGTCGGCGAACCGGGGGTGCCGCCCATCGGCCCGGCGGTGGCCAACGCGCTGGCGGCGGCGGGCCGTACCGTTCGCGTGCTTCCCATGGACCCCGCCGCCCAGGCATGATCCCCCGGTCCTGACGAACGCCGGTTGTCACCCTTTCAGGGTGGGCAACCGGCGTCCTCATGGCTACATGAGGAGGAGGACGGGATGGAAAGGACTGGGCGTTGAAGGGTTTGCGGTGGGTGCTGTGGGCACTGGCGGGGCTGGTGCTGCTGATCGTCGTTGCCGCCGGGGCCGGCGTGGCGTGGCTGTCCAGCCCGCCGGGCCGGGCATGGCTGGAAGCCACGGTGGAGACGGCGGCCTCCGGTCCCGGCCAGGGGCTGGACATCGAGGGCTTGACCGTTTCCCCCGTCGGCGTCACCGCCGCCCGCATCGCCGTGTCCGACGCCCAGGGGGTGTGGCTGGTGCTGGAGCGGGTGCGGCTGGACCTCGCCCCTGCGGCCCTGCTGTCGCGCCGGGTGCGGATCACCGGGGTGGAGGCCGCCCGCATCGCCGTGGACCGCGCGCCCGTCGCCGCCCCCGCCCAGCCGGAACCCGCACCGCCGTCCGAACCGGGGCCGCTGCTGCCCGGCCTGCCGGTGTCGCTGTCGCTGGACCGGCTGGCGGTGGACAGCATCGAGCTTGGCCCGGCCCTGGCGGGGCAGGCGGCGCGCTTG